>JANWWJ010000036.1 GCA_025056305.1 Chitinophagales bacterium | reverse complement strand
GGCGGCCGCCGCTGCCGTCAGAGCGGCGGCCGCCGCCGCCCCCATAGCTCCATAGCGAGGGATAAACATCAGGTTCAAGGCCACATTCAAAACCACAACGCCACAAGCAATCACAGTTAGCTGCCATAACTGTCCGGCGGCCGTAAGCAGGGTGGAAAACACATAGCTTAGGCTGTAGCCGATCAAAGCATAAATCAGCCATTTAAGAGACGCGGTGCTTTGCTGTTCATGTTTGTGATACAGCAGATCGATGATTTCGCGGGCAAACACGCATATGCTTACAGCAGCGGTGACGCTGTAAACGTATAGCAGTACCGAACTGCTGCGCACCAGGGTGGTCACCGGCAGCCGATTAGCCAGTTGACGACTTAAGACCGGAAGCAGTAAGATGCTGAACAGGTACCCGATCTGATTCAAGGCGTCCAGAATTCGGTAAGCCGCAGCGTAAATGCCGGCTTCAGTCTTGCCCTCTTCACCCAGAAGCTGCTTGAGCATTACGGCATCAACACGGCCATAAACGGACATGAGAAAAATCAGCACAGCAAACGGCATTGCCTGACGCAATAAACCCTTCGTAAATGGGTCAGGCCATTGCAGGAAGAACGGCACACGCAACTTAAGAAGATATGCAAAACAGGAAAGTAAAGCAATCAGGTAAGCTGCCGTCTGCGCATATACGAACCACTCGATCTGAAAGCGGGCTCGCCAGTCAGGTACGGCCAGCATAGCGCCACACACAACAATTACGATTGCTTTGTCCAGAATTGAAAAAATGCTGTCAGCAGTAAAGTGATGCAGGGCATTGATGTTGGAACGCAGAAACATGATCAGGCTGGCCATGATTTGGTTTGCAGCGATCCAGGCCAGCATGAATAGGGCGCGGTGCGTATAACCTAATACGAGCGCTGCAACGACAGTGGTGGCCAAATAGACAAAAGCAAGCAACAATTTGATTGTAAGCAAGTGAGGTACATGCATCGTCAATAACTGGGTATTGCCCGCCACTGCGCGGTTGTTAAAGCTGCTCAAGCCTAGGTCCAGCAAAACCATCGTCAGCATGCTCAGGTTGAGCAACACGAAATACAGGCCATATTCACTAGCATCGACGGCGTTTTGTACGGAACGGTCAATCCCGAACAGCCAAATCGGTTTGATGAGCAGATTTACCGTGATGAGAAAGGCCAGATTTCGGTAGAAGAACCGCTGCATGAACCGTTGATGGCTGAAAGGTAACAATAGTGCATAGGGCTAAGCACTGAGATGCCCCCGGGATTTGTCAATATTGTGGCGTGAAAATAGCCGTTAACACGCGCCTGTTGCTTGAGGGCAGGTTGGAAGGTATTGGTGTTTTTACAGCTGAGACCCTCCGGCTGATCACTCAGCAACATCCCGAACATGAATTCATTTTTCTTTTCGATCGGCCGTACAGCAACCAATTTGTGTTCAACACCAATGTGCGTCCCGTAGTGATAGGTCCGCCTGCCAGGCATCCTGTATTATGGTATGGGTGGTTTGAATGGAGTGTGCCATATATCTTGAGGAAGAGTGGTGCAGACCTGTTTCTGTCGCCCGATGGTTATGGCTCATTGCGGGCGCCATGCCCCCAGGTAATCACGATTCACGATTTGGCGTTCGAGCATTTCGACGATCAGGTTGATGCACTTACTCGTCGCTATTATCGTTTTTTCACGCCGCGTTATGCGCGGAAGGCAGCGCGAATTATTGCTGTTTCAGAGTACACCAAAAATGATTTAATAAAACATTACAGCATTGATCCGGAAAAAATTGTTGTGGCCTGTAACGGAGTAGATCGTTATTTCCGCCCCTTAACGGAATCGGAATGCCAGCGGGTGCGTGAGCGCATCAGTGGAGGGAAGGCCTACTTTTTATATGCAGGGGCTATTCAGCCCCGCAAAAACATAGTAAGGTTGCTTCAAGCCTATGATTTGTACAGGCGTCAACACCCGCACGGATTAAAGCTGGTACTGGCTGGAAGGCGATGGCACTATCCTGAAGCACAACAAGCGTTTCGAAGCATGGTTTACCGCAACGAGGTGATCTGGTTAGGACATCTGTCACGGGCAGAATTGGCCGAACTGATGGGTGCAGCCACAGCCTTGGTGTATGTGTCCTTGTTTGAAGGGTTTGGTATTCCGTTAATCGAAGCGATGTACAGCGACGTGCCGATAATCACTTCAAACACTTCATCCATGCCGGAAGTGGCTGGTCAGGCAGCATTGCTGGTAGATCCGACCGATACACTAGCCATTGCCGCAGCAATGTCACGTATTGCCACAGAAGCCGATCTGCGTGCTCAGCTCATCGAAAAGGGGCGGCAACAACGGCAGCGCTTCAGCTGGCAACGTGCCGCCGACCGGGTATGGCAGGCCATTCAACAGGTTTTGCCCTTAACAGAAGGGGTCAGCCGATAGCTTGTTCTAAATCGGACATCAGATCGTCGGCATCTTCGATGCCCACGCTTAGCCGAATCAGTGTGTCACGCAGCCCACGGCTTTCGCGCTCTTCCTTAGGTATGGAGGCATGCGTCATGGTTGCCGGATGTCCTATCAGCGATTCTACCCCACCTAACGATTCCGCCAATGCGAACAAGCGGGTGTTGCTCAATACTTTCAAAGCATCTTCCATGCGGTTTCCTTTCAACGTGAATGAAAGCATGCCCCCAAAGCCACGCATTTGTTTTCGCGCAACTGCATGGTTAGGATGTGCCGGAATGCCGGGATAAAACACATCTTCGACCTTGGGGTGACTTACTAAAAAATCGGCAATCTTTTCTGCGTTTTCGCAATGCCGCTGCATGCGGACGTGCAGCGTCTTGATGCCACGCAACACCAAAAAGCAATCCATAGGGCCGGGTACAGCACCGCAGGCATTTTGAAGAAACTTCAAGCGCTCATAGAGCTCCTCATTGTTGGTCAGCACAGCTCCCATAACCACATCGCTGTGGCCGCCTAAGTACTTTGTGGCACTATGCACGACCAGGTCGGCTCCCCATTCGGCAGGATTTTGAAGGTAAGGCGTTGCAAACGTATTATCCACAGCAACATAAGCTCCATGTTGATGGGCAAGCGTACATACTGCCTCCAGGTCTATAATTTGCATCATCGGATTAGATGGTGTTTCGATCCACACCAATTTTGTTTTGGCCGTCAAGTAATCGGCAAGACGGGCAGGGTTCTGAAGGTCCACAAATCGAAAGCGAAGGCCTAACCGTTCAAATACTTTTACAAACAAGCGATACGTTCCGCCGTAGATGTCGGAAGTGCTGAGGACTTCATCGCCTTTGCTCAGCAGTTTGAGCACGGCGTCGGTTGCTGCGAGCCCACTGGAAAAACACAGGCCGTAGCGACAGTTTTCCAAAGCAGCCAAATTAGCCTGCAAGGCATCACGCGTGGGATTGGAGGTTCGGGCGTATTCATATCCTTTGTGTCGGCCTGGGGCTTCTTGAACATAGGTGGAAGTTTGATAGATGGGCGTCATGATGGCTCCGGTCGTCGGATCAGGATGGATGCCGGCATGGATTACTTTGGTGGCAAACTTCATGGATTGTGCGCTCATGTCGGCGAAGGTATTAACCGACCTGGTTTCGGGTCGGCGGAACCGTGGGAAATGTCGGCGCTTTGGTTTCTTGCCAGGGGGATTTCTTGGCGTCGTCAACCCAATCATTGGCATAGCAGCAGTGGTGTGCTGCCTTAACGGGCCAGCACATGCTGATGTAGAGGCTTCGGCGCAGCCTACAACCGTTTACGATCAAAAGCATTACATAGACGTCTATTCCAACTATGCAGTGGTGCGGAGCGAAATATGGGTGTTGAACCAAACGCAACAAAGGCAGCCGTTGGCGCTACCGCTTCGGTTGCCCGAACCGAGCTATTGGCCTCGACTCCGCAGGGATGGCGGTTCTTGGCAGATTCCGCAGATGTATCTCGACACGATGACCGTGAACCCCGGAATTACACATATTGAAATTTACTATGGAAGTTTACTGAGAGATCGTAAGGGTATTAAACAGTTCTTGCTGCACGTGTTGCAGGGATACCGCCCACGAGGGGAGGTGTGGTTTCGATTGCTGGACACTCTGACCTCGGCCGCATTTTCGGTAAACGTTGCCAGGGCATACACAAATGGAAAAATCATCTACATACCACTGGAGGCCCAACCTGCCCGCACCGACAGCATTGTACTCCAGTGGTCGGTCAAAGCAGGGCTTTCCACGGCACCCCATCGCGTCAGTTGGGAGCGTCATTTTGCGCAGCTGCGCTCGTGGCAGCCTGATCGCAGGTCGGCTTCGTCCTTCCAACCGCTGCAGCCGGTAACGATTCAGAACCATGACTTCTATGTCGTGGGCTTAGCCTTGGTCCTAATGGTCGCCGTCATCGTGGCATGGTGGCTGTTGCGGCGACGTCGGCAGACAGCCTAACGTTGATTCCTGAGATATGCGCCTTGCGCCTGCTGCAGGAGTTGAATGAATTCGTATTCGGTCAGTGTAAACTGCAACAACTGGTGGCGCTGCAAGAAATCAACGAAAGACAACAGGTGCTGTTCCTGCAAGGTGAGCAAACCTAGTTCGCAATAACCTCGCAGCAGATCCACCAACAAATTTTGCTGCTGGTCGCGAGCCACCAGCTCTGCATGGGCACGCCGGTCGCGTTCACGGCGGCTGAGCAGTTGGTATAAATAGGTGAGGGGATGCATCAGCACGTCGCTGCCTTGCAGCACATAGTCAGCCCGTTGATATGTTTTTTCGCTAAAATCCCGGCGCGTTTGCTCAAAGCTGCGTTCAGGTACGACGTGAACGTCCGGTAGGGTGTACCACAGCTTTTTCATGGGCACTTGCACTTCCGCCACTTGTTGCGGGGGTAGATTAGGAAATGTGAGGCGACGAACGGCATAGCCCCGTGCTAAAAAAACAAGAGTGTCGGTGGCATGGCATTGAATCAGAAAATTTCCGCTGCTGTCGCCATAGAACCGGTGCATGTTTGCGGGATTGATGATCTGCACACCTCGAATGGGAGCGCCGGTACTGTCGTCCACCACGACCCCTTTGATCAAAAGAGTTTGCGCATCAACCCAAACGCTTTTCAGGCAGGCAAGGAGTAAAAAAGTCTTGCAGGGCCAAAACGGCTTTCTGTCTTTAAAAACCAACCTCATTTTCGGAGCCTTTCAGAACATCGGGTATAGTCATGGTCTTTGAGCTGACCGTCGCAGAAATCTCAAAAAAGCAAAGAAACGCCGGCGCTTCAGATAGGTTAGGTCATGATCACAGGCATAAGCTTCACGTTCGAAAATAATTTCCCGATAGGCCAACTCATGATTGCCAAAGCGAATGCGATTGATCAAATAGTTGCATATGTACAGCAAGTAAAAAGGAACAATCAGCAACTCTAATTGCTGACGCAAGTGAATGCGTTCGTGGTTGACCATACGGGCATCCGATGCATAGGTCTTGTTTTGGTAAATGACAAAAGGATATAAGGCCATGCCCCGGATCGGCAGGTGCTGCCAAATGATCACAACAGAAGACATCAGTATTCCATCTTAAAAACGACCAGACCACTCAAGAGCTTGGGCTCAAACCAGGTGCTTTTGGGGGGCATAATGCGGTTCGCATCTGACACGGCCATGAGCTGTTCCATACTAACCGGAAAAAGGGAAAATGCTGCGGCAGCTTTGCCTTTGGCAACGCGTCTTTCGAGTTCCTTGAGGCCCTGAATGCCAGGAACAAAATCCAGTTCCTTGCTGCTTCTTGGATCGATAATACCCAACACGGGTTCCAGCAGTAAATCTTGCAACAGCGAGGCACTTAGCCGACTTACCATATCCTGCGGCATCCACTGGGGGCGCACGCGCAGCACGTACCAGGTTTGATCGAAAAACATGCCTATTTCTTCAGGGCAGGTGGGTCGAAACGGACGGCGAGGGGCAGGGCTCACCTCAAATCGCTCAGCAACACGCTGCAAAAAAGTTGGCGCATCCAAACCATTTAGCGTTTTCACAATGCGATTGTAATCGTAGATGCGCAGTTGATTGCTGGAAAACAAGGCGGCCAGAAAAAATTGATGATCGCGCGAAAGGTATTGGCCTTGGTCGCGTTGCCGCATGGTAGCTGCAAAGCGCGATGCTGCCGCACAACGATGATGGCCATCGGCAATATAGCTGACCGGAACATGCAGTTCATACATTTGAATTAACTGCTCAATGGCCTCTGAGTTGCTGATGACCCAAAGCTGTTGTTGCCAACCCGATTCGCATTCGAAGTCATAAGCAGGGGGTTGTACGGCTAATTGAGTCAGAAACTGGTCAATGGCTTCCACCGGCCGATGGGTCAGAAAAACCGGATAGCTGTTCAATTGGGTCAGCGTTATCTGACGCTCGTTGGCCAATTCCTTATCCTGTCGCGTATTTTCATGCCGCCGTACACGATGCTGATCGTAATCTTCAATGTCAAGGCAACAGATTAGGCCTGTTTGGGTATGAGATGGTAAAATACTGCGGTACAGGTAAAAGCAAGGGGTAGAATCACGTAAAAAGATTCCTTCTTGAACCATCTTGTCGAAATACTGCCGGGCAAATGCATAGAGCTGGTCGTCGGCACGGGGCACGTCGTCAGGAAAATCGATTTTGGGTTTTACAACGTGGGCAAAGGAGTAAGGGTTGTTTCGTGCAGCACGGCGGCGCCGAGCATCGCTGAGCAAGCCGTTAGGGACCAGTGCCACCCGTGCGGCCAGTTGTGGCAGCGGACGAAAGCCTCGAAACGGCCTGATGCGCATGATTATTGATTAAAAAAAGCAATAATAAGCTCGGCTACTTCCATCCCGATGCGTTGTTGTGCCTCGCGGGTGGAGGCGCCAATGTGAGGAGACAGCGAAATGCGTGGATGCGCCAGGACTCGCGGATTGGGTCGCGGTTCGTGTTCAAACACATCTAAGGCAGCAAAGGCTACTTTGCCGCTGTCAAGGTATTGCAGCAGTACCGATTCGCTGAATACGCCTCCACGTGCACAGTTGATGATACCTACGCCTTTTTTCATCAGAGCAAAATCATCGGCCGTCAGTACTTCTTGATTCCCCGAAACGTGTAACGAAATGAAGTCGGCTTGCTGTAAGACTTCCTGCTTAGAGGTGGTGGTGATCGTTACCGGCACTTGTACCTCGCCTATGTTAAGGACTATAGAAGCTGAGGATACGTAGGGGTCGTGCGCCACAACCTTCATGCCTATCCCGAGCGCTACACGAGCGCATGCTTGGCCTATGTTGCCCAGACCTATAAGGCCTAATGTTTTTCCTTGCAATTCTTGCCCATCGGCATACTTTTTTTTCAGGGCATTGAATTGCTCGTGGCCGATAAGAGGCATTTGCCGATTGGCATCAAAAAGAAAACGAGCCATGCCAAAAAGATGGGCAAAAACCAACTCAGCTACAGAAGATGCAGAGGCACGAGGTGTGTTCTTTACCGTTATGCCTTTCTGCTGTGCGGCTTCTAAGTCAATGTTGTCCACACCCACGCCGGCACGAATAATCAGTCGGGGACGTTGCATTAAAGCAATCAGCGAGCTGGGTACTCGCGTTGCACTGCGCACCACTAAGACGTCATAATTGTTGATGGCTTGCGCCAGTTGCTCTTCGGTCAAATGATGGGTGTCGACACGAATACCTTTGTTCTCTAATACACGGATGGCGTCATCACTTAATCCGTCATTGGCCAGCACGTGAATGGCATCGGACATGTGGCAGCTAAGATAGGAATGGGCAATTTTGGGTCTGGTCAGGCATGGTAGCGTTCAAAGTGCTGGAGGACGTCGATGAGGTGGCGCACTCCTTCTTCCGTCATGGCATTGTACAAGGAAGCCCTAAAGCCGCCTACACTGCGATGGCCTTTGATCCCGACACAACCGTTTTCGGCAGCAAAGCGCACCAGGGCTTCTTCCAGTTCAGGGCGGGTCAGCACCCAGCACACGTTCATCCACGAACGGTCGGCAGGATCCACCACAGGCCGATATAAATCACTTTGGTCTAGTGCGGCATATAGCAGTTGTGCTTTGCGGCGGTTTCGCTCTTCCATCACAGCCAACCCTCCTTGCTGCTGGATCCACCGCAGCGTTAGCATACAAACGTAAATGGCAAAGGTGCTGGGTGTATTAAGCAATGAATTATCTTTAATATGATTCCGGTAATCCATCATGGTAGGAATGGGGTGGTCGGTGCGGCCCAGGAGCTCTTCGTTTACGATGACTAACGTGGCACCTGAGGGCCCGATATTTTTTTGAGCACCTGCATAAATGAGTGAAAACTTATTCCATTGCAGCGGGCGCGAGAAGATGTCAGAGCTCATGTCAGCTATTAAGGGTACGGGCGAATCCGGTATCTGATGCAGTTGAACGCCGTGGATGGTTTCGTTGGTGGTAATGTGAAAATAGGCAGCATCGTTAGGAATCGTATAGTTTTTGGGAACATAGGTGAAGTTCCGGTCGGCCGAAGAGGCTACGACGTGTACCTGTCCGAACAGACGTGCTTCCTTGATGGCTTTACGCGACCAGGCGCCGGTTTCCAGATAAGCAGCAGTAGCGTTCCGGTTCAAAAGGTTGTAAGGGACTTGAAGGAACTGCATGGTCGCTCCCCCTTGCAGCCAGAGGATGCGATAAGGCTCACCTAATCCCGTGAGAGCACGCACCAATGCAACAGACTCCTCTACAATGGCGGTAAACTCTTTACTGCGATGCGAAATTTCGATAAGCGAAAGCCCCAAACCATCCAATTCGCGCACGGCCTGAGCGGCCTGTTGTAACACCGGTTCCGGAAGTACGGCGGGGCCAGAGTAAAAATTGAATTTTTTCATGGGGGCAAAGCTAAAAAATCGCCTGGCCTCCTGACGTAAACAATCAATTGATTTAGATAATACAAAAATTTAATTAGTTTTTATTTTATAATCTGGTGCGCAATATACTTGTTCGCCGTTGACATAGGTGGCCAGAACCCGGATGGCAAACAGGCTATCGGCAGGGGCTGACATCAAGTCTTGTTTTAACACAGTAAAATCAGCTAGCTTGCCGGGCTCGATACTGCCCCGATCCTGTTCTTGAAAGCAGGCACGGGCGGCCCAAATGGTCATGCCTTTCAATGCTTCCTCACGCGTCAGCGCCTGTTCCGGCAGGAAGCCATCGGCAGGGTAATGGTTTGTGTCTTTACGCACTACGGCTGCATAAAATCCGTGGAGTGGATTGATGTGCTCAACGGGAAAGTCGCTGCCGATAGCCAGCCAGCCATTTTGCTTCAGCAACGAGCGGTAGGCATAAGCTCCTTTGATCCGGTAAACACCCAAACGTTCTAAGGCCCAGTACATATCGCTGGTGGCATGTACCGGTTGTACGGAAGGTACAATGTTGTATTGACCAAAAAGGCCGAAGTCGTCAGGAGCGATAACCTGACAGTGTTCGACACGCCATCGTTTATCGTTTTTTTCTTTCAGGATCTCAGCATAAACCTGAAGAACCAAACGATTGGCAGAGTCACCGATGGCATGGGTGCACATTTGAAATCCGTAGCGATCGCAAAGACGGGCTTGCTCCAGCAAGTAAGATCGGCTGGCCACGCTGATGCCCGTCGTGGAGGGCTGGTCGCTGTAGGGTTTGAGCAACAGGGCACCGCGAGATCCCAGGGCTCCGTCGGCATAATACTTGACGCTGCGAATGGTAAATCGATCGGTGATGTAGGGTCCCCGTGCAAAGAAGTGTTTTTTTGTTGCCTCGTCATCTGCAATCATGGCATAGATGCGAATGCGCAAAGCTTTATGGCGGTATAAGCTGTCCAGCACATCGAGATAGGGTTTCGTAAGGCCGGCATCTACCAATGAGGTCAGCCCCACCGAAAAACATTGTTGCTCGGCTTGCAGTAATGAAGAGATGAGCCTGTCCTGGTCAGGAGGGGGAATGAGGGCTTCTATGCGTTTCAAAGCCTCGTCAATGACTATGCCGGTCGGTTTGCCTTGATGTAATTCTATTTTTCCTCCGGCAATTTGGGTGTGGGCTGTAATGTTGGCTAAGTCGAGCACATATTGGTTTACAATGGCGGCATGGCCATCGATGCGTTTGAGTAAAACAGGCCGGTTGGGAAACAAACGGTTTAATTCACTGTTTTCGGGAAATCGCGGTTCCGGCCAGTCGTTTTGATCCCATCCGCGGCCAATGATCCATCCCTGCGGGTTGTTTTTGCCGTATTCGACGGTTCGGTTTAGCACTTCTTGCCACGATGTCGTCCCGGTAAGGTCGAGGTCAAGTTGGCGGGTGGCCAGGCCCACGAAGTGGCAATGAGCATCATAAAATCCCGGATAAACGTAAGCGCCAAGAAGGTCAATGGCTGGGCTGCGAGGATATTTCTGCTTGAGCTCGGGGAGGCTTCCAACCGCAACAAAACGACCGTCTTTAACGGCAAAGGCAGTCACCTTGTCGAAGGTGGAATTTACCGTGTAAATAGTTGCATTATAAAACAACGCATCTACTTGTGGCGGCTTAGGCTTACAACTTCCAAAAAGGTACAGACCTGCTGCCGCAGCCAGCTTGGCGCTTGAAAGTCGCATAGGGCTTAACTCAAAGATAACCGAAGGTTCAGCAACGTCGAGCAGCATAAGTTAAGGCAGCGGTTGCCGTCTGTAACTTGCAAGCATGCGTCCGATTTCGGCCCGCGCGCGTGTTAGTGTGCTTATCCCCTTGTATTTCACGCTGCTTTTATGGGCCGTAGAGCTACTGGAGTGGGCTGTTCAGGGAAGATGGGAGCAATACGGCATCATGCCCCGAGAAGTCAGAGGATTAATCGGCGTGCTGCTCGCCCCTTTTTTGCATGATAATTTTTCTCATCTGATTTCTAATTCCATCCCCTTGGTTCTTCTGGGCGCAGCGCTCATTTATTTTTACGGGGATTTGGCTTATCGGGTCGTCCTTATTACCTGGGTCATTGATGGATTAGGCGTTTGGTTGATGGGGCGCCCGTCCTATCACATTGGAGCCAGCGGATTGGTATATGGAATGACATCCTTTGTGTTTTTCAGCGGATTGCTACGCAAGAACCGAAGTCTGTTGTCACTTTCGCTGGCAGTGGTATTTGTCTATGGCGGACTGGTGTGGGGCATGCTGCCCTATCTGACCCATCTGAGCTGGGAAGGGCATTTGATGGGCTTTTTATGTGGCATTGTCCTGGCAGTACTTTTCCGCAACATGGGTCCAGGCGATGATCCACTGCCTCAGTGGATGCATGATGAAGATGATTGGCCTCAGATGCCGGAACCGAGTTCCTCGCAAACAGATGTTTCCGACCAAACCAAACCAGGTTAACCTTACAAAAGCGGCTTAAGTTTTTGTAAACCGCGGGGCATATTCTGTTTTCCTTTCAGGCTTTCATCCCGAAATGGGGTGTGCACAACAAAGAAAATCTCCCTTGTGTGTTTCCAAATTGTTACCTGCTGGCATCAGCCAGTAATCTTTTGATAACTTTTGAATGGAGCAGCAAGGAAAGGGCGCCATTAGCTTTGTGCCAGCAACTTTTACCACGATGCGACATCAGCTGGGAAAGGTAGGCCTCTGTGCTGTGGCCTTCGTTATGGTCCAATGTGGGAGCTCCGAACGGCAAAGCAGTGTGACGACCTTGCGCATTGATGGCAGCAGCACGGTTTATCCCATCACCGAAGCCGTAGCCGAAGAATTTCAAAAGCAACATCCCGATGTGCGCATTACTATCGGAGTGTCGGGTACCGGCGGGGGATTTAAAAAATTCTGTAACGGAGAAGTGCACATTACCAATGCTTCCCGACCCATAGCGCCCGGAGAAGTAAGCAACTGCTCGGGACGTGGCCTGCACTTCATAGAGTTGCCGGTGGCCTATGACGGCTTAGCCGTCGTGGTGCATCCTGACAACACGTGGGTAGATAAATTATCGCTGAGTGAATTGCGGCGAATATGGGAGTCCGCAGCCCAGGGCAAAATCACCAATTGGAATCAAGTTCGGCCCGGTTTTCCGGACATGAAACTTCAGTTGTTCGGACCGGGGACGGACAGTGGCACCTTTGAATATTTCACCGAAGCAGTAATGGGTGAACGGGGAAACAGCCGAGGCGATTACACGGCCAGCGAAGATGATAACGTGCTGGTGCAAGGTGTCAATGCAAACCCTGGGGCTTTGGGATATTTCGGCATCGCTTATTACTTGGAAAACCATGAAAAACTCAAGTTGGTGCCTATTGACGATGAAAATGAAGCCAACGGCACAGCTGCTGTGACACCCTCAGAGCAGACCGTACAGGACGGAACCTATGGGCCTTTGGCGCGGGCGCTCTATTTGTATGTGCGGCAGGAGGATACCATACCGGAGATCGTTAACCGATTTGTGGATTTCTATCTGGAGCACGTCAACACTTTGGCACGCGAAGTTGGGTACATTCCGCTCCAGGCAGAATTGATGGAATTGGTAAAGCTGCGTTGGCAAAACAAAGTTTCGGGTACGATGTACCCGGATGGAAAAGAGGTAGGCACCAACCTTAAAGAAAAATTGCAGGGCGGAACTTAACGGAGAGCATGCAGCTGTTCAAGGAAGTGGGGCAGGCTATTGCCGGTGAAAGCAAAATTCAAAAGAAGCGACGCTTACCCTACCTGACCGACACGCTGGTGCGTGCCATTCTGTTTTTGTGCTCTTTGGTATCGGTATTTACGACGCTGGCTATTCTGGCCGTGTTGGTGGTACAGTCTTATTATTTTTTTAGGGAGGTATCTATCATTGAATTTTTGACCAGTAAGCAATGGACTCCCTTATTTGCTGAAAAGCATTTTGGCATTCTTCCTTTATTGTGTGGCACCTTGCTTACCTCCCTGATTGCCTTGTTAGTCAGTGTGCCGTTAGGTCTGGCGGTAGCGGTTTATTTAAGCGAATATGCCCGCAGGCCGATTCGTAAAGTCATTAAACCGTTTTTGGAAATACTGGCGGGAATTCCCACGATTGTGTACGGTTACTTCGCTCTTTTGACCATTACACCCTTGTTGCAAAAGCTGATTCCGGGCTTAGGAGGATTTAATGCTTTGTCGCCGGGCATCGTGATGGGCATCATGATTTTGCCGTTGGTAACCAGCCTAAGTGAAGATGCCTTGCGGGCTGTTCCAGACAGCTTGCGCGAAGGAGGCTTTGCTTTAGGAGCCAGCAAGCTGCAGGTATCGTTAACCATCGTTTTTCCTTCGGCTTTGTCGGGTATCATGGCATCGATCATTTTGGCATTGTCGCGGGCAGTAGGTGAAACCATGATTGTTGCCATCGCAGCCGGTAATCTGCCGCAACTCACTTGGAATCCCTTAGAGCCAGTATCTACGATGACGGCTTATATCGTTCAGGTAAGCCAGGGGGATACGCCATACGGTTCGTTGGCTTATAACACCATTTTCGCTGTGGCCATCGCCCTTTTTGTGCTCACCTTCATTTTGAACATGATCAGCTTTCGCATTCGGAAAACATTTATGGCGATTGGAGGAGGCAACTGAACAGTACTATGGAACACTATCGCCGGCACGCCCTAAAGCAACGGTTGTACGACACCCTGTTTCAAGTGGTGGCCCTTGCCGGCTTGTTGTTTGCCGTCATGGTGCTGATGTGGTTGCTGTATACTGTCTTTGAAGACGGTATCGGAAGGCTCAACAAGCAGTTTTTGACCTCTTTTCCCTCGCGGCGGGCCGAAGAGGCTGGCATTTTGGCTGGTATGGTGGGCAGCGTCCTCGTAGTTTTGCTTACCATTGTCATAGCCGTTCCCTTGGGCATCGGTGCAGCTATCTATCTGGAAGAATACGGAAGAAAAAATTGGTTCAGCCGGTTCATTGAATTAAACATAGCCAATTTGGCGGGCGTCCCATCGATTGTTTACGGCTTACTGGGCTTGGGCTTGTTTGTACGGTGGATGCAGTTAGATCGCAGCTTGATTGCCGGAGCCCTCACCCTTTCGTTACTGATCATGCCGGTAATAATCATATCGGCACGGGAAGCATTGCGTTCGGTACCACCTGGGATCAGAGAAGCATCGTTTGCCATGGGGGCTACGCGCTGGCAAACCATTTGGCACCACCTGCTGCCCATTTCTTTTCCCTCTATTCTGACCGGCATCATCTTGGCGGTGTCGCGAGCCATAGGAGAAACGGCCCCTTTGATCACCATTGGAGCGTTGACCTTCGTCACCTTTTTGCCGGACGATCTACGCTCGCCCTTTACCATTCTGCCCATACAGATTTTCAACTGGATTTCACGCCCGCAAGCTGCCTTCCACGAAAATGCAGCCGCAGGCATCATTGTGTTGTTGTGCATTACCTTGCTGTTGAATGCTACGGCCATTTACCTGAGAAACCGCTTTTCGCGATGAGTTATTTCAAGATAGAAACCCGAAACGTCAGCTTGTATTACGGCAACACGCAGGCGCTCAAAAACATCACGCTGGGCGTACCGGAAAACAAAGTGGTAGCCATAATCGGGCCATCGGGTTGCGGTAAGTCCACTTATTTGCGGTTGTTTAATCGGATGAACGACATGATAGACGGCGTCAGGGTGGAAGGCGAGGTTTTGCTCAATGGAAAAAACATCTATGCCGATGGCGTGCGGGTAGAGGATGTGCGCAAGCGGGTCGGCATGGTTTTTCAAAAGCCTAATCCTTTTCCCAAATCCATTTTTGAAAATGTGGCATATGGGTTACGCATCAACGGCGTAACCAACAAGCGCTATATCGAAGAAACGGTGGAGCGTGCCTTGCGGCAAGCCGCACTTTGGGATGAGGTAAAGGATAATTTAAAAAAATCAGCCCTGGCCTTGTCGGGAGGACAACAACAGCGCTTGTGTATAGCCCGTGCATTGGCCGTGGAGCCATCGGTCATTCTGATGGATGAGCCCTCTTCGGCATTGGATCCTATCAGCAACGCCAAGATCGAAGAGCTCATTTGGGAGTTAAAGAAAAAATACACCATCCTCATCGTGACCCATAACATGCAACAGGCAGCTCGTGTGAGCGATTGGACTGCCTTTTTCTATTTGGGGGAGCTCATCGAGTATGCCGAAACGAAAGATTTGTTTACCAACCCCCGCAATGAAAAAACACAGAATTACATCACCGGTCGCTTTGGCTAACAATGAACCCCTTACCCACCACTGAATTTTGCAGCCATGACACACTTAGATTCGGAGCTTAATCGCCTTAAAGGTGAAATTGAAGAAATGGGCAATCTGGTGCGGCACCAGCTGCGCAAAAGTGTGCAGGCTCTGGTGCATATGCGCAAAGATTTAGCCCGAGAAGTGCTTTTTCAGGAACGCCGTATCAATGCCACAGAGCTGAAAATCGACCGGGATTGCGAGAACATTATGGCATTGTTCAATCCCGTAGCTATCGATCTGCGGTTGGTATTTGCCGCTTTTAAAATCAACAGCCATCTGGAACGAATGGGCGATCACAGCAAAGGCATTGCCTCTTATGCGCTGGAGCTGCAGCGACCCTTGCCTGAAGACCTGTTGGAAAAACTTGAGCTGTTTGCAGCCGTAGATCAGCTCGAACAAATGATTGAAAGCAACATCATGGCTTTTCGTGATGGCGACAGTGCCAAGGCTCGAAAAATTTTTCAAAGCGACGGTCAGCTCGATGCCTGGAACCGAAAAGCAATCCAGATCGTGATCGACTATTTCCCTCAACATCCCGATCGGGTTGCAGACCTGCTGAACGTAAACAGCACGGTGCGCAAACTGGAGCGCATCGGTGACCTCAATAAAAACATTGCTGAAGAAATCATCTTTTACGTGGAGGCCCACGTGCTCAAACACGAAAAAGAAAAAATTTGATATGCAAGCATCAACCCACAGCCCTGCTGCTAAAATCCTGATCGTGGATGATGAAGTTGATGTACTGGAGTTTATCGAGTATAGTCTGCGCAAGGAAGGCTATGAGGTGTATGCCGCGCGCGATGGCCTGGAAGCTATTCGCCTGGCGCGAGAAGTACATCCGGACCTGGTGCTTTTGGATGTGATGATGCCCAATTTGGATGGGCTGGCTACCGCCGAGCACTTGCGTAGCTTACGTGAGCTCAGGCAGGTGCTCATCGTCTTTCTTACGGCCCGCAATGATGAACAAAGCGAGTTGGCGGGCTTTCATGCCGGTGCTGATGACTACATCACCAAGCCCATTAAGCCGCGCCTGTTGGTAAGCCGATTGAAGGCCTTGTTGCGCCGCCGCACGGCCGGTGATGTTATGGATCAAATTTCTATCGGTCACGTGACGATTGACCGCGAGCGACGTATCGTGCGCGTCAATGATCAGGAAGTGTTTCTGGCGCGCAAAGAATTCGACCTGTTGGCCATGTTGGCGTCCAAACCCGGAAGGGTCTTTCCGCGGGCCGAAATTCTTAAACGCATCTGGGGCGACGAAGTCATTGTGGGCGACCGCACCATCGACGTGCATGTGCGCAAGATCCGACAAAAAGTAGGCGAGTCTTTGATAAAAACTGTTAAAGGTGTCGGATATAAGTTTGAAATCTGAAGTGCAGGCATGAAAAATCCTTCTCCGAGAGCCCTGGCTTGGTATGCGGGGGGGGCCGTTGCCGTTTTAGCCGTCGTGGTGCAAGAAGTGCTTTCCCTATGGGTGCGCAGCCCTCTTTGGCAGCCCGTGCTTTTAGGGGGCATAGTAGGTTTGGGCGCCTATTTCTTGTTTTCTTACATCTTGAATCGATTCATTTACCGAAAAATCAAACTGATATATAAGACCATTCATAATTTGAAAGTGGATCGCTTCACTCGGGAGGTGCTTGGGCAATCGGTGGGCAACGATCCAATCAATGAAGTACAACAAGAGGTCAGTGAATGGGCCGAGCGAAACCAGCGGGAGCTGGAAAGCCTACGCAAGGCAGAGCAATACCGAAAAGAGTTTTTATCCAACTTGTCGCATGAATTCAAGACGCCGTTGTTCAGCATTCAGGGATACGTGCACACCCTGCTGGATGGGGCTATGGACGACAAAGAGGTTAGCCACCATTTTTTAGAAAAAACAGCCCAGGGGATCGAGCGGCTTGTGACACTGGTGAATGATTTAGAACAGATTGCTCGGCTGGAAAGCGGCGAAGAAACGCTGGATCTGGAAACATTTGACATTTATTCGCTCACCCGCGATGTATTTGAAGAGATCGAATATAAAGCAAACACCAAGCAAATTCGGTTTAGTGTGAAGAAAGGATGCGATCGGCCCTTTTATGTGGTGGCCGACAAAGAACGCATCCGGCAGGTATTGGTCAACTTATTAGATAATTCCATCAAGTACGGCAGGGAAAACGGTAATACCATCGTCAGCTATTATGACATGGGGGATAACGTATTGATAGAAGTTACCGATGACGGCATCGGTATTGCAGAGGAACATATTCCCCGTTTGTTTGAGCGATTTTACCGCGTCGATAAAAGCCGCAGCCGTGAGCAAGGCGGAACCGGCTTGGGGCTGGCCATCGTCAAACACATCATCGAGGCGCACCAACAAACCATCAATGTACGCAGCAAACCGGGTGTCGGGTCCACCTTCGGTTTTACGCTGGCCAAAGCCGACGAGCGCTGATAAGCATGGTAAGTCGCACCTGCCGTGTATTTTCACCGCATGAAAGGCATCGTATTGGCGGGGGGCTCCGGCTCCCGATTGTACCCCATTACCTATGCCCTGAGCAAGCAGCTCATGCCTGTGTACGACAAGCCGATGATTTACTATCCGCTATCGGTGTTGATGATGACCGGCATCCGCGACATTTTAATCATCACCACGCCTCAAGACCAGCCTTTGTTCATCAAACTTTTGGGCGACGGCACCCATTATGGCTGCAGTTTCAGCTATGCTGTGCAGCCACGCCCCGAAGGGCTGGCACAAGCATTCCTTATTGGCGCTGCCTTCATCGGTTCGGATCCGGTGGCCTTGGCTTTGGGTGATAACATCTTCTATGGCTCAGGCTTGGGCACGTTTCTGCAACGTTACACCCAACCGGAAGGGGCCATCATTTTCGCATATCATGTCAACGATCCTCAACGATATGGCGTAGTGGAATTCGATGCTACGGGTCGTGCCATTTCCATAGAAGAAAAACCCAAACAGCCGCGCTCCAACTATGCAGTTCCTGGACTTTATTTCTACGATGCCACGGTTGTGGATATTGCGCGAGGCCTACGACCCAGTGCCCGCGGTGAGTTAGAAATCACCGATGTCAACCGCACCTATTTGGAACAAGGCAGGCTGCATGTTGCCGTTCTGGATCGCGGCACCGCCTGGTTGGATACCGGTACGTTTGATTCCATGATGGCAGCCGCTCTATTCGTTCAGGTAGTGGAGAACAGGCAGGGCTTAAAAATCGGTAGCATCGAGGAAGTGGCTTGGCGTATGGGTTTCATCAGCGATGAGCAATTGGAACGACTAGCTCAACCCCTGCAACCCAGCGGCTATGGAACGTATTTAATGGAGTTGCTGAAACGCAAGGAGGGGGGGCGTCCATGAATCGGATCCTGATCACTGGCGGTGCCGGCTTCATCGGTAGTGCGTTGGCCAAACGCCTCATCGGCGATTCCAATAACTATGTGGTTGTGGTGGACAATCTGCTCACGGGTTCGTTGCGGCGCCTGCCCGCCCGCGCACAGGCCAACTGGCAATTCATCAAAGCCGACGTAAACAACTTTGACGATATCTCTGCAATCATGACAAGCTTTCAGTTTGATTATGTTTTTCATTATGCAGCAGTAGTCGGCGTACAACGTACACTGCATCATCCCGTTATGGTGCTCAATGATATACAGGGAATTCGTAATATTTTAAACCTCGCCAAAAACACCGGTGTCCGTCGTGTGTTTTACGCTTCGAGCAGTGAAGTATACGGCGAGCCGGTCGAATTACCTCAGAATGAGGAGACCACACCCTTAAATTCCCGTTTGCCTTATGCCATTGTGAAAAATGTCGGAGAGTCTTTTTTGAAATCCTACCATCGGGAGTATGGTTTATCGTACACCATCTTTCGCTATTTCAACACCTACGGTCCGGAACAAAGCGATGATTTCGTGGTCTCTCGATTTTTGCACCACGCGTTACACGGGCGCGATCTGGTCATCCATGGCGACGGGCTGCAAAGCCGTACCTTTCTTTATATCGACGATAATGTTGATGCAACAATTACCTGTTTTCAACAGCACCGATACGTAAACGATATTGTCAATATCGGTCATGACCGTGAGGTAACCATCCTGGAGTTGGCACACAAAGTGTTAGAAGTTACGGGCAGCACCTCCCGCATCGTGCATCATGCGCCGCTCAAGGAAGGTGATATGCGGCGGCGCCTTCCCGATATCCGAAAGATGCGCAGCCTGTTGCAACGCCCGTTGGTCTCGTTGGAGGAGGGCTTACGCAAAATGGTTCAGGCTTTTCGAGATGCTTCCTAACGTCTGCCAATAAGTATGCATACCATTGTCGTCACCGGTGGATGCGGCTATATCGGAAGCCATACCGCTTTGGCTTTACTTGAAAAAGGATATGAGGTGCTGAGCATTGACGTGTTGGAGCACAATCAGACGCAGGTGGAAGCCGATATCTGCACGCTTAGTGGAAAAGCATTTCAAAACACTCGCATCAATTTGTGCAACCTAAGAGCACTGCGTCGCTTTTTCGCTGAGCGGAAAAATATAGCCGGTATCATTCATTTTGCCGCACACAAGCTGGTTCCGGAGAGCATGCAGCGCCCGCTGCGGTATTATGGAAACAACTTGCTCTCCTTAATTAACGTGCTGGTGTGCGCGCGTGAACACAACATCAAGGCCTTCATTTATTCTTCTTCCAGTGCTGTGTATGGTAATGTAAACTCGTTGCCCGTGACGGAAGAGACACCATGCTTCGAGCAACAATCGGTTTACGGACGTACTAAATACTTTGGCGAACACATTGTCAGAGATGCAGTACCGATAGCTTCTTTAAGGGCTGTGATCCTTCGGTATTTCAATCCTGCCGGTGCGCACGAAAGCGGACTTTTGGGAGAATATGATCAAGGTCCACCCCAGAACCTGGTGCCTGCCCTTACGGCCGCAGCAGCCGGAATCATTCCTGAGCTGGTAGTGTTCGGTAAGGATTACCCCACCCCCGACGGTACCTGCATTCGTGATTACGTACATGTGATGGACATAGCTGAAGCACATGTGAAAGCGTTGGAATACGTATTAAATCAGGGGGATGGGCCCTCAGTAGAGGTCGTCAATCTAGGTAGCGGTACCGGCTATTCGGTGTTGCAGATGATTGAAGCGTTTGAAAACACCACAGGCCTCAAAGTGCCTTACCGCATCGGACCTCGCCGCAGTGGCGATGCGGTGGCCGTCTATGCAGATCACAGCAAAGCCACCCGCCTGTTGGGCTGGCAGCCCCGCCGTCCGCTGTCTGAAATCATGCTGTCGGCCTGGCGCCGAAGGCAATTGCTAGTGGAAAGGGCTGTGTCTAAGTCGGCTGGCTGACTGCCGGCGTCATCGCTTATGTTTGTGGCTGCCTATGCGTCGCCGCTGGAAAATCATCGACACTAATCCCGAAGCAGTTGCTCACCTAACTGACCTGCTTCAGCGACAGCATAAAAAGAAAGTGGATGAAATCATCGTGCGGCTGCTGGTTCAGCGGGGTATTCAAAGTCCTGAAGATGCCCATCGTTTCTTTTACCCGTCTCTAGATCAGTTGCATGACCCTTTCAGCATGGCCGATATGGATAAGGCCATTATGCGATTGCTGGAAGCCAAGGCCCAACAACAAAACCTCATGGTTTTGGGCGACTATGATGTGGACGGCACCACCGCCGTTGCCATGGTTTACCGTTTTCTGAAAGACCAAGGGTTCCGCTGCACCTTTTATATACCCAATCGCTATACAGAAGGCTACGGCGTCAGTCGGAAAGCCATAGAATATGCTCAACGTAACCAAGTACGGCTGATTATCACGCTGGATTGTGGCATAAAATCGCATAAGCTGATTGCCGAAGCGGCGCAGGCAGGGATTGATTTTATCGTGTGCGACCACCACTTGCCCGACGCAACACTTCCTCCGGCATGCGCGATCCTGGACCCAAAACGGCGCGATTGTCCTTACCCTTATAAAGAATTGAGCGGCTGTGGTATTGGTTTTAAGTTGATCAGTGCGCTGGCAAAAAAACTGGGTAGGCCTTATGAGGTCGTCAACGAATTTTTAGATCTGGTAGCTGTAAGCATTGCTGCTGACATTGTGCCGGTTACGGGGGAAAACCGCGTGTTGGCGCACTTTGGCCTGCGGAAGATCAACCGGCAGCCCAATCCAGGCCTGGCAGCGCTCATTCAGGTCAGCGGCTTGACCAAGGAAATCACGTTCAACGATTTGGTGTTTATTCTGGGTCCGCGCATCAATGCCGCCGGTCGCATGAGCGATGCCACCCATGCCGTGAATCTTTTGTTGGCAGAAGCTCCCAACCTTGAAGAGCAGGCAGTGCAGCTCAACATATTTAATGAGGAGCGGCGCAAGCACGACACGGAAATTACCCAGCAGGCTTTAAGCATGCTGTTGGAAGATCCTGCTGAAAATGCCCGAAAAACTACCGTGGTGTACGATCCGCATTGGCACAAAGGTGTGGTCGGAATTGTGGCATCGCGCCTTCAGGATCATTTCTTCCGTCCCACCATCGTGATTACTGAAAGCAATGGCCTGCTGTGCGGATCGGCCCGTTCGGTGCCCGGCTTTGACCTATACGAAGCGCTTCATGCCTGCCGCGACCTGTTGGTGGAATATGGAGGGCACACGTTTGCTGCAGGCTTAAAACTTATGCCGGACAAGTTAGAGGCTTTCAAACGTCGGTTTGAGGAAGTAGTGGCCGCTACCATCACCGAAGAGCAGTTGATCCCGGAACTGCTCATCAGCGCAGAAATTCACTTTGCTCATCTGACGTCAACTTTTTCCCGGCGCCTCAAATTTTTTGCGCCTCATGGTCCTGACAATCTCAGGCCAGTTTTCATCACCACCGGCGTCAGTGACACAGGTTATAGCCGCATTGTAAAGGACAATCACTTAAAAGTAGTGCTTCGCAAAGATGCGGTTACGGTTTCAGGCATCGGGTACGACATGGCCCATCACCTCTCACGTATTCAGGATGGCAAGCCCTTCGATGTTTGTTTTGTGGTTCAGGAGAACGAGCATAATGGGGAAAAACGAGTTGAAATAAAGATCAAAGATCTTTCGTGATAAAGCAGACTGGCTGCATTGGTGTTCATGAAACGTTAAACAAAAAAAAATTTGTGAGATGAAGCGTCTGGTTTGTTTGTGCTTCCTGTTTATAACCGGCATGGCATATGCGCAGGTTGACCCTTATGCGCTGGGTTTGCGCCTTACGGCAGGCAGCTACTCTGGCACGTTGATTTCTTATCAACATGGATTGGACCTTGAAAGCCGCTTTCAGTTGGACGTCGGCTATGGGTTCACTGCTCAACGCGATCGATTGTTGTTTTCCGGAATTTATCAAAGAGTATTTCCCATTGTAGAGCCATGGAGTTGGTTTTTCGGAGGCGGAGCTGTTTTAGGCTTTGTTTCACAACCCAAAGGCGCCAATAATTCCAACACGCTTTATCTGGGGCCTTCGGGCATGGCCGGCCTGGAATATCGTTTTGACGTGCCGTTGCAGCTGGCGCTCGATTTGCAGCCGGTGCTAAACGTGGTGCCGGAATTACGGTTGGAATTTGCGCTGGGATTTTCCGCGCGCTATGTCTTCGGAAAATAATTTACTTATTTCTCATATGCTTTATTTTTCAATCAGTGTAAAGTGCCGGTATTAGCTGTATTTTGTACAAAGCGGTTAATTGATTTTTTAATGATGCATTCAAGCTTTCGCCGGTTGTTGCACCAACTACCTTCGCACGGAGGCAGGCTATTCCGGGACTAGCCTGCTATATTTGCGGCGCACGTATGCAGCAAGCCCCTTTGCTTTTGTTGTTTTTGCCGTTGTTGGGATTTCTGATCAATGGCTTGGGTTATGGTTTTCTCAGGCGTAAGGTCGTGGCATGGATCGGCTGCAGTACTGTGGGGGGTGCCTTAGCATTGACTTTAGTCTTGTTTGCGCATTCGCTGACTACGGATGAGCCCTTGCGGCTTCAGCTCTTTGATTGGATTAAGGCCGGAACTCTTCACGTAGCATTTGGTTTGTTAACCGACCGGCTGACGCTCGTTATGTTATTGGTCATTACGGGGGTGGGATTCCTGATTCACGTGTACAGCGTTGGCTACATGTGGGATGATGTCGGTTTTGGGAAGTTTTTTGCCTTTTTGAACCTTTTTGTCTTTTTCATGCTTTTGTTGGTGCTGGCCGACAGCTTTTTGGTGATGTTCATCGGGTGGGAAGGGGTAGGTTTATGTTCGTATCTGCTGATTGGTTTTTGGTGGAAGAACCATGAATACACGGCGGCAGCCAATAAGGCTTTTATCATGAATCGCATTGGTGACCTGGGCTTTTTGCTGGCTCTGTTTTTGATGTTTCGCACGTTTGGCAGTACGCAATATGACGTGGTATTTCAGAAGGCCAGTGCTTTCGTTGCTGACGATCCCACGCTTGTAGCCATAACGATGTTGCTGTTCGTCGGCGCCATAGGCAAGAGCGCGCAGATACCGCTATATACCTGGCTCCCTGATGCCATGGCGGGCCCTACGCCAGTCAGTGCGTTGATTCATGCCGCGACGATGGTAACTGCAGGGGTTTATCTGGTCGTGCGCGCGCACGTGCTCTATGCATTGGCACCCACGACGTTGACAGTGATCTTATGGATAGGAACGGCCACGGCCCTGTGGGCTGCCCTGATTGCCTTAACGCAAGATGATATTAAAAAGGTTTTGGCTTACAGTACGGTCAGCCAGTTGGGATATATGTTCGCCGCTGCAGGCAGCCTTGCTTTTGTGACCAGCATGTTTCACCTCGTCACCCATGCTTTCTTCAAGGCTTTGCTCTTTCTGGGCGCCGGCAGCGTAATCCATGCCTTGCATCACGAGCAGAATATGAGAAATATGGGGGGATTGCGCGCGCTGTTGCCTGTGACTTTTGGCACCATGGTCGTGGGCACATTGGCCATCAGTGGAGCGCCTCCGTTGGCCGGTTTTTTTTCTAAAGATGAAATTCTGCTTGCCGTTTCCGACCGTAGTGTGGTGGCGTTTCTGTTGCTGGCAGTGACGGCTCTGCTTACGTCGGTGTACATGTTTCGGCTATTGTTTTTGGTTTTTTATGGCTCCTGCCGCACTGCGCCTCACCAGCGCGAAAAAATTCATGAAGCCTCGGCGATAATGCGATGGCCCTTATTGGTGCTGGCTGCCCTTTCTGCCATAGGTGGTTTTTTAGGGTTGCCTGCCTTGTTCGGGAACGTGCATGCCTTGTCGGGGTATCTGCATCCGATTTTTGTTGTCAACCCCCGATTGGTGCCGCACGAGCATGCTCATGCATTTGAGATTTTTATCATGTGTTTATCGGTAGCGTTGGTGGTGTTGGCAGCCTACCTCACCTATCGCCGATATCATTTGCGTCCGGTAGAACGATCCGTTGCCATACCTGCAATGCCACGGTGGTACCGTTGGTCGTATTATAAATTTTATGTAGATGAGCTTTACAACAGTCTCATCGTGCGTCCGGCCGAATGGCTGGGCGACTATTTCCAGCGTCGCTTCGAACCCCGAACGCTGGATGCAGTTGTGGAAGGGACAGGCCGCTTTGCTCAGCGCTTGGGTCAAATGTTGACGGGGTTGCAGACAGGAAGTGTTGCTGCATACCTGTTGTGGATGATGGGCAGTCTGATTGCCTTGTTGTGGTATGCCTTGTTTAAATCCTGATTAGGGCGGGCGGCATGTTGTCATTTATCATCCTACTTCCACTGATAGCTGCCCTGATGGTACTGGTCGTACCGCAGGGGTATTGCCGGCGCGTAAGCTGGGTGTCGGCATGGATGGCTTTGGCATTGGTCGTTGCGGGCGCACCCGGGCTTGCCGAAGTGTTGGGCCTGACCTGGCGGGCTGAGTTGGCGTGGATGGACGCGCTTGGTGTGCGCATTCGCCTGGACAACGATGGCCTCAGTTACTTGCTGGTGCTGCTGACGGCTTTGCTGTACCCTCTGTCGTTGTGGGCGGTGCCGGCTTCATCGGTAAGAAAGCCCAGGCTCTATGATGCGCTGTTGTTGTTTACCCAGGCCCCTTTGTTCGGTGTGTTTTTGGCCCGAGATGCATTAATTTTTTATATATTTTATGAATTGGCTCTTATTCCCATCTTTTTTTTGGTGGCGTTCTGGGGTACTGATCCAAGCCGCCGCATCACCATGAAATTTTTTATCTATACGCTGGCAGGGAGTTTGTTTTTATTCGTCGCCATCCTTTACCTGTACTTGCAGACGCCTCAGCCCCACAGTTTTGCTTTTGATACCTTGTATGCCCTTCCGTTGACGGCAGAACAGCAGGCATTGCTTTTCGCTGCATTGTTCTTCGCGTTTGCAGTAAAAATTCCGATTTTCCCCTTTCACACATGGCAGCCCGATACCTACACAGCAGCACCGTTAGGCGGTAGTATTCTGCTGGCAGGAATCATGTTAAAAATGGGCATATATGGTTTGATGCGCTTGGCCGTGCCCGTAATTCCGTCAGCGCTGGAACACTGGGGTTGGCTGGCCATGGTTTTGTGCATTGCGGGTACGTTGTATGGCTCTCTGGTGGCCCTGAGGCAAACCGACTTGAAGCGACTGGTTGCATATTCTTCTCTGGCTCACGTAGGTTTGATTGCTGCAGGTGTCCTTACCGCAAATTCTTCTGGCTGGCAGGGTGCGGCCCTTCAGATGTTTAACCATGGCATCATCGTCTTTGCCTTGTTTTTTTCCGTAGATCTTTTGGAGCGGCGCTACGGCACGCGTCAGCTGAATCAGCTTGGCGGTGTGGCGGCCCACATGCGCCACTTCAGCTGGATGTTTGCTCTCGTATTGTTGGCGAGCGTCGGATTACCGCTGACCAACGGTTTTGTAGGCGAAGTGTTGTTGCTCAACGGCCTGTTTCAATACCATACCACTGCAGCAGTGTTTGCCGGCCTGGCAGTTGTGCTCAGTGTGGCCTACATGCTCCGCTGGTACCGTTTGGTGTTTTTCGGCGCAGCCCATCAGGAGCCCAAAACCGATGTGCGGCCTGCTGAGGCCGTCGCCTTGTCAGTGTGTTTGGTATTGATCCTGGTCATCGGCATATATCCTCTGCCGTGGCTCCAAATGACAGAGCAAGTCACTTCCCAATTGTTAAGCATCATGCATCATCCTACAGCGGTGAAACCATGAGTGTGTTGTTGTGTTTGACGTTGTTTGGAGTCCTAGCCATGGTAGGTAGTGGCTTTCGGTGGGCCACCCTCGTGCCTCTGCTGTCAGGGCTGGGCTTTGTTGCTACGGCTGTTCTGCTGCTTTATGGATGGAACAGCAATGAACATGTGCTCAACGGCATGCTCGTACTCGATAACGCAGCCCTGGCGTTTTCCCTGGTCGTATTGCTTGCTTGTTCTGTAACTGCCCTTGCAGTACAGGAACTAACGGCCGCGCAGCCTTTCAAGGCTGAGGTACAAGCTGTACTTCTCTTTGCACTCATCGGAGCGGTGGTTATGACTTCTTACACCAACCTGCTCTTGCTCTTTCTTGGCATCGAGATTATGGCCCTATCCAGTTATGTGCTTACGGGCTTACGCAAAAAAGACACGTTGAGTAATGAAGCCGCGCTCAAATATTTTTTAATGGGCGCATTCTCCACAGCCGTGCTGTTATTGGGCATGGCTTTTCTCTATGGGGCGAGCGGCTCATTCGAACTTGCCGCCATAGCCCCAAAACTTACGATGCAGCAGCCGTCAGCTTTGGTTTTGACCGGCACGGTGCTGATGTTAAGCGGCATGTTCTTCAAGGTCAGTGTAATGCCTTTTCAGTTTTGGACGCCCGATGTCTACCAAGGGGCACCCACGATAGTTACGGGTTTTTTGGCCACGGCCGGCAAAATTGCTGCCTTTGCTGCGCTGTTGCGGCTCATCGAGAAGGGCCTGTTTCCGTTGAGCGAACAACTGGAATGGATGCTGGCTCCGGTAGTTGCATTGACGGTAGTTGCAGGCAACCTCATGGCTTTATGGCAAAAAAGCCAAAAGCGCATGTTAGCCTTTTCCAGCATTGCCCATGCCGGCTATTTACTCTTGGCACTGGTTGTTGTAAATGAGATGACGGCTGATGCTGTATTGTTTTACTCTGTTGCTTACCTATTAGCGGCATTCATGGCTTTTGTTCTTCTGGACCTGGTTGAACAACACGCCGGCGGTGACCGTGTCGAGCACTTCAACGGCATGGCCAAACATCATCCGCTCATGGCTGGGGCATGGACTATAGCTATGTTGTCGCTGGCCGGCATACCGGTGACAGCCGGATTCATGGGAAAATTTTATATTTTTTCTACTGCTCTTTCTGAAGGACAGGTGTTGTTGGTCGTCTTGTCCGTAGTTGGCTCGATTGCCAGTGTCTATTACTATTTAAGGCCGGTACTGGCGGTTTTTTCTGATGGGGGTTCCTGGGCGGGGGCCCGGGTTTCTGTGGCCAGAAAAGTCATGGTTGTTGCACTGATGTTCCTGACCGTGTTTTTGGGCGTCGTTCCAAGTTTGTTGACGGATGTGCTGCGCTGATGGCCATGTGATAAACTTCAGCCATACCATACTTAAATCCGCTTTTTTAAGGATTGTTCTTTTCTTAAATTAGGATACCGATTTTTTCATGAGGTGCTGTGGCATCAAAGTACCGTTTCTGTGGATGTGGAGGGGCTTGTGGTGTGTATCGACAATGAGCTGTAGTTGGGCTCAATCCACCTTTTGGCTTAAGCCGGCCACAGTCACCATCAACTGCCCCTCGGTAGTTTATTTCTACGACAACCAGGTGGACACTACTGGGCCCGGGGGATTGGGTTGTGGGGCCGTCAGCTCGCGTAACTATCAGGATGTAACCGACGTCACCGTAACCTTTAACACCAGCAATGGAAGTTGCATCAGAGATTCATTGATATTGCCATTTCTGAATACGACGATATGCAGCGGCGATACCCTGTACATTTATGATGGAGCAAGCACGTCGGCGCCTTTAATCCGGAAAATGAGTGCAGGCGCTAACACAACGAACTTTACCACCCTGGGTCCTTCACTGACGTTTCGCTTCAAGGCCGATCAGAGCAGCAATGCCCGGGGTTGGCAGATGCTGTTGCGGTGCACCCCCTGTGTTTCCGCTCCGTTAAACGACGATTGTCTTAATGCCACTCCTTTGGTTTCCGGAGCAACATGTCAGTATACTCCTGGCTTTATCAACCATCCAACAAATCCAACGGCAACAGTGCCGGCATGTAGCGGCATTCCCAACGGCAATGATGATGTGTGGTACCGTTTCACTGCCGCTGCTACGATTGATACCATCCGTGTGCAGTCGGTTTTTCCTATGGATGCTGTGGTGCAACTGTTCAGTGGAAATTGTTCAGCTCTGAACCTGTTGCAATGCGTGAACAACACCGGTGGTGGGGGAGTGGAAACGTTGGTGGCAACGGGCCTCACCGTAGGGCAGACTTATTACATCCGTGTTTTTGATTTCAATGGCGGTGGGGGTACCGCTACCTACAACTTCAACATTTGCGTCATTGCCCGTTCACCTACCGATTGTGCGGGAGCTATCCAGCTTTGCACCACCACACCATACACCGGCAGTTGTAAGGCGGGCGACTTTGGAATTCAGGAATACTCTCCGGCTACGTTCGGTTGTATGATTTTCGGAGAACATTCCACCAACTGGCTGTTTTGGCAAATGGGGTCGAACGGGACACTGGGCTTTAACATTCATAGTTCCAATGGCTCACCTCAGGATATTGATTTCGCCCTTTGGGGGCCGCTCAGCGGATTGCATTGCCCGATGTCGTCGCCACCCATTCGCTGTTCCATCGCTACCCAATACGCTACAAACAGTTACGGGCAGCCGCCTTACTCCACAGGGTTGCAAGCAGCAGAAACCGATGTATCAGAACCCCCGACGGGTAATGCTTTTGTAGATACGGTCAATGTAAAAGCCGGTCAATACTACGTCTTGCTTATCGATGTATGGTCGGGCAACATGAATTACGTATTTCAATTTCAACTCAGCAACGGCGCAACCATAAATCCATGCGTGTTGCCGGTGGAATTGATCAGTTTCAGAGGCGAAGTTTTGCCATGGGCTAATCAGCTTTATTGGGTCACCCTGAGTGAATACCACGTTGCTGAATTTGTCGTAGAACGCTCTACGGATGGCCACTCGTTTGAAGCTATCGATTTAGTTGCTGCGGCAGGTACAAGCACGTCGATGAAGTCGTACACTTACACAGACACGGATCCACCTGCCGGACATGCTTATTATCGCTTGAACATTCGAGATGCCGATGGCAGCCAACAATACAGCCACGTGGTGCACCTGGAGCGTTACAGTAAAAGCCAATTGAAGGTTAGCCCGAACCCCACTCTCGGCCCATTTTCCGTGGAGATACCCTGCGCGCAACCAACGTTGGTACAAATGGAATTGTGCAACAGCTTAGGTCAACAGTTGTTCCAACATGAAGTTCTTTTAGATGCCGGCAAACATTTATTGAGTTACGACCTGACCGGCTTCGCACCTGGGGTCTATTATGTAAGAGCCACTGGGCTATGGCCCGGACATTCGTTCTCTGCGCCTATATTGGTGCGTTAATTGTTGTCGACGGATTTCTCATTTACATAACGGCCAAGATTTCTATTTTGAGCGCGTGCTAAAAGGATCTCTATGCTTAAGTCATTGTTCATCCGCAAGCCCATAGACAAACTTTTGGAGCAGACCGAAGGTGGAAATCAATTTAAGCGTTCTCTTGGACCTGTTGACCTGGTCATGTTGGGCATTGGTGCCATTATTGGTGCCGGCTTGTTTGTGCGCACGGCAGCCGCAGCCGCCGAACATGCAGGCCCTGCTGTGGTTTACTCCTATATCCTTGCCGGAATAGGATGCGCCTTTGCCGGATTATGCTATGCTGAATTTGCATCGTCTATTCCGGTGGCCGGAAGCGCATATACCTATTCCTACGCAACCCTGGGTGAGTTTATTGCCTGGATCATCGGCTGGGAGTTGGTGTTGGAATATGGCCTGGGTGCAGCAACGGTGTCTATTGCTTGGAGCGAATATCTGAACAAGACGCTTCAAAGTTTTTTCGGGGTTCAGGTCCCCTATGCCTGGTGTCATTCCCCCTTCGAGCGGTTGTATGATGCCTCCGGCAATGTCGTAGCTACCGGCATTGTTAATCTGCCGGCAATCGGCATTTTGTTATTACTCACTGTTTTGCTGATCAGAGGCACGCGCCAATCGGCTTTTGTCAACAGTCTGATTGTCATCATCAAGGTGAGCATTGTGGTGGCCTTCATTTTGCTCGGCTGGAAGTTTATGCGCCCCGAAAACCACACGCCTTTTGTACCGCCTGCCGGCACCTATACTGACCTGGACGGATATACGCATACCTTTGGAGGCCTTTTGGGTATTTTGGCCGGGGCCGGCACGGTGTTTTTTGCCTTCATCGGCTTTGATGCTGTATCTACCGCCGCACAGGAAGCCCGTAATCCTCGACGCGACATGCCCATAGGCATCCTGGTTTCTTTGGCCATCTGCACGGTTTTATATGTTTTGTTTTCATATGTGTTGACCGGCATTGCTACGTTAGAAGATTTTCGCACCACAGGAAAAGAAGCTTCGGTAGCTTATGCCATCCAAAAGTACATGACCGGATTTAGCTGGCTGGCCGATTTCATTTCGGTAGCCATTTTGGCGGGTTTTTCTTCCGTCATTCTGGTCATGCTATTAGGACAGTCGCGGGTGTTTTTCTCCATGTCGCGCGACGGGCTGGTGCCTCCGATTTTTTCCCATATCCACCCACGCTATCGTACGCCTTACAAGTCAAACATCATCTTTTTCATTTTTACTGCACTGTTTGCGGGCTTTATGCCGGGTTCGCTGGCAGGGGATCTGACCAGCATTGGCACCTTAGCTGCTTTTGTGATGGTGAGTGCCGGTGTATGGGTCTTGCGGATTACCCAACCGAACTTACCGCGTGCCTTCCGAACTCCATGGGTACCCTTTGTTCCCTTGATGGGCGTGCTGGTCTGTGGCGCCATGATGCTCGGGCTTGATCAGCGTACGTGGAATGGGTTCTTGTTGTGGACGGCAGCAGGCCTGCTGATTTACTTCGTGTATAGCCGCAAACATAGTGTGGCACGGAAAAACAACGAAACAGCTTGATCAATGCTGTGAAAAGAAAGTGTTAACAGTCTTGTACTGCCCTAATGGTTCATTTGCATGTGTAAAAGTTAATCCTAAATTTGCCAGCCCGTTAATCATCAAACTTTTTTAAAATGAGTAAGCGAAGCACTTTTGCAAACATATTCCCGATACTGGTTATCGTCGTTTGCTACGCGGTGTCATACATCATCTGGGAATTTTATCTGGGCGATCCGGACAATTTCGTTGATGAACATCGCGAGAAACCTAAGGTTGGCAACATTGCCGGTGTCATGTATAAAGGAGGATTTATGGTGCCCATTATTCTGACGCAACTGCTTATGGTGATTGTGTTTACCATTGAGCGTTTGTTGACCATCACACGCGCCCGCGGCACAGGCAATGCCGCCAACTTCGTACGGCGTGTGCAGTACCACCTTGCATCCAATGATTTAGATGCTGCCGAACGCGAATGCGACAAACAGCGCGGCTCTGTTGCTAACGTCATCAAGAGCGGCTTGAAGAAATACCGGGAGATGGTGGTCAACACGCAGCTAACGCATGAACAAAAGGTTCTGGCTATTCAAAAAGAAATTGAAGAAGCCACGGCCCTAGAATTGCCCATGTTGCAACGCAACCTGCCGTTCATAGCTACCATTGCTCCTTTAGGTACCCTCACCGGACTTATTGGCACGGTTTTCGGCATGATACGGGCATTCTCGGCCATGGGCCAGTCGGGTGCTGCTGATTCTGTTGCCTTGTCTATCGGTATTTCCGAAGCCCTGGTAAACACAGCTACGGGCATTACCACTTCAGCATTGGCCATCATCGCCTATAGCTATTTCAGTACGCGCATCGATACGCTTACTTACTTAATTGACGAAGCAGGGTACAGCATTACCAACACCTTCAGTGCGCAGCACAACTAGCAGGCAGCGATGACCAAACTCAAAATGCCTCGGGCCAGCACCGCCATAGACATGACCCCTATGGTGGATGTGGCCTTCCTGCTGGTGACTTTCTTCATCCTTACCACACAGTTTCGACCTGACGAGCCCGTTCAGGTCCAAATGCCTTCTTCAACCTCGATGACCCAACCGCAGGAAAAAGGAAACCTTACCATCACCATTGCTCCCGACGGCCGCATCTTTTTTGACTTGGACAATCAGAACTATCGCCGGGAACTGATCCAGCGCATGGGGGAAACCTATGGCATCAATTTCACCTTGGATGAGATTAATGCTTTTGTCGTGGGCAGCAGTATTGGCATGCCCATGAACCAGCTGAAAAGTTTTCTTGCCTTGCCGCCAGAAGACCGTAGAAAAGTCGAACAGCCCGGCATTCCTGCCGACACCACTAAGAGCTTGGCTAATGAACTGTATTACTGGTTGGAAAATGGTCGGAGGGCAGGAAACAACCCTGTAATCCTGATCAAAGGCGATTTGAACGCCACCTATCCGGCCGTACGCAATGTTTTTGAAACGCTTGCCCTCAGCAAAGTCAATAAATTTGGTTTGATTACAGCGGATGAAATGCCTCCTCCGCCAGATGCCCTTAAATAGATTGATGCCATGGCTGAAATGTTGACCGGAAGTGAAGGGGCGCACCACGGCAAAAAACGAGGTGGCGTTCGAGCTAAGAAGCTCTCTACCCGCGTGGATATGACGCCGATGGTGGACCTGGCCTTCCTTTTGGTAACCTTTTTTATCCTGACCACCACTATGAGTAAGCCGAAAGCTATGCAGGTCGTAATGCCCGAAAAAGACGTGAAGGATACTGCCCAGATGTCTAAGATCCGTGAGTCAGAATCAATGACTATTCTGTTGGGAGGTAACGATCGCGTTTATTACTACTTCGGTATTGAAAACCCTAAAGTGGAGGTTACCAACTTTACCAATATTCGCAAGGTTATTCAGCAGCGTAATCGTGAGGTACTGGCTCTCCAGCAGGCTAACGGTTGGAAACCCAATGGCGTTTACATAGGAATCAAGCCCACCGATAAGTCACGCTATCAAAATCTAGTTGATATGTTGGATGAAATGAAAATCAACGATATTAAGTCGTATGCCATAGTAGATCCCACCCCTGAAGAATTGGCCATGCTCCCCGAATGAGGGTAATTTTCTCAATCCCTAAATCGTTAATTATTTTGTAAAGCCATGCGACCGGAAGAAATCCTGAAGGCAGAACTTGATGACCTGGTTTTTGAAGGCCGCAATAAGAGCTATGGGGCTTATTACTTGCGCAAGCGTTACCTGCGTCACCTTACCATAGGACTTATTGTAGGAACAGCTGTCTTCATGTTGGGCTTTTCCATGCCTTACATCCTGAAGCTTTTCAAAAAGCCGGCCCCTCCAGTTGTGGAAAAAAAGATAAAAATCACAGAGCTGTCTGAACCACCACCCATTGATAAGAACACACCACCGCCGCCACCGCCTGATCTGCCTCCTCCTCCCAAAACGGTGAAATTTACTCCGCCCATCATCAAGCCCGATGAAGAAGTGCGGGAAGAAGATGTGCCTCCGCCAATTGAAGAACTCAAAACCGTGGAGACAGGCCCGGCCAGCGATAACGTCGAGTATGATTTCAGTGCCGTGCAGCAGGCCACCGTCGTAGAAGAAGAGGTGAAGCCTCAGATTTTTACTTATGTGGAGCAGATGCCTGAATTTCCCGGTGGGCAGGCTGAGTTGATGAAGTATTTGCAGAAAAACATCAGATACCCGCCGGCCGCACGCGAGAACGGCATTGAGGGGCGCGTCGTACTTCAGTTTGTCGTGGATGAAAACGGCAACATTTCCGATATCGTGCCTTTGCGGGAAATCGGAGGGGGAACGACAGAGGAAGCTATTCGTGTCGTCAAGTCCATGCCTCCGTGGAAGCCGGGGCGACAGAACGGTCAGCCGGTGAAGGTTTATTTTAAGTTGCCCATTACATTTAAACTGGGTGCTGAATAAACTGGGTGCGTGAGGGCCAGCCAGAGGTTATTTCATTTTATCATGGTGTTGGCCTATGTAAGCGTAGGAACTATATTGTTGCTGACTCATTGGTTTCCAGAATTTTCCGGTTCCTTGCGTGTCGTATTGGGACTTGCCTTTTGGGCCTATGCCCTTTTTCGGGCTTACATTACCCTTTTTCGTAAACCTCATTGACTCATGCAAGCAGGCGCGCTTTGGCTTTTTGTGCTCGTCGTTTGGGCATCTTGTACTTCTGGAAAGAAAAAACAAGAGCCCTCGCTGATAGCCGGCAAACTTACGGTTGCCTGCGATGCCACCTTGCGTCCTTTGATGGACGATCTCATACAGATCTATGAAGCTCGATATCCTGAGGCCGACATTACCGCCATCTATGCCGACGAAGAGCAGGTTTCCCGCCTGTTGTTGGCAGATTCTGCGCAGCTGGCCTTGCTCAGCCGACAACTCACCGATGCCGAAACACTGCCCGTGCGCGAGAAAGGAGAAGTGGTGCGCCAACTCTTATTTGCCGGCGATGGCATCGCCTTCATCGTCAACCGCAAGCGAACCGACACTGTTTATACCGTAGAACAACTGTATCAGTTGCTGGAAGGAAAAGCCCCCGGCGGACAAACCGGACCTATCATTGTTCCGGGCATGAGGTCAGCCCTATATCGATCGTTGCAACAGTTGTTGCCCCAAGGACGCACGCTAAGCCCTCGAGTTTTTGCTGTTGCCGACGAGGAAGCTGTGGTCAGCTACATTGAACAGAATGTCGAGGCAGTTGGGGTCATCAGTTCAAGCTGGATCAGCAAACGGGGCGATACCATTTCAGAGGCTATCTTGCAACGAGTGAGGGTATTGGCTGTTCAGGATACCAGCGGGCGCATATGTCTTCCGGCTCGGCCTCATTTATTGAGCCGTTGTTATCCTTTTCTGAGAGAAATCTATCTCATTATTCGGGAAAAAGGCGTAAGCGTCGGCATGGGTTTTGGAACTTTTCTTATGGCGCAGGACGGGCAGTTGGCCGTTCACCGATTCGGCTTACTGGCTGTCAAGCAGCCGGTTCGCGTAATAGAGGTTAAAAAAGAATTTTGATTCGCTTTATGCGCAAGAATCGCTTGGCCCATTGGCATCAGGTGCTCGCCATCATGCTGATCACCCCAGGGTTGTTTGCTCAACCATATCAACAAGGGATCAAGGCCTTGGAATACGAAAATTTCCATTCAGCTTACCGTCTTTTTAGGCAACAAGTGCAGGCACAACCATCCGACCCCATGGCCTCTTACTACCTCGGCCTCACCTTATGTTACCTGGGTAAACCAGATTCGGCTATCGCAGTTTTCACTCACGGCCTTTCATTAGATGCAAAAAATTATTATAACTACATTGGCCTGGGCCGGGCGTATTTGGAAAAGAATCAGCCTGCTAAAGCCAACGAATATTTTGAAAAAGCCCGAAGCCTCACCAGTGCCAAGGATCAGAACTACTACCTGGCTGTAGCTGAAGCCTGCATTCGGGCCGAACATCCTGATTACGCCCGTGCCGTCAGCCTGCTCAACCGCGTCATCGAACTCAACAACAGAAATGCTGAAGCATACTGGTTGTTGGGCCTTGCCTATGAGGGCATGGGTGTCAGCCGTACGGGCGACGCCGTATCGGCTTATGAGCGCGCTACCGAACTTAATCCCTCTCTTGCCAAAGCCTATACACGCATGGGACGCATCTGGCGCGATGCCCAACGCGGCGAATTATCCAAGACCAACTTCGATAAGGCCATAGCCGCCGATCCCCATTACCCACCCGCCTACCGAGAGCGGGCGGAATTGTTTTATATGATCGGACAAACCGAAAAGGCTGTCCAGGATTATCATCAGTACCTCAAGCTCGCTGATGAGAGCGACGAAACCCGTTTCCGCTATGCGCAATTCTTGTTTCTAACAAAAAAATATAATGAAGTTGCAGATATTTTGGCTTCGTTGTGGGGCAAGATTGACAAGCCGATTTATTTCCGTCTGATGGCTTATACTGCTTATGAAACGGGAAAATATGAAGAAGGGCTTCGCCATTTGGAAGAATACTTTCGCCGGATCGATCCAAACAAAATCATAGCGGCCGACTACGAATACCAGACCCGCCTGAACTTGGCCTTGGGGCGGGCTGAGGAAGCCAAAAAAGCAGCTTTTGCGGCCGTCGCTATGGACAGCAGCAAAGCTGATCTGTACGGCGATCTGGCCAAATGGGAATACGACCGAAAAAATTTTCCTGAAGCAGCGCGTTTTTATGCCATGAAAATCGCGGTTGCACCGCGTAAAGCGCAAATCGTCGATTACTTCAATCTGGGTCGCTCGCACTACCAGGCGGCCAATTATGCTGCTGCTGATTCGGCATTTGCTACGGTGATTCGCCTGAATCCAAACTGGGCAGTGGGCTACCTGTGGCGAGGTCGTAGCCAGCAAGGGCTGGATCATACCCATCTCGACTCGGTGCGCGGATTGGCCGTGCCCTACTACCTGATGGTCTTGGAAAAAGCCAGTTCCGATGCCACCCGCTTCAGTCGCGAATTGGTAGAGGCCTATGAGTATTTAGGCAACATCAATCTCATTCGTAACCATTACGGAACAGCTACCTACTATTACCAGCAGGCGCTGGCGCTTAATCCGGGCAACGAGGCAATCAAGCAAACCATGAGTGCCATAAAAGAACGGTATAAGCCGGTGCCCCCGGCATCGATGCCGTTAACCGCTCACACAGAAGGCTTACAGGCTGAAATGATCATCAATGGAGTGAAGCAGCTCTATCCGTTGTCTGCGTTGGTTTTAGGAGTGAGCGTAAATCAAGAAGGAAGTGCCTTGTTGGGTTGGTCGCCGGCTGAAAGTCAGGGGAAGGTTACCGTGGTCAAAGTAGGGGAACGAAGCTTGAGTCAAGTTCCGGTGTCTATAAATGAAAATCAAAAGCAGCCGGTTTTGGTTGGGGTAGATGTGCTTAACCGCATGAACATCGTGATTGATTTTGCCAACAACCAGCTTTTGTTCCGGTAATCATAAAAACTTATTTAATATTTCCTTCCACCGGTGTTCCTCCAGAAATACAGCGGCAGCATATCTTTAACAGAGGAAATTTCTGCAATCGGGCCAGCGGCACCTTGCAACAACAATTGTATGGCATGGTTTTGTCGCTGCTCTTGTTCTAAAAGGGCTTGGCGGCAGATGCCACAGGGTGCCACGGGTTGTGCCAGCAGCTCGTTTTCAGCGCTGGCTCGAATGGCAATTGCCTTGATGATTCGGTTGGGATAAGTCATGACGGCCACGGCTAAAGCCGTTCGTTCGGCACATAGACCTGCCGGCGACGATGCGTTTTCCTGATTGCTGCCCGTAACAATCTGGCCATGGTCTAACTGCACGGCGGCGCCAACGCGAAAACGGCTGTAGGGGGCATAAGCTGTTGAGAGCGCCTCCCATGCATAGATCAGCAAAGCACGCTGCCAGGCTTCCAGCGTTTCATATGAATCGTGTTGTTTGTATCGAAATACTTCTTCAATTGTCCTCATGTAAGAAATGCTGTTTATAGAAAGTTAGGGAAATGCACATCTGCACTTGTTGAAATGAAATTTTCGTTAGAACTACAGCCCAAATTAATCAAGCGGGTTGTTGTGGTTTGACAAATTATCGAGCATGAGGTTTCTTTGCAGGCATTCAGGAACAAGAGCACCAACATATGGCTGTTAAAAAAACCAAGACGCCTGCCGAGGAAACAAATCTCATGATTGTCGAAAGCCCGGCCAAGGCACGCACGTTAGAAAAGTTCCTGGATCAATCTTTTACGGTCAAATCGTCGATGGGCCATATCCGCGATTTGCCCGAAAACGATTTTGGAGTAGATGTCCGAAAAAATTATCAGCCTACATACGTCATCACCGAAGGAAAGGAAAAAATCGTTCAAGAATTAAAGAAGTTAGTCCGTAAGGCTACCACCGTTTGGCTGGCAACCGACGAAGATCGCGAAGGGGAAGCCATCAGCTGGCATTTGTCCGATGTGTTGCAACTAGAGCCGAAAAAGACGCGTCGTATCGTGTTTCACGAAATCACGAAACCGGCCGTGCTGGAGGCCATTAAACATCCAAGGGCTATAGACATGAACCTTGTCAATGCCCAGCAGGCACGCCGCATCATCGATCGGCTGGTCGGCTACGAACTGTCTCCCATCTTGTGGCGAAAAATACCGGGGCACAAAAGTCTGTCGGCCGGCCGGGTGCAGTCGGTAGCCGTACGTTTGATCGTCGAGCGGGAGCGAGAAATTATGGCCTTTGTGCCGGAGTCATTTTTTAGACTTCATGCCGTGTTCACGGCTCCCGAAGCCAGCGGAAAGGCCATCACATTCCGTGCCGAGATGCCGGACGTTTTTCGTGACGAGCAGCAAGCTCTGGAGCTCTTGGAGCAGTGCCGGGGTGCACATTATATTGTTGAAGATATTCAGGTAAAGCCGGCGCGCAAGACTCCATCGGCTCCGTTTACCACATCGACCTTACAGCAGGAAGCCAGCCGTAAGTTGGGGTTTTCAGTGGCGCGGACCATGATGGTTGCGCAACAGCTGTACGAAAGCGGAAAGATCACGTACATGCGTACGGATTCTACCTCACTGTCGGAACTGGCCATCTCTGCCATTAAGGAAGAAATCATCCGACAATTCGGTGAAGCCTATGCCCAGCCCCGCCAGTATCACTCGAAAATCATCAATGCGCAGGAAGCGCATGAAGCCATCAGACCTACTTACATTGAACACCGCAGCGTCGAAGGCAATGCTGACGAACAAAAGCTGTATCAGCTTATTTGGAAACGTACCATAGCTTCACAGATGAGCGAAGCACAACTGGAGCGTACTACGGCCACCATCTCCATATCTACGGTTGCGGAACACCACTTGGTAGCTGTGGGGGAAGTGTTGCTGTTTGATGGATTTCTCAAAGTATATCGCGAATCTTCTGATGAGGAGGCCGGGGAAGAAGAAGAAGTGATGTTGCCGCCGCTTAAAGTAGGTCAAGAGCTCAGCTTGCACGAGTTGGTGGCTACCGAACGGTTTACGCGGCCGGCACCTCGTTACACCGAAGCATCGTTGGTAAAAAAGCTGGAGGAATTGGGCATTGGCCGCCCATCTACGTATGCGCCTACCATCAGCACCATTCTGAAGCGGGGCTATGTAGAAAAGCGCAGCCGGGAAGGCACACCGCGAAGCTACAGCGTCTACACCTTAAGCCAGGATGTAGTACGAAAAGAGACAAAAACCGAGCTCATTGGGGCGGAAAGAAACCGACTGGTGCCAACCAACAGCGGCTATTTAACAGTAGATTTTCTTATGGAACATTTTCGTGAAGTAATGGATTATGGATTTACCGCACAGATCGAAAAAGAGTTGGATGAAGTTGCTTTGGGAGAAAAGAAATGGGTAAAACTTGTTGATGAGTTTTACAAGCCTTTTCACCGCGAGGTAGAAAAGACGTTGCAACACGCTGCGCGTAAAACCGGAGAGCGGCAGCTGGGAATCGATCCCGTTTCGGGCCGGCCAGTGTTGGTGCGAATGGGTCGTTACGGCCCCATGGTGCAAATCGGTCATAGCGACGATCCGGAAAAGCCCCGCTATGCGCGATTGCGTGCCGGCCAGGCTCTGGAAACCATCACGCTGGAGGAAGCATTGGCTTTGTTTCAGTTGCCTCGCACGTTAGGAACTTTTCAAAATCACGAAGTGATCATCAACGAAGGGCGCTTCGGACCTTATGTGCTGCACAACCAGCGCTTCTACGCTTTGCGCAAAGAGCAAGATCCTCTTACCCTTACGCTCGAGGAAGCAATAGCATTGATCGAAGAAAAAAACAACAACATCATCAAGGAATTTTCCGAGCAGGGGATTGTCGTCCTCAATGGCAGATATGGCCCTTACATCCGGCAGGGCAATGTGAATGCGCGGGTACCCAAAGAGCGCAGTCCGCACGAGCTGACGCTGGAAGAATGCATACACCTGTTGCAAAGGGCACGCGAAAGCCCCCGCCGCTCCTCCAAAAAGTCGAAACAAACCTCTAAGGAGTAATCTCTTTGAAGAAAGGCATGAGCCAACGTAACGCTACAGAGTTAAATGCTTTGCTGCAGTTGTTGGACGATCCCGATGAGGAGGTGTATCGGCAAGTAGAGCAGCGCCTGATCAGTTATGGGCCAGCCATCATTCCTGCCTTGGAAAAGGCATGGGAGAATGCCACAGCCGATTATTCGGCGCGCCGTATTGAATCGGTGATTCACATCTTGCACCGGAATCGCATCGGTCAAGAACTGCAGCGTTGGTATGCGGCCGGTAGCGATGACCTGCTCGAGGCAGCCCTGATCTTGTCGCGCTACCGCTTCATGAATCAGAATGAACGTAGATTACGAAGCATTTTGTTGGAATTAGCCGACCAGATCGGCATGGAGTTCAGCTATCAGATGCCGCCCTTAGAACAAATAAGCATATTTAATCATGTGTTATATGACATTTTTAGTTTTCGCTCTGTACCGCTGGATGCAGAGCATGAGCGGTTTACGTATCTAAAGGAGGCCCTCGAAAGCCGCCGCGCAACACCTGTTTTGATGGGCATCATTTACCTCATCTTGGCCCGAACCCTTCAGTTGCCGCTGCACGGGGTGCTGCTGCCGCAACATCTGGTGATTTCTTATCATAAAGGCTTGATCAGCCCTACCGATCCGCCAGTCCGGCTGAGGACTTCCATACTTTTTTACCTCAATCCGGCATATCGCGGAACGGTGTTTCAAAAAGAAGCTCTTGAAGCCATTTTGCGCAAGGTGAACGTTAAGCCTCTGCCGAAGCATTTCATGCCCGCCACTACCGGCCAAATTGTCGTGGCCCTTATGGATCAAATGATTTTAGGCGCTCAATTGGTGCATGACGAGGATCGCGTGGAAGACCTAAGCAGCTTGCGGGCAGCACTTGTTGCTGATCAGGAATAAACAAGCATAAAAGACGACCATGGCTTTGACGCCAGTTCAGCCACGCCCGAGTAACAGCCACGGTAGCGTGAAGTGTATTAGGCTATAGAAACTTCACCTGAACTGTTGCTGCAATTGCAAAAAGGCTTGCTTAGAGACGATGAACTCGTTAGCGTGCGTGCGGCCCACAGCTAAACTTTCCACTTGATGGTACAGCCCACTGCCTTGGTTTCCCGCACCGGCGGTTCCTGACCTTTTAACAAGGCTTCCAGCGCATTGATTACATAGGGATTTTTAACTGCTCCGGCATCTTCGGTGTTATCGTCAATGGCACCGATGTAACTGACCACCCAATCCTCGCCTGACTTGCGCAGCAAGAATACCTGAGGCGTGCGCGTGGCTCCAAAGGTACGTGCTACTTGCTGTGTCTCGTCAAAAAGATAAGGGAAGGTGTATTTCTTTTCCTTGGCCCGTTTTACCATGTTTTCAAATGAATCGTCAGGAACGCGCTTAGGGTCGTTGGGGTTGATGGCTAAAACCGGGAAGCCTTTTGGGCGATATGTCTTGTCTAACTCTATGATGCGTTGTTCATAAGCTTTAGCATAAGGACAATGGTTGCAGGTGAAAATGACAATGGCCCCTTTGGCCTCCTTCTGTTCATATAGGCTAACCATTGAGCCATCTACATTTTTTAGGCGAAAGTCAGCCACCTTATCGCCAATCTTGTATCCTGAAGAGGTTTGTGCTTCCATGATGACCGGAGTGATTAAGGTAACAACAAAACAAAACGTACGCATGTTTATGGATTTTAAAGATTTGACCGAACGAAGTTTAAAACGTCATTTACAGAATCAAAGGCGTCGTAAAAATAGGCTACCTTTTGATTATGCCGCAGCAAAGTAAACGGAATGGCGCCGCTCCAATTGGGGTCTATTTGGTTTATCCAATCGCCTTCGGCAATAAGGTGCAACAACGTTCCCTGCATGTTCAATCGCTTAACCGTGTTGCGAACGGCTTGTTGCTGTGAACGAAAGTCAACCGAAACAAACAAGAGATCAAAAGCTTCGGGATGGCGCCGGTGTGCTTCCAGCAAATAGGGGATTTCTTCTATACACGGCCGGCACCAGGTAGCCCAGAAGTTGACCAAGACAGGCTTCTTTGGGTTTGAAAGCAACTGGTGTAGTTCATCGACCGTTACCAGACGAACTTCCTGCGCGCCAAGAGACATGGGAAGTAGTAAGAAAAAATAAAACCATCGAAAGGAATTAATAACCATGCGCTGCTTACGATGTTTTCCGATGATTCTCTTGTTTCCGAAGCGTAAAATTCTGTGGGACATTCCCGTAAGCAGCACGTTCATGGAAGGAGGCGAAATTAATGCTGTCGGTGGTGTGGCTTTTCGTTCTGCTACTGCTTCAAAAACCTGGCCAGATATCGTGCCTGTTCAGAATTGCACTCAACGATGTAAATACCACTTGGCCATGTGTCAATCGATAAATAAAAGGTTGATTGGCTTGATAAGGTAGAAGGCTCTAAATGCAACAAAAGTTTGCCACTTAAGTCAAAAATGCGGCAGTTCAAAAGGGGGGCATTTTCAAGATATTGTAAGATGACATAATTGCGTGCTGGGGAAGGGTAGAGATGAAACCCGGCAAACAGCCGATCGTTGTATTGCATCTGCCTGCCGGCATCCAAAATCCATAAATCAGGATCGAAGTGAATGGAATCTATTGAGAAATTCAAAGGACCGATATTAAATAGTTGTCCGTTGAAACGATGTTCCAGCCGAACGGTCGTGTCACGACCTTGGCCGTAAAGTCGCAGGGGCAACGGAAGTTCATAAAAGGGAACCGAGGGATGAGTGGACTGCTGGAATACAGCAACAACGATGCGGCCATCGGGTTGACGGTTCCATTGGAGGTGATATTTTGGATAACCTTTTCCGTAAAACCAATCACGAAAAAACTCATCTAATGATGCACCGTAAGCTTTTTCCAAATGAGCTTTGAGATCATCAGTCCGAGCAAAGCCGTAACGCAAGCGTGGGTCGGATAGGTAGTTGCGGACAGCCTGGAAAAAAGCTTCGTCACCCATAATCCAGCGCAGCATATGCAGCAGGTATGAAGCTTTGGAATAGGAGATGTGGGGATTGAAAATGCGGGAAACGCTGGTGGTGTCGTCGCAAAAGACGGAATTAATCGAGTCTTTTAGCGCACTGTGGCGGCGCGTTTGCAGGTAGGCTCTGCTGTATTGAGGAGCCAGGGCATCGTAAGCCAACAGGGTAACGTAGGTGGCAAAGCCCTCATTGAGCCAAATATCTTGCCATGAGCCGCAGGTGATCAAATCGCCAAACCATTGATGGGCCAGCTCGTGAGCAATGAGTTCAAAGATGTTGGGGAAATACACAAAGCTGATGGTTTGATGTTCCATCCCCCCCAGCCGGTTCCACTGCGCATGACCGTATTTTTCATCGGCAAAAGGATAGGTGCCCAACAGCTCGCTAAAAACAAAAAGAAGTTCGGGTGTGACACCGGGATTTTGCACGTAGTATGCAGAATCTTGAGGATACACGTATTCTACCATGGGCATGACCTGCCCGTCGGGAAGCGGCACATCATAGCTGATGACATCATAGTTGGTGACCGCCACCCCAATCAGATATGTAGCGATGGGGTAGCGATGCTTCCAGTGCATGATGCGATAACCATTGGAGCTTTGTTCGGCCATCAGCTTTCCGTTGGCAGCCGCCCGGTATTGCTCAGGCATGCGGATGCGCAGGTCAATGCTGTCTAGCTTGTCTGTTAAGGTGTTTTTGCAGGGAAACCAATCCGACGCACCATAGGGCTGACTCAGGGTGTACAGGACACTGTCGGTGTCATGGCTTGTCTGCACGAAGCTGCCGAAGCCGGTGGCCTGCGGTTTTCCATAATAGCTGATGGTTATGGAATCAACGGTGTGGGCAGGCAAACCACCAGCAGGCAATAGGAAGGTGAGCAGATTGTTCTGATGTGTGAGTGCAGGATGATTGCCGGCATATGTTTGCAGTTGAAAGCGCAGCTCGCGTATGCGCAACGAGTCGCTCATATCAAAACTGATCGAATGAATCGGCTGCAAGGTCCGAAAGGTATAGGTGAGGGTGCCGGCTATAGTGTCAAAGCGGGGATCGATGGTCCAGTCTGCAAAAAGATGGATTTGATCATAGGTGGCAGTGGCTGTGGAGTTATTTTCCACCAAGCGACAGCGGGCTGCGGCTTCCTTAGTAGCGATAAGTGTCTCAGACAGAGGGGCCCAATCAACCTGAGCATTCATTTCGGATGCATACAGTAAAAACATGGAAACAAATGGCCATGGCCGCATGTGGGGAAATTACGAAATTGTTCAGCCGCAACAGGAGAGCTGGCAGAGCTCCAAAAGCGGGTAACAATTGAAAAATTGGCTATATTGTTGCGATACAAAAAAGCAATAAGCCATGAAACGTCTTGAAGAACTGCGTGCTTACCTGGACAGTCTCGAGAGTGACTTCCGTAAGTTCTACGACAAGGGCAACAATGCTGCCGGCACACGCATACGCAAGGCCATGCAGCAAATCAAAAAAATGGCGTCCGAAATACGCAATGAAATCCAGGCGATCCGCAAACAAAATAAAGAGAACAAATAAGGGCATCAGGTCAATGATGCAATACTATGGTTGGAGTTTTCATTCCTTAACCAACTTTTTATATTTAAATTTTTGGAATGCCTGATCGCCAAGACGTTTTCTTTTGTTTTCCTCGTAATCGGAAAAGCCGCCTTCAAACCAGTACACGCGGCCTTCGCCTTCGAAGGCCAGGATATGAGTGGCCACCCGATCTAGAAACCAGCGATCGTGCGAGATGATTACCGCACAGCCGGCGTATTGGTCTAAAGCTTCTTCCAGGGCCCTGAGCGTGTGCACATCCAGGTCGTTGGTGGGTTCATCCAGCAACAACACATTTGCTTCGTGACGAAGCGTCAAGGCCAGATGCAGGCGGTTCCGTTCGCCACCACTCAGCACAGCAATTTTTTTCTGCTGATCGAGGCCTGAAAAGTTGAAACGGGCCACATAAGCTCTGGAGTTAACTTTATAATGGCCGATTTCGATGTATTCATGCCCGTTGCTGATGGTTTCCCAGACGGTTTTTTCAGGATCTAACTGAGCATGCAGCTGATCGACATAAGCTATGCGCACCGTTTCCCCTAACACAAAATGACCACTGTCGGGCTTTTCTTCGCCAACGATCATGCGAAACAGGGTGGTTTTGCCACAACCGTTAGGGCCGATGACACCAACAATACCGTTTTGCGGCAGGCTGAAATTGAGGTTTTCAAACAGTAATGTATCTCCAAATGCTTTGGATACGCCATGTGCTTCAATGACCTTGTTTCCGAGACGCGGACCCGGAGGAATGTACAGCTCCAGTTTTTCTTCCTGCTGCTTTACCTCCTGCTGCAGCATGCGTTCGTAATTGGCCAAGCGCGCTTTCCCTTTTGCTTGCCGGGCTTTCGGGCTCATCCGGATCCATTCCAGCTCCCGCTGCAGTGCTTTTTGTCTTTTGCTGGCGGCTTTTTCTTCCTGTTGCAAACGCAACTGCTTTTGCTCCAGCCATGAACTGTAATTGCCTTTCCATGGTATGCCTTCGCCGCGATCCAGCTCTAAAATCCAACCGGCAACATTGTCCAGAAAATAGCGGTCGTGGGTTACGGCAATTACCGTACCTCGGTACTGTTGCAGGTGTTGTTCCAGCCACTGAACACTTTCGGCGTCGAGATGGTTGGTCGGTTCGTCAAGCAGAAGAATATCGGGCTGAGTGAGCAACAAGCGACATAAAGCGACTCTGCGACGCTCGCCTCCACTAAGCACATGGATGGGGGTATCGCCGTCCGGGCAATTGAGCGCATCCATGGCTCGCTGCAGTCGCGACTCTATTTCCCAACCGTTGACGGCATCGATTTTTTCCTGAACGGCGCCGAGCTGTTCGGTAAGTTTTTCCAGTTGCTGCTCATCCATCGGTTCGCTAAAGCGATTACTGATTTGCTCGAATTGCTGCAACAAACTCAGAACAGGTGCAACGGCCTCGCTGACGACTTCCTTTACCGTTTTGCTGTTATCGAGCAAGGGTTCCTGCTCCAAGAGCCCTATAGTGTAGCCCGGTTCCATCTGGACGTGGCCGACATAGTCGGTGTCGCGGCCGGCAATGATTTTCAGCAGCGTTGATTTGCCACTGCCGTTGGCGCCAATGATGCCAATTTTCGCTCCATAGAAAAACGACAGATAGATGTCTTTCAGTATATACTTGCCGGTAGTAGGAATGATTTTGCCTACCCCTTGAAGGGAAAAAATGATTTTTTGCTCGCTCATAGAAGGATGTGGAAGGCGCAAAGGTAGCAGGCCGCAGCTCAGCGATCTGAGGCCCTATCTGCCGTAGCGTAGGTCTTCACCGATAAACCATCGATTGTCCAGCTGAAAACAGAGGGCTGTGGCACGAAGGGTATGCTTGCCTGCTTCGGCCTGCAGCAGAAGGCGTTGGGTAGGCAGCCGCTGTCCGGGAACTTCCAACAGATGGACTTTTGTCAAATGTGCTTCATTCCATGAAGTGCGGAACACTACCGGTTGGCTGGCCGTTTCCAAAAACTGACGATACAATTTTGCTTGCGCACTGTCGGCTACCTGCTTGATTTCTTTTTCATCTGCCTGCATTCCTGCTACTTGGTACATGCGGGCAACAATGGCTGAGTCGGCCATGAAATGACGCAATGAGTCAAAATCGATCTGACCTTGTAAAGCAAAAAACAACAGACAGGCAAGATCGATGAGGGAGGCAGCTCCTGGTTGAGTGTCGGGGCGGTAGGCAAAGTGCGTTAAAGGGGATTCCACGACCTGGTACCCTTGATGTCGGCCACAGCCCTGTGTAGCGATCATCACGAATTGTATAAAGGCAAGAAGCAAAAGGGTGATATTGATGCGCGAGCCGTACATGGAGGTAAAATACGCCTCAGGCAGCCTCTTCTTTTAGTGACTTCTGATACTCTTCGGCCAGTTTTTTCTGGATTTCGGGGGGCACTAATTGATATTCCGCAAACTTCATTTTGAAACTGGCTTTACCCTGGGTTAGAGAACGTAAGGTATTGGAATATTTGTCCAATTCAGCTAAGGGGACTCGGGCTCGGATCACTGAGTAATTGCTCTGGGCATCCATACCCAAAATCGTAGCGCGGCGGGTGTTGAGGTCGCCCATAACGTCCCCCAACTGTTCTTCAGGCACTAAAATTTCCAGGTCATAGACAGGTTCGAGGAGTTTGGGATCGGCCTGGCGAAAACATTCGCGGAATGCCATGGCCCCGGCAATCTTGAAAGCGGTATCATTGGAGTCTACCGGATGCATTTTGCCGTCATAGACGTAAACGCAGATATCACGAACATAGGATCCGGTAGTGGGACCTTCCTGCATTTTTTCCATGATTCCTTTTAAGATAGAAGGCATGAATCGGGCATCGATGGCACCGCCGACGATGCAGTTGTGATAGATGAGTTTACCGCCCCATTCCAGGTCAATTTCTTCTTTTCCGCGCAAGGTGAATTCGGCGGGCACCTGATAGCCTTCGCGGTATGGCTCAATCATCATAGCCACCTCGGCAAACTGGCCTGCTCCTCCGGTTTGTTTCTTATGGCGGTAGGTAGCCTGCGCCGATTTTCGAATGGTTTCGCGATAGGGAATTTTCATTCGTTCAAAATCCACGTGAAGCTTAAACACGTGTTCGAGCCGCCATTTGATGGCATTGAGGTGGAGTTCACCTTGGGCATGAAGCAGAAGCTGTTTTACTTCTCGGTTGTATTCAACCACGAGACTTGGATCTTCCTTTTGCACATCTGCCAAGACCGTGCTGAGCTTTTCTTCATCGCTTTTGCTTTTTGCTACTACAGCGACACTGATGCGTGGGCTGGGAAATACCGTTGGTTTGACCGTAATGGGATGCCCTTTGGCATGTAAGGTATGATTGGTAAGGGTGTTTTTGAGTTTTAGCGTAGCACCCAGGTCGCCGGTGAGCAGTCGGTTTATGGGCTGACGGTTTTTTCCGGCTAAAATGAATAGCTGGTTGATGCGTTCTACGGTTTCGTTTTGCGCATTGATCAGCTCCATGCCAGCCGTTATTTCGCCCCGCAATACCTTGAACAGCGAAAGACTACCCAGATGTGGTTCTATGAGGGTTTTGAAGATAAAAGTTACGGCAGGCCCCTGAGGGTCGCAAGGCAGGGGCTGGCCATCGATGGTTTCTTCAGGCATCAATTCACAGGGTGAGGGTAAAACATTAGCAATGAAACCAAGCAACCGACCGGCGCCCATATTACTCTTAGCAGACAGGCAGAAGGCAGGAAACACCTGTTGCCGGATCATGCCCAGGCGCAAGCCCTCCCGCATTTCGTCTTCATCGAGGGTACCTTTTTCAAAATATAATTCCATGAGTTTTTCATCGTTCTCGGCCGCCACTTCCACCAGTTGGTTGTGCAGCTCTTCGGCGCGGTTGCGCTCGTGATCGGGAACAGGGAGTTTTTCCGGCTTGCCGCCTTGAGGCGGAAAGCGATAATAGGTCATCTTTAACAAGTCAATGATGCCGGTAAACTGAGGCCCTTCGCCTATCGGATACTGCATGAGGGTGAATGCCTTGCCGAATCGCTTGCGCGCCTGTTCGACCGTGAGCTCAAAATTGGATTTTTCATGATCCAGTTGATTGATGGCAAATAAGACCGGTTTTCGGAATTGATCGCAGTAATTCCAAATAAGCTCGGTGCCTACTTCTACGCCGTGCTGGGCGTTGAGCACCATCAGAGCGGTATCGGCCACACGCAGACTGCTGACCACCTCACCTATAAAATCATCCAGCCCCGGTGTATCGATCAGGTTGATTTTACAGTCTTTCCATTCGACATGCATCAAGGAAGCATATACGGAATTACCGCGCTCTCGTTCTAATTCATGATAATCGCTGACGGTGTTGCCTTCTTCCACTGTGCCGCGTCGTGTTAACAGACCGGCCTCAAACATCATGGTTTCGACTAAGGTCGTCTTACCTGATTTTGATGCACCCAACAAAACAACATTTTTTATATGTTTATCATCATAAATCTTCATGGTTCTGCTGCAGGTTTGTTTTTGATTCGCGGTTGACGAAAATAGAAAAGAATTTGCCAAACGAAAGACGCTTGCTTACCCGCGCGGCAAGCATTACTTTTCCTTAGCATTTGCCATAAACCATGGAGCAGGAGGTAGTGGAGCGAAGGGAATTTAGTCACGGAGCCCAGTTTTTGCTGAATACAGATCTGACCATTCGTGGCTGTACGCTGCAATTTGGTGAGCTAATGGCATCAATAGGAGTGCATCACCTGCTGGGGCGAAGCGTCACAGATTTTCTTGCTGAGGCATCGTTGCAGCGCTTTCAGGAATCCATCGCACGGTTGGAACACACCCACCAGGTGATTACCGATTTGGTGTTGACCGGCCCGCAAGGTCGGCAATTGACGTTGCAGGCTCTGTTACAAGCGGTCATGGATGGCGGTAACCGTTGTGTGCAGGTACGTACCCTGCCTTCCAGCCTGTTGCGTTATCCCGGTCCTGAATCGGAAGGCGACGAGCGGCTCCGCTTCCTGATGCAGCTCACCACCGAAGGCATCGTAATTCATGAAAACGGAATAATCACCGATGTCAATCAAGCGCTGTTGAATCTGCTGGGGTATACGGCTGAGGAGGTATTGGGAAAATCCATATTCATGTTTGCCCACCCAGACGAGCATGCTGCGATTCGGTACGTGCTGGAACACAATTTGGATTTTCTGGGAATCCGTCACATTAAAGATCGTCAAGGTAACTACCGGCCCATGGAGGTCAATTCACGTGGGGTGGTACACAAGGGTAAAGCCATTCGCGTGTTGACGATCCGCGACGTATCGGAAATACAACGTATTCGTGCCGAAGAGCAGCGCATGTTGGCTATCCTGGAGGCAAGCCCTTTGATTTTGTTTGTGTTCGACCGAGAGCATATTCAATACATGAATCGGCAGGGAATGGCGGCCTTGGGTTACGATTCGTTACAAGAGGTCTTGCAGGTAGCGCCCGAGCATTTGTTCGCTAAAAACTTTCGAGGCCAGTTGTTTTCAGAGCTGGTGCCCGAAGCCATGCACAGTGGTAAATGGGAGGGGCAAGCCATCTTACGCCGTAAAGACGGTACTCAGCTATTTGTTTCTCAAACCCTGTTGGCTCATCGCAGTGAAACTGGAAGACTGGATTTCTTCTCTGCAATATGTCTGGACATTTCCGAAGAAGTATTGGCTTGGCAACATGCCCGGGAAAGCCAGGAACGGCTCAAGTATTTCATGGAGCAAAGCCGTGAAGCCATCATCATCCATGAAAACGGACAGATCATGGATTTCAATGATGCTGCTGTTTCGCTTTTTGGCTATGAACGAACCGGGCTGCAGGGGCTCAACGTGCTGCAACTGATGCATGTGGAGCGAACCCCTCAATTGAGGGAGAAAATTTTGCAGTGGCCTCAAGTCGATGAAGAGGTCTTAGGCGTACGCTCTGATGGAAGCACCTTTGAAATGCAGGTTCGCTCCCGACGACGCACCTACAAGGGAAGGCAGGTGCAAGTCCTGTCGCTGTTGGATGTCAGTGATATTCGGCACGCCGAACAACAGCTTTTGCGCAGTCAGGAAATGTTGCAGGCAGCAACACAGGCGGCGCACATGGGCATATGGGAGTGGAATCTGGTCACAAACATGGTGGCCATAAATGAAGTATTGCGTCATCTGGCAGGTTTGCCTGCTTCCTGTTCAGAATTGGATTTCGCCAGCCTGTTTGAAATTATTGCTGGTCGAGGGCTTCAAAAGTTAATGATAGGCATTCGCCGTCACCTGGCCGGAGAAACCAGCATGCTGAGTGAAGTGCTGCATACACGTGAAATAAACGGTCAGTCTTATGTGCTAGAAATCAAGGGTCGTTTGGTCCGCAATGCCCAAGGCGTGCCGGTTCAGATTATCGGAACAGCCCAAGACATCACCGAGCGTTACAAAATGGAAGAAGCACTGCGCAAGAGCGAGGCTTTGCTCAGTGCTGTATTACAAACAAGGCAAGAGCCTATCTGGGCCGTAGATACAGACTTGAATCTGCTTTCTTTTAACTCCAGCTTTGTCCGATTGTGCCAACAGGCCTTTCAATGTCACCCTAGATTGAATCAGCAGTTTACTGCTGGTGAGCATCAGGCGGAAACCTATAAATGGCATCAGCGATTGCGTCAGTGTATGCAACAGGGAACACTGATTTTCGTCGATGAAATGAACATTGGCCCTAAGCGGGTCATCATGGAATTTACTGCTACGCCTCTCAAGGCAGGAGATGAGCTCACCGGCGTCTCGGTATTGGGGCGCGACATCACGGCCCAAAAAGAGTTTGAAGCCTCTTTGCAACAGGCGCGATTGGCTGCTGAGGAGGCAAACCGGCTAAAAAGTCAGTTCATTGCCAACATTAGCCATGAGATCCGCACACCCATGAATGCCATATTAGGTTTTACCGACTTGTTGCTGCAAATGAAGCTCAGCAAGTTGCAGCGGGAATATTTGGAGCTGGTGAAGACATCCGGAGAATCGCTGTTGGAGTTGCTCAACGATTTGCTGGATCTGGCCAAGTTGGAGGCCGGCCGCCAAGAGCTGGTTTACAGCGATTTTTGCCTCAGGTCTTTAGTTGCCGAGGTGAAAAAGACTTTTCAGGCCAAAGCGCGGCAACAGGGCCTTGTCTTGAAAACCAAAGTGCATGCTCAGGTGCCGAAGTGTATCAAAGCCGACAAAGGGCGCATGCGTCAAATTCTAAACAACCTGGTCAGTAATGCGATTAAGTACTCAGCGCACGGCACAATAAGCATCCTAATCGACTGCAAGAGCGTGCTCAATGGGCAACATCAGCTTTATGTGGAAGTGAAGGACACAGGTATTGGTATTCCCAAAGAAATGCAGGAACTCATCTTTGAACCATTCTTTCAGCTGGGCAACCCCTTAAGCAGAGAGCATGGAGGTACGGGCCTGGGTTTAAGCATAGCTCGGCATCTGGTACGGCTCATGCAGGGAGAGCTGCACGTAGAAAGCCAGCCGGGTCAGGGCAGTCGCTTCTATTTCTCAATTCCGGTGCAGGCGGTTAAAGTTGGCCAAAGCAGGGTGCGCTCGAATAAGAGTTAAGGCAACAAGTCTCAAAAGCAAAAATTGACCTAACTTCGTTGACGAAAAGCTTTAGGGGTGCTTCGCCTTCGGGCGGGGCTGAGATGAAACCCTCAAAACCTGAACAGGATAATGCCTGCGAAGGGAAAAGCGGTACACCTCATCCGCCTCTCAGCTTTTCATCGAAAAATTTCACAGAGGTGGACAGCGTAGATCAGGCTTTACGTTTAACGGTTAACGGTTCGCCAACTACGTGTGGCCGTCCATGTTCCATAGCCCAATTAATTGAGTTGCTCAAACTGACGGGAGCAAAGGGAATGGCTGTAGCGGTAAACGGTAGAGTGATTCCGGCAGCTCATTGGGGATCCCACTTCTTAAACGATGATGACCAGGTGCTCATCGTTCATGCCGTTCAGGGAGGCTAATAATCAGGTAATAAAAAATTAAATATGTCCAAGAAACAACAACAACCTTTTGCGCAATCGGATTCAGCAACCATAACCACGGGGCCTTTTCCGAACTCCAGAAAGATCTATGTAAGCGGGAAACGGCACCCCATCCGTGTAGCCATGCGCGAAATCCTCACCGACGATGCAGCTGCCGACGGCAGTGGCAAGTTGCGCCTAACCGTTTACGACACCAGCGGTCCTTATACCGATCCTCAATATAAAGCCGACGTGCGCAAAGGGCTGCCTCCTATTCGGCTACCGTGGATAGAAGCGCGGGGCGACACCGAAATAATCAGTTCCAGCAATGGAACGTGCAGGCCTGATGATCGTCTCAACTGTCCGGCACGCAGGGCCCCCCGTCGGGCAAAGGCAGATGCCAATGTCACTCAGATGCACTATGCCCGAAAAGGCATTATCACTGCCGAAATGGAATATGTGGCCATTCGTGAGCTCCAGCAGTTGCATGAAAAAGCAGAGCACTACGGCTCCTTACTGCACCAGCACGCCGGACAAGCCTTCGGAGCACGGCTGCCTCTGCATTCGCTTTCCGTAGAGCAATTTGCTGAGTTCGTTCGGCAGGAGGTTGCCGCCGGCCGCGCCATCATTCCTGCCAATATCAACCACCCGGAAAGTGAGCCCATGATCATCGGCCGCAATTTTCTGGTTAAGATTAATGCCAACATCGGTAACAGTGCCGTCACTTCATCCATAGAGGAAGAAGTAGAAAAAGCGGTGTGGGCCTGCCGGTGGGGTGCCGACACAATTATGGACTTATCGACCGGTGCCAACATTCATGAGACCCGGGAGTGGATTTTGCGCAACAGTCCGGTGCCCGTAGGTACCGTGCCCATCTACCAAGCTTTGGAAAAAGTTGGAGGCAGGCCCGAAGAACTGACCTGGGAAATCTATCGCGACACCATCATTGAACAGGCCGAACAGGGAGTTGATTATTTCACTGTCCACGCCGGCGTGTTGCTCCGCTACATACCGCTGACGGCAAATCGAGTGACCGGAATCGTCAGCCGCGGCGGAAGCATCATCGCTCGCTGGTGCTTGGCTCATCATCAAGAAAATTTCCTCTATACCCATTTCGACGAGCTTTGCGAGATCATGAAACAATACGACGTATGCTTTTCATTGGGCGATGGTCTGCGCCCGGGCTCGCTGGCCGATGCCAATGATGAGGCCCAGTTTGCTGAACTGCGCACGTTGGGTGAGCTCACGCGCCGGGCTTGGCAACACGATGTACAGGTCATGATCGAAGGGCCCGGTCATATCCCCATGCAGCTTATTCAGGTAAACATGGAAGAGGAATTGCGTCATTGCTTTGAGGCACCGTTCTACACGCTGGGTCCTTTAACTACAGACATTGCTCCCGGATACGATCACATCACCTCCGCCATAGGAGCGGCCATGATCGGTTGGTATGGCTGTGCTATGTTGTGTTATGTAACGCCTAAAGAACATTTAGGACTGCCCAACAAAAAAGATGTCAAAGACGGAGTAATTGCATACAAGATTGCAGCCCATGCGGCTGATTTGGCCAAAGGATTTCCCGGCGCTCAATTGCGGGATAACGTGCTCAGTAAGGCACGTTTTGAATTCCGATGGAACGATCAATTCAATCTGTCGTTGGATCCGGATACAGCGCGTGCTTTTCACGATGAAACGCTTCCTTCGGAAAATGCTAAACTGGCTCATTTCTGCTCCATGTGTGGTCCACGGTTTTGCAGCATGAAAATCACCCAAGAATTAAGGGCCTATGCCCAAGAACTTAACATGGACGTGGAAGCCAGCCGGCAATATGGCATGCAACAAAAGGCTCGTGAATTCGCTGAGGCGGGAAGTGAATTATATATAAAAAAGCATGAAACGGCCGTTTAGTTTGATCGTTATTTCCAGTCCTGATGGTCTGGAGCAGGAGGCGGAACTGGTCAACGAAATGTTTCGTAACGGGCTGCAGTTGTTTCACCTCAGAAAGCCACGATTTTCAACGCGCAGGTTGGCCAGTTACCTTCAGCAAATCCATCCGGCCTATCACAATAAAGTGGTCATCCATACGCATCACGAGCTGTGCCTGCGTTTTCCTTTAAGGGGAGTGCATTTGAACCATCGCCACAAGAAACGAGGGGCCCTCAAACAATGGCTTCTTTTGAAATATCTGCAGTTTCGCAAACCTAAACTTACCGTCTCTACGGGATTGCATTCGCTCAGCGACCTGGATTGGAATCAGAAAAAATTCAGTTATGTGTTCCTCAGCCCTGTTTTTGAAAGCGTCAGCAAGGTGGGCTACAAAAGTACCTTCAATGAGGTGACCTTGCGGGAGCACTTGCCTCGACTGCCTTATGACGTCATTGCCCTGGGGGGAATTACTGAAGAAAACATATTAAAAACCTATGATATGGGTTTTGCCGGTGCAGCCGTCTTGGGTCGGATCTGGAAGTCGGACGATCCGGTAGGCACGTTCAAAATGATTCGAGAGAAATGTCAGCAGTTCGTCCCTTTGTGGTAACGGTGGCCGGGCATGATCCCAGTGGAGGGGCAGGTCTTTCGGCTGACATAAAAACGCTGGAGTGTTGCGGTGTAATGGGCCTGCCGGTATGCTCGGCCATTACGTTTCAAACCGAAGATCAATGTGTGGGCGTAGCATGGGTCCCTGAGCATCAGATCTTGCTGCAGCTGGAACTGGTGGTTCGCAAATACCGACCGTCGGTAGCGAAAATTGGCCTGGTACAGTCGGCGGAAGTATTAAATGAACTTGTTTTTCATCTGAAACAGTGGAAGCCAGACATAGCCATCGTTTGGGATCCGGTTTTAAAGTCTTCGTCGGGTTTTGTTTTTCATCGCCATTGGCAACCAGACCTTCTGCATGCGCTCTTGAGGCAATGTACCCTGGTGACGCCCAATGCTGACGAGGCATGTGCGCTGACGGGTCTTGCAGATGCCAATCAGGCCGCTGCCCAGCTTGGTGCCTATACTGCTGTTTTGGTGAAAAGCTTAGAGGTTGATGGCTATTTATTCGACCTGTTGGCCGTGGGACAGGAGCAACACCGCTTAGAAAGCGAGAAATTGATGGGAAGAGCTAAGCATGGCTCAGGCTGCGTGCTGTCTTCGGCCATAGCTGCCGCGCTGGCACAGGGGTATCCGCTTTTGGAAGCCTGTGAGCGCGGGCGTGCCGTTGTGCGGGCCTATTTGCAAAGCAGCGAAAGTTTGTTGGGTTGCTTTTCCGAAATACACCTATCGTCATGAAGCGTATTGAATCGTTACACTACATCACTCGTCCGCTACCGAATGGCTTTTTGATGGAGCAAATAGAGCAGGTCTGCAAATTAGGAGTCCGTTGGGTTCAACTACGCATAAAAAATGTTTCCTTCGACGACTGGGTAAAAATTGCACAAGAAGCCCGACGCATCACGCACCGTTGGCATGCCACGCTCATCATCAACGATTCGGTTCAAGTAGCACTGGCATGCGGTGCAGATGGGGTACACCTGGGCATGACTGACGATAGCCCTGCACAGGCCAAGCAGCTGCTGGGTCATGAAAAAATCATTGGCCTGAGTGCTCATAATGCCGAGGAGATCACCCATATGCTTTCTTATGCCCCCGACTATTTGAGTATCGGCCCGTTTCGAAAAACAAACACCAAGGCAGATTTGGCCCCTGTGCTGGGCTTGGATGGTATAAAGGCACTGGCCGTCTTAGCTCAAAAGCAGGAACCCCGGCTGCCCTTGATAGCTATCGGCGGCATTCGTCCGGACGATGTGCCGGCCCTCTTGCACTGTGGCTTTAAAGGAATAGCCGTTTCATCAGCATTTCGTTTTGATGGTTCTGATGAAATGACTATGAAAAAATTTGATATGTATCTAAGCAAAAAGCTTTTGTTGGCTCAACAAGATTAAACCATGGAACCGTTGGTTATTGCTGGCAGAACTTTTCAGTCACGACTGCTGCTGGGTACGGGGAAATTCTCTTCGGCAGATATCATGGTGCGTGCCATTCAGGCCAGTGGTGCTGAGTTGGTTACGGTGGCTATGAAGCGGGTAGATGTGCAGCGGGGAGCGGAAGACCTGGGCAACATTCTTGTTTCGCTTGGGGTTCAGGTGCTGCCCAATACCAGCGGCGCCCGAGATGCGCGGGAAGCGGTCCTGGTGGCAGAACTCGGCCGTGAAGCTTTACAGACCAATTGGGTAAAACTGGAAATTCATCCCGATGCCCGATACCTGCTGCCTGACCCCGTCGAAACGTTACAGGCAGCAGAACAACTGGTTCGTCGTGGCTTCATCGTTTTGCCTTATGTGCATGCTGACCCGGTGTTGTGTAAGAAATTGGAAGACGTAGGCACGGCGGCTGTAATGCCGCTCGGGGCTCCGATTGGAAGCAATCAGGGCTTGCAGACCCGCAGTATGCTGGAAATCATCATTCAGGAAAGCCGTGTTCCGGTAATTATCGACGCGGGCCTTGGAGCTCCATCGCATGCAGCAGCAGCCATGGAGATGGGGGCAGATGCTGTTCTGGTCAACACTGCCATAGCAGTGGCGGGTGATCCTGTAGCTATGGCTACTGCTTTTCGTGAAGCGGTATGTGCCGGGCGAAAAGCCTTTGAGGCAGGATTGCCCGAGCGCTCAGCTCTGGCTGTGCCTACAAGTCCTTTAACCAGTTTCCTGGAAAATTAAATGGCTGTGGGAATTACCAACGGGAACAAAGCCCAAGGCCAAATTGCGGTATCCGACTCCTCGAGATATCTCTCAAATTCTTTCTATCAGCATTTCAGCAAATACGACTGGGAAAAAATTCGGGAACGAATTTATAACTGCACCATTCATGATGTGCGCAGGGCTATGCAGCATGCCGGTCGTGGTTCCGAGCAGGATTTCATGGCCTTGGTATCACCGGCAGCCGAAGCCTGCCTGGAACCCATGTGTCAATTGAGCAGTCAGTTGACCCGTCGCCGCTTCGGCAACATCATTCAAATGTACCTGCCCCTTTACCTGTCTAATGAATGCTCCAACATTTGCACCTATTGTGGCTTCAGCTATACTAATCCTATGCCTCGCATTACCCTAACGGAACAGGAAGTGTTGCGCGAAGCAGAGGTAATCCGGCAGATGGGATACAATCATGTTTTGCTGGTCAGTGGGGAAGAAAATCGGCGGGTAAATACTTCCTATTTCGAACGCATGATTCGGCTGCTGCGCCCTCTGTTTTCCGAACTCATGCTCGAAGTGCAGCCTCTGTCAGAAGCAGAATATCGGCGTTTGAAAATGTGCGGGGTGAGCACGGTGTTGGTGTATCAGGAAACCTATCACGAACAGAACTATCCCATCTATCATCCGCGAGGACGTAAGAAAGACTTTCGGTACCGGCTGGAGACTCCTGACCGCATAGGGCGCAGCGGTATGCATCGCATAGGACTCGGGGTATTGCTTGGTTTGGAAGATTGGAGGGTCGATAGCTTCTTTATGGCGGTGCATCTTCGCTACCTTCAGCGGCACTACTGGCAATCGCGCTACAGCATTTCTTTCCCACGGCTGCGGCCAGCAGCAGGGTGTCAGCAGTTTGGCAATCCTGTCACGGATCGTGAGCTCGTTCAGTTAATCTGTGCCTGGCGGCTATTTGACCAGCATGTAGAATTGGCTTTGTCCACCCGGGAATCACCGCAATTCCGCAATCATGCCGTTCGGCTGGGCATTACGGCCATCAGTGCAGGTTCGCGCACCAATCCCGGTGGCTATGCCACACATCCTAAGGCTTTGGAACAATTTGAAATCCACGACGACCGTTCACCCCAACAGGTTGCTGAAATGCTCAAAGATGCCGGTCTGGAACCGGTGTGGAAAGATTGGGACAAATCGTTTCATTAAAAGATGCAGCCCACAAAAAGCGGTGTTATGCTGTCGGACCGTGAACTGGAACGATACCACCGGCAGCTGATCCTACCGTTGGTGGGGGTCGAAGGTCAGCGGCTTCTAAGTCAGAGCTCGGTAGCGGTGGTGGGTGCTGGCGGGCTCGGCTTACCGCTTCTGTTTTATTTGGCGGCAGCAGGGGTGGGGCGTTTGCTCATCGTGGATGGCGATGTGGTTGAGCGCTCCAACCTGCATCGTCAGGTGTGGTTCACTACCGACGACGTCGGCAGCAACAAGGCCGAGGTGGCGGCTCGCCAACTGCGGCGCCTGAATCCACATATACAGGTAGATTATATTAAAAGTTTTTTTTATACAACAAACGGTATGGACATCGTGGCTCATTGCGACTGGGTGGCCGATTGCACCGATAATTTTGCCAGCCACTATCAAATCAACGACGTATGCGTGAAAGGCGACAAGCCTTTCCTCTGCGGCGCGGTTCAGGCCTACCAGCTTCAGGTTGCGGTACTTAACCGCAATGGCGGCGGCACCTACCGGTGCCTGTACCCTGAACCGCCTCCACCCGAGCAAGCTCCGTCTTGTCAGCAGGTGGGCATTCTCAATACAGTGGTCGGCATCGGCGGCATGATCATGGCGCACGAGCTTTTGCATCTGATTTTAAATAAGCCGACATTCCCCCAGAGTTATCTGCTTTTAGCCGATCTGACCAGTTACACCTTCCACCGACTTGTGGTTCCGCAAGATGAGTGGGCTGTTAAAAGTCTGAAACGCCAGCCGCTTCAGCACCCCGACACCTACCAACGCTGGTGTGCCCGCGAGTACAGCAACCAGACGGTACGTGAATTGAGTGCCGCTGAATTGGCCCAGTTGCAGCAAAGGGAGTCTGTTGTTTTATTGGATGTTCGTGAAGAAATCGAGGATGAAAAGCCTGGCGATGGGGTTTGGTGGATACCGTTTTCCGAGCTGATGCGGAGAGCGCCAGAAATTCCCCGTCAAAACAAAGTGGTGGTGTGTTGCAGTATAGGCTTTCGCAGCTATGTGGCTGTACAACTTTTACAACATCGTTTCGGATTTACTAATCTTTACCACCTACGCGGGGGCTTAACCTCGTTTCGCGCTAGTCACGGCGACCTGTATGCTGTTGATTCTTCTTAGTTCGGCGGCTGAAATGCCATGGGCGGTCGCCTGCGTGCCGCAAGCCACAATCCTGCCACTCCGGCAAGTATGATTAAAACAGAAATAATTTCGGCTTGCGTGACCTCCAGGCCGATGATGTGGTATTTAATATTCACACGAATCTGTTCTATCAATAAGCGTTCGATACCAGCAAAAATCAGGTAGAGTGAAAAAAGCATTCCTGGTTTGGTAAGGCGTGTACGCAAGGCCCACAAGACTCCAAAGAGCAGCAATGCAGCCGTGGTTTCATACAAAGGAGTAGGAAAAACGGGCTGAGCCAGCTCGTAGCAATATTTGCCACTGCAACCGGGAATAGGTACACCCTCTTGCAATACATTGTGTGGATACGTGTAAGCCCACGCCCAATCTGGCAAGAAAAACCAGGAGGGTTTAGGTTGCACATTGGGAATCCCCCAATCCCCGTCGCCGGCTAACTGACAGCCGATCCGGCCAATTCCGTACGCCAACATCAACCCCGGTGCGGCTGCATCTACCAGATGGATCTTGTTTAAGCCGATGCGGTGCGCGTACCCCAAGACGGCTACTGTTCCAACGATCAGGCCCCCGTAAAACGTTAAGCCGCTAAAGGAGAAAATAGTGCCCACGGGGTCGCGCAGCAAATCGTGGGGTCGCTCCAGGGCATCGAACAGTTTTGCGCCCAGCAGGCCGCCAATAGCTGCTGCAACGGTAAGATCTCCAACCAAATTCTGTGGCGGTACATTAAAAGTTTTTTTCTGCGGTTGAGGGAGTTTTTTCTTTTTCGCCTCTTGATGGTGTCGCATCACAGCGATGACAGCCATGATTAAGCCACCCGCCAGGTTTCCTCGCAACGACAGGATAAAGCCTTGCGGATCTTCAACCAACTCCCCGTAATGCAATATCATTTCAATAAGCTTAAATCCGAGCACAAACCAGATGAGGCCAGTCACAGCCAACTCACCTACTGTAGCAGGTTTGCCTATTTCGACCGTTCGAACTACTGGGGGTAAGATTCCTGCCTTGTGCTTTCGCTTAAGTTCCAGGTAAAGGGTAAAGGCGGCAAAGCCGAACGCTATCGCCATGAAAAAGCCAAAAGTCTGAATCGGCAGAGGTATGTAGAGACCCGTCAAATCGCGGATCATCTCCGTAAGGGTCGGATACATAAGAAGCAGGAATTAATGACTGGCCAACAAAGGATCTATGGCACTGATTCTTGATTCCGTGAAATCGTGCAGCACTGTTCCATGAACTACCGAATCATTCAAGCGCTCCAACAAGACCGGAAGAACTGAACCGGCTCTACCTTCGGCAGCACTGACATAGACATAATTATCGGTGTACCCTGCCGGCAAGCCATTCTCGGTACAACCGTGCTCAAAAAGCACAGGTCGAACTTTACCGAGTTGCGCGGCATAAAACAGGCGTCGCTTTCTGTCCGAAAGGCTTCGCAACACGTGCGTTCGCTGTTTGCGCACAGGTATGGGGATGACTTCGCCATACCTTAAAGCTTCCGTGTTGGGCCGTTCCGAATAGGTGAAGACATGGAGATAATCCACGGGCAGATCACGCAACAACGTGTAGGTTTGCTCGAAATCCTCATCGGTTTCACCGGGAAAGCCGGTGATGACATCAGCTCCGATGCAGCAGTGCGGAATGCTGCTTTTCAGCTTTTCAACGCGGTCAGCATAGAAAGCGGCCTTGTAGCGGCGACGCATCGATGCCAGAATACGATCGCTTCCTGACTGTAGGGGTAGATGCAAATGAGGCATAAAGCGGCATGAGCCGGCCAAAAAATCAATAAGCTCATCCGTAAGCAGGTTGGGTTCAACAGAAGAAATGCGGAACCGCGGAATTTGTGTTTGCTGTTCTAAAGCTTCAAGCAGGTTGAGCAAATGCGCTTTCCTTTTACCGTTTATGATGCCGAAGTCGCCCACATTGACTCCAGTAAGTACTACTTCCTGAGCGCCGGCCTGTTGCAATGCGAGGGCCTGCTGCACTACTTCGGCTATGGTAGGGCTGCGGCTTTCGCCTCTGGCTAAAGGAATGGTACAAAACGAGCAGTGGTAATTACAGCCGTCCTGAATTTTAAGAAAAGAGCGAGTGCGCTCGCCTAACGAGAAGCTGTGGTGAAATTCAGTGAGTCGGTCTGATCTCCCACAGGATACAACAGGAGAAGTTGGGCCTTCAGAGAGCGTGCTTAAATAATCGGCCAGCTGAAATTTTTCGGCCATGCCCAGCACCAAATCCACACCCATGGCGGCAATTTGCTGAGGTTGAAGCTGAGCATAGCAGCCGGTGACCACAATGCGTGCCTGCGGCTGGCGGCGACGCAAGCGCCGCACCCATTGCCGGCACTCTTTTTCGGCATTGTCGGTTACCGAACACGTGTTGAGGACGTAAATATCGGCAGCATCCTCAAAGGGAACCACCGTCATACCCTTTTGTTGTAAGTGCCGGGCTAGGGTGGCGGTTTCAGAGTAATTCAGCTTGCAACCCAAAGTATGAAAGGCTACCCGCGCGCCTTGATGCATAGGTGAAATCTTTATTTTTTGAACAAAGCACCTAACCCACTGAACAGGGAGCCAAGGCCGGGCTTTTTGCCGGTCATCATAGATAACATGGAAGAAATAGTTTTTTCATCAATTTTTCCTACCGGTCCCTGCTGCAGGCTGCGCAGTAAACGTTCCAGCCCTTCGCGGCTAAGCTGCGGCGTTTCAGAAATATCCAGTCCGGCTTGTTTTAATGCTGTAGTCAATAAATTGCAGATTTCGTCGAACAGTGCGTTGGTCTGGTTTGGCGTGTTGGAATTTAGCAGATCGGCCAGTTGCGCAGCATTCAACTGTCCATTATTCAATTTTGATTGAAAAAATTCCTTCAGCTTTTCTGCAAAGCTATTGGCAGCCTGTCTTGCTTGATCGGGCTGCAGGCCAAAATGCTGCTGCAAAGCAGTGGACATGATTTCCATATAATTCTTTAGCAAAAAATCGAACATGAGGCTTGTTTTGAAGATGCGAAACTAAGGTTTTATTTACGAGCGATCATCCTAATTTTGCAGCCCTTTGACAGAATGATCAAGATTGGAGTTATCGGCGCAGGTCATCTGGGCAAAATTCATATCAAGCTAATCCGTGAAATAAGCCAACTGCAGTTAGTGGGATTTTACGACATTGATGTTCAGCGGGCCGAACTTATACAAAAGGAACTAGGGGCTCTGCCGTTTGAGTCGGCTGAAGCATTGCTGCAAGCTGTGGATGCCGTCGATATAGTTTCCCCAACAAGCACGCATTACCCATATGCTCTTATGGCTCTTCGCCAGGGCAAGCATGTGTTTGTGGAAAAGCCTTTAGCCTCAACGGCAGCGGAAGCCGCCGAACTTACAGAATTAGCCAGAGAAGCCGGCACCACAGCCATGGTCGGTCATGTAGAGCGCTTTAATCCGGCGTTTCTTTCAGTGAAACGATACCTGCGCAACCCCATGTTTATCGAGGCCCATCGATTGGCTCAGTTCAATCCGCGGGGCACCGATGTACCTGTGGTCATGGATTTGATGATTCACGATATTGATTTGGTGCGGCATGTAGTTGCCGTGCCGTTGAAACGCATTCATGCCAGCGGTGTAGCCGTATTATCCGCTTCGCCCGACATTGCCAATGTGCGCTTGGAGTTCAACAATGGCTGCGTGGCCAACCTTACTGCCAGTCGCATTTCGTTAAAACAAATGCGAAAAATGCGTCTGTTTCAACCCGATGGCTATATCAGCGTGGATTTTCTGGACAAAAAATCTGAAATCATCCGCTTGAGTGATCACCGCGATTCTGCCAATCCGTTTGCACTTGAGGTGCCGGTAGGTAATCACAGCCGATGGTTGACTTTTGAGCGACCCACGGTTTTGCCCTTAAATGCCATCAAGTTAGAGTTGGAGCAATTTGCACAGGCGATAGCCAATCAAAGCGATCCTCCCGTTTCGTTTATGGATGGTCTGGAGGCGTTACAGATTGCCACAGAGATCATGAGACAGATTGAGCTGGTGTCGCCCGCCCGCGCCTAAGGGATTTAAGATGCACGCAATAAGCAGGCATTTACGTCGTTTTAGATGGCAAATCGGAAAACAGCGCGACTTGCCCCCACTCCCAAGCGTCGCTCGGTTCTGTTGGCTGCCTGCTTGCCTTTTGTCGGCAGCGTGTGAGTTTTTTCAAATTGAAGGGGAAATACCCTCCTATGTGCGAATTGACACATTTTCGTTTTCCAGCGGCCCGGGTCAGGGCAGTGCTTCGCAGCGCATTACCGATGTTTGGCTCTACGATGCAACGGACTTTATCGGCGCCTTTGAACTGCCGCGCACCATTCCGATCTTGCGCTCAGGAGCAACCCAGCTTTTCCTGCACGCCGGCATTTGGGACAACGGCATAGCCGAAGTTCGCGTCCCTTATCCGTTTTATCACCCCGATACTTTAAATGTGGATCTGGTGCCTGGAGAGGTGGTTACCGTGCAGCCGACCTTTGGCTACCGCTCGGCCACACGCTTTCATTTCATCGAAGATTTTGAAGCGGGTAATCTCTTTGCTCACGCAGGCGGCGATACATCGGCGATCCGCCAATCCCAACATGTTTTTGAAGGTAATTATTCGGCTGCGGTTTACCTGGATTCTGCGGCTCATGCCTACGAAGGGCGTAGCCCCGCCTATGAATTGCCCAAAGGGGAGCCCGTTTATCTGGAGTTGAACTATAAGTGCGATCATCCCTTTCAAGTTGGATTGTTGGCGACCAAACAAGGCATCAACACGTATTATTACAAATGGAATATTAACCCAAAAGCCTATTGGAATAAGATATATTTAAATATGGGTAGAGATGTGAATGACTTGCAGGGGGACCGTTACCACATTTTGCTGCGGGCAGTGTTGGACACCACTGCCTATCGTCGAGCAGCCATTTATTTAGACAACATAAAACTGGTGAGCTTTTGAAAGCAAGAACAGCTGCTAAAGATGTCACGGGTATCGGCGCCTATGTGTTGGCCGATTATTTAACGGCGCTACTCGCATGGGCGATCTTTTTCGTTTTACGCAAGCGGGTGGTAGAGCAATTGCCTTGGTCGGCATTTCCATCGGTACTGGTGGACAGCCGTTTCTTAGCAGGCGTTTTTGTGGTCCCTTTGGGTTGGCTGTTGCTTTATTACCTGACCGGAACATATACGATTCTTTATCTCAAATCACGCATTAAAGAACTTGGTAAGACATTTTTTGTAACTCTCGCAGGAGTGGTGTTTTTGTTTTTCATTGCCCTGATCGATGATGTGATCAGCAGTTATCAGGATTATTATGTATCGGTAATGATGTTGTTTACCACACATTTTGTACTTACCAGCATTGGGCGCTTGGTTGTCCTCTCGCAGGCGAAGCGGCAGATGCGGCGCGGTAAAGTTTACTTTCCTACTTTGTTTATTGGGGGTAACAAGCGGGCCCTAGAGGTATTTCAGGAGCTCAACGGGAAGGCCACTGCCCAGGGCTATCGGTTTTTAGGTTATGTAGATACAGCCCTTGAAAACAACAACGGCAATTATGGAAATGGAAACGGCAACGGCCTCTCGCAGTGGTTGCCGCGGTTGGGTACGCTGGCAGATTTGGAACGGGTCATTGCCGGCAATCACGTACGGCAGGTGGTGGTGGCAATAGAAACATCGGAACACCATCAGTTGCGCGGCATTCTAAACCGTTTGGCCGACCGAAACGTCATCATAAAAATCGTTCCCGACATGTACGACATTCTGTCGGGGGCGGTGCGTATGAATCACCTTCAGGGTGCCTACTTTATTGAAATCTATCCGCAGTTAATGGCCCGCTGGCAATATATTGCCAAGCGAATTTTTGATATTTCCGTATCGGTGTTGGTTTTGGTGCTGCTGTCGCCTTTGTATGTTTTCACCGCCATACGGGTCAAGTTAAGTTCTCCGGGACCTATTTTTTATTCGCAGGAACGCATCGGCCTGCATGGGAAACCTTTTCGCATATATAAGTTCCGCAGCATGTATGTTAATGCCGAAAGCAACGGGCCGCAGCTTTCCTCTCACAATGATCCACGGGTAACTCCCTGGGGTCGCGTGATGCGCAAGTGGCGGTTGGATGAGTTGCCGCAGTTTTACAATGTCCTGAAGGGTGAAATGAGTATTGTCGGCCCCCGACCCGAACGCAAATATTACATCGACCAAATTCTGAGCATCACCACTGATTATCGTCATTTGCATCGCGTCAAGCCCGGCATCACATCGTTAGGCATGGTCAAATTTGGATATGCAGAGAACATACAACAAATGATCACGCGTATGAAATACGATTTGCTCTATATCGAAAACATGTCTCTGTTGTTAGATTTGAAAATTCTGTTTTATACGTTACGGACGATTCTGCAGGGTCGCGGGCGGTGAATAACAGGTCTTGCCTGAATAGGGCAGAAGGGCCTTACTGCGGCAATCAATCTCGTGGCCCTTTCATGATTAAGTTGCCGGTAGAGTCAAACACAAAAGACAAGTATTCGCCACCGGCACGGGCATCGGCAGCATATTGGGTACCGCTGGCCTTCGTTTTGACCAGATAGCAGCGCGTTATTTTATCGGCTTGACTGTCGAGGTATTGGCGAACCGTTGCGGGGAGTTCAACGATATCGATTTCGAACTCTGTGCTCACCCAATCGCCACTCACCAAAAAAGTGGCGTTGGCTTTTTTCTTGTGATATACGAAATACACATCTAAAAAACCCGGCATGGGTTGTTTCCAATAGGCTCCTTTGGCTTCCGGATACATATTATAGAATTTCTGTTTTACTATTTCTGGTATGTATTGTTCGCTGATGGTCTGCTGGGCTTTGAGCTGCAACGCTGGCACCAATGCCGCGCACAGCAAAATCATCCTTATTGAAATCATGCCGGTAAAGCCAAGGCGTCAGGAAATGGGGAAATGCGGTTAAACATCGAGGCGGGCGTAGCGTGCGTGTTTTTCGATGAATTCACGGCGCGGCGGCACATCGTCACCCATGAGCATGGAGAAAATGCGATCGGCTTCCGCAGCATCTTCAATCGTTACTTGATAGAGAGTGCGGGTTTCTGGGTTCATCGTGGTTTCCCATAACTGTTCGGCATTCATTTCCCCCAAACCTTTGTAACGCTGAACGGTAACGCTATCATCTTTTCCGCCTCCCAGTTTTTTAATGGCCGCCTTGCGCTCATCGTCGTCCCAACAATAAATCTGTTCCTTGTTTTTTTTGACTAAGTACAAAGGCGGTGCTGCAATATAGACATGACCGTTAAGAATAAGCTGTTTCATGTACCTGAAAAAGAAGGTTAAGATAAGCGTGGTGATGTGGCTGCCGTCCACGTCGGCATCGGTCATGATGATGATCTTATGGTAACGGAGCTTGTCCAGAACCAACTCTTTGGCATCGTTGAGGTGGACGCCCAGGGCGGTGAAGATGTTGCGGATTTCCTCATTGTCGTAGATCTTGCTCTCCATGGCTTTTTCTACGTTGAGGATTTTGCCGCGAAGGGGCAGGACGGCCTGGAATCGGCGATCGCGACCTTGTTTGGCAGTTCCGCCAGCGGAGTCGCCCTCAACCAAAAAGATCTCGCAGTTTTCAGGATTGGTATCGGAACAGTCGGCCAGCTTACCGGGCAAGCCGTTACCGACCAAGCCGTTTTTCCGTTGAACCAGCTCGCGGGCCTTGCGGGCGGCATTCCGAGCAGTGGCAGTCAAAATTACTTTTTGAAGTATGGCTTTGGCCTCACGGGGATGTTCTTCGAGGTAGTTGGCTAATTGTTCCCCTACAATCTGGTCCACGATACCGAGGACTTCCGAGTTGCCCAGCTTGGCTTTGGTTTGGCCTTCAAACTGTGGCTCAGGGACTTTTACAGAAATGACTGCAGTTAGTCCTTCGCGAAAATCGTCGCCCGTGATGTCGAAATCCAGTTTGGCAAAGAGGTTATTTTTTTCACCATAATTTTTGAAAACTCGGGTAAGTGCCCGGCGAAAACCCGATACATGCGTACCGCCTTCGACGGTGTTGATGTTATTGACGTATGAATGCGCGTTTTCGTTGAAACTGCTGTTGTATTGCAAGGCTACTTCCACGCGCACTTGTTCGCGTTCGCCTTCCATGAATATGGGCTCGTCGATCAGCGGGGTGCGGTTCATATCCAGGTAAGCAACGAATTCCTTCAATCCGCCTTCCGAGTAAAAAACTTCACTGATGTAGTTGCCTTGGTCATCGCGCTCCCGCTTGTCGGTGAGGGTTAGGCGAACGCCCTTGTTTAGGAAAGCCAGTTCTCGCAAACGGGCAGCGATGGTGTCGTATTTGAACTCTGTGGTTTTGAAAATCGTTGAGTCGGGCAAGAAAGTCACCTCTGTACCGCGGCGATTGGTAGGACCCAGCTCTTTGACTTCGTATTTAGGCACGCCGCGCTCATACTCCTGACGGTAAATCTTTCCATCACGGTAAACAGTGGCTATCAGCCATTGGGACAGGGCATTGACGCAGGAAACGCCCACCCCGTGCAAGCCACCAGATACCTTGTAGGTTTCTTTATCGAACTTACCGCCGGCATGCAATACCGTCATGACTACTTCCAGGGCCGACTTGCCTTCTTTTTTCATGATGTCCACCGGAATACCTCGACCGTCATCGACTACAGTGATTGAGCCGTCTTCGTTGATCGTCACGTCGATGTTGCGGGCAAAGCCGGCTAAGGCTTCATCGATGCTGTTATCTATGACTTCATATACCAGGTGATGTAGGCCACGCACACCGATGTCGCCGATAAACATGGCAGGGCGCCTACGGACGGCCTCCAGCCCTTCCAAAATTTGTATGTTTTTAGCGGTGTATTCGCTGGCTTTTTTCTTCATCGTTTGGGGTTCTTCGGTAAGCATAAGTCTTGGGTCAGCAAAAGAGGAATCAAGCGGTAAAGTTACGACGCAACTTCCATAAGATATTGAATTATCAATGGTTTGAGCCGGTTTTTTTTTCACACTCTTATCGAATTTGCAGCGCTGACCGTACACGACGGCCCAAAAAATTGTTTTTAATGTGTCTATTTTTTTGACAATTTGCATGCGCAGATTTGCCTTTATGAAAACGACGCTTTTGACGGCATTATTGTTGTGCCCTTTCCTGGTGGTTCTGGCTCAAAAGCAACCATTGAATCCACCGCCGATGCCGCGTAGTGAGGAAAACAATCAGGTTTATTACATGGAAGTGGTGGCGCAAGAAGCGCCCGCCGCTGAACTGTTCAGGAGGGCAGTGTTGTGGTACCGCAAGTTTTACAAAAACCCCACCGGTGTGCTTGAGCTTTACGACTCTGTAGAACACAAGTTGGTGCTTAAACCTCAGTTTACGGTGTTTCGGGAGAAAAAAGGGGTTCAGATCCAGGCCGGAATCGTGAAATACACGCTTTCGGTTGCATGCCGTGAAGGCCGTTACCGTTATGAGATCAAAGACATCAACCTGAAATCGGCAAGCTATTTTCCTATTGAACGTCTGTTCAACCCCGACGATCCGGATTTAGAGGACAATTACCACATCCTTTCAGAAGCCCATCAATACTTTACAAACCTCATTGCTGACCTTAAGGCCGCGATGAAAGAGCCCAGTGTTAAGGTAAAGCGCGATGATTGGTAATGGGCGCTTAGGAGTAGTTGTAGTTAAGCACGCAGAAAGCGATGGTAATGCCCAGTACAAACAGGAAAAAGGCGGCCATCACCCAATACAACTTTTTCATCTCGGCAGAATTGTGGCGCAAAAATAAAAGTTAGAATTCCTGAATTTCGAGAAATGCGATGCGAAAAGATGCTGTTGTTCGTGCAGCCGGCATTGGAATATTAGCCGTAGCAGTGCTGGGTTGTACCAACTACGGATTGCGCCTTCAGGAATTAGCCCCTGATTGTTATGTGGTTTATGGGGAAGGGGGCAACAGCGGTGTTTTTTTCTCGGACACTGCAGTGCTTATTGTGGACACCAAGATGAAGCAAGGGGCAGAGCGTTTACGGCGGTGGGTAAGAAGCAAAGCACCGCATCAGCGCATTTACATCATTAATACACACATCCATCGGGATCATAGTGCGGGCAACCATCTTTATGATGATGCCGTGATTATGGCAGGCAACTACGGTGAAAAATTTTGGAATGCTGTGGCCGCACGAGAGGATATGCCTAACCGCTGGCTCGACGACAGCCTCACCTGGCACTGGAAACGAGAAGAGATCTTAATCTACAACGTAGGCCAGGCCCATACCTACGAGGATGTGGTGGTGTATTTACGTCAGCGAAAAATTCTTTTTGCCGGCGACATCGTTTTGAATGGATATCATCCTTTTCTGGATGAACAGGTCGGTGCCAGCATTGCCGGCTATCAACGCGTGTTGGCTGAGCTGTTGCAGAAGTTTCCATTGCGCTGGGTGGTACCCGGCCATGGCAAGGCTGGGAGCACGGAGCTTATCACGTCTATGCAAGCCTATTTCAAGGACATGGTTGAGGCGACCATGAGCCCGGAGCAAGAAATGGTCGCCCGTGAGCGCTATTACGGTTTCAGCAGTTTGCCCATTAACAAAGCAGGTTTTGAGCAAACCCTCAATTTTATCCGTAAAAGCGAGACCCTTCGTTAGGTGTTTCAGCTCAGTAATTTTGCAGCGGCCGCTTGGGCGGCTACCAAGGTCCCGTAGTTCAATGGATAGAACGAGAGTTTCCTAAACTCCAGATACAGGTTCGATTCCTGTCGGGACTACAAAGTGCTTAACAAGCATTAGTGGCCTCGTAGTTCAATGGATAGAACATCTGACTTCGGATCAGAGGATGAGGGTTCGATTCCTTCCGAGGCTACATCGCTACTTCACAGGGTTATTGATGCTTTCCTTGTTTTTAAAGCACTTTTGCAATATTGCTCAGAATCGAGTTTAGGCTGCATTGAAAGTGTATGAGCACGACTGTGTGGGTTTTGTTTTTTGCGACTTTGTTTTTGTCGTGCGCCGAAAAAGTGGAGCAACCCCATTATCAGATCGGTTTTTTATTGGAAACCCTTAAAGAAGAACGCTGGCAACGGGATCGCGACTTGTTTGTAACCGCAGCACGCAAGCGCGGAGCTGAGGTGCACGTAGTAGCCTGCAACCACGATGACCAGTTACAATTGGCACAGGCTGAAGCCATGCTGGCAAAGGGAGTGGACCTTTTGGTTGTCGTACCCCACAATGGAGAAATCTGCGCCACTATTGTGCGAAAGGCTCATGCACAGGGGGTGCGCGTCATTGCATACGACCGGCTTATTCGCAACTGTGAGTTAGACCTATATGTTTCATTTGATAATGTACGAGTTGGTGAATTGCAAGCGCATTATGTCGCGCAGCGATTGCCTCGTGGCAACATCGTGCTGATTGGAGGCGCCAAGACCGACAACAATGCCCTGCTGTTCCGCAAAGGACAGCTAAACGTCTTGCAACCCTTGATTGATTCGGGTTATTATCGGGTGATTATGGATCAATGGGCTGCCGACTGGCAACCGGCCGAAGCCATGAAACACATGGAAAATGCATTGATACGAACTACCGACATTCAGGCAGTGATAGCTTCGAATGATGGGACTGCGGGCGGCGCCATTCAGGCCTTGGCCCAAAAAGGATTGGCGGGTCGGGTATTGGTGACCGGTCAGGATGCAGAGTTGGCAGCCTGCAGGCGTATTGTGGCCGGCACCCAAAGCATGACGGTGTACAAGCCCATCCATCTGTTGGCTGAAGCTGCTGCTGAGGCCGCAGTGCAGATTTTAAATGATGAGGTGGTACGGCGTGCCACCGAAGCTGTGCACAATGGCCTTATAGACGTGCCCAGCATCCTTATTGAGCCAATTGTAGTGGATAAGTCTAACATTCATCAAACCGTAATCGCCGACGGATTTCATTCGGAACAAGCCATTTTTGACTGAACCGCCGCATACAGCAGAACCGTCAGGCAAATCAGGCCTCATATGCAATTGTTTTGCATGTGATGACTGAGGAAGAAATGGATTACTGCATGCTCATCGACTTTGGTAGGCAGATTCTTACGTCCCGCTTGAATTTTTCGCATCATAGCTGACCGGTGTACCAAGGCATTTTGGAAAATTTACCGGCATGTATATCTTCAACGCCCAAAGTTCACTTTCAGAACAAAAATTGTCGCTGAAAAAACATTTTGGTTTCTTCTTAAAAATCTAAACACAATCAGCCATCATGAAAAATTTACTCATTCGTCTATCAGGAAGTTGGCTTTTGATTTTGTTGACAACGGCCAACCTCATTGCTCAGCAAACCAGCCAGCCCAGCGCTGCCGATCTGGCCAATCAGTTATCCAATCCGGTTGCCTCCCTGATCAGTGTCCCATTTTAGAGCAATATGGATTTCGGCATCGGCAGCTTTAACGGATCGCGCACCACGGTTAATATCCAGCCGGTGATTCCAATCAGTCTTACGGACAATTGGAATCTGATCACGCGTGTTATTCTTCCCGTCATTCCACAATACGATATTACTGGTGAAGGGACCAGTCAGTTCGGCCTCAGCGATGCAGTGGTCAGCGGTTTTCTCTCGCCGGTCAATCCGGTCAAGGGTATGATTTTGGGTTTCGGTCCTGTGTTTTTGGTGCCCACCGCCACCGATGAATTTCTCGGCACCGAAAAATTTGGGGTGGGACCCACCGGTCTGGTGCTGCGGCAGGCCAAAGGCTGGACATCGGGAATGCTGGTGAATCACATCTGGTCGGTGGCGGGTGATACGTTGCGCTCCGATGTCAGCAGTACTTTTGTCCAACCTTTCGTAGCGTACAACTTTCCCAGCGGAGCCGGCATTACCGCCACCGCAGAAGTTACGCAGAACTGGGTGGCCGAAAATACCTCGGGAGTGTTGGCTTTGATGGTTTCGGGAATTACCATGATGGGCAAACAGGTGATCTCGCTGGCTGTGGGGCCGCGCGTTCATTTTACCGGTCCGGATTTCAGCAGGCCCGATTACGGAGTGCGAGGTGCGCTGACGCTGGTGTTTCCCAAGTAATTCATTAACAAGTCATGCACTAAGCAGATTTTCTGCAGGCGGCACATCAGCCGGGCCTACGCGAAGGCGCATGGCCTCAAAGGCAAGTTTCTTTTTTCAATTGGTTTCCATTATGCTATCGCAGTGACCTGGTGACCCTTTGGGCTGATGGTTCGTGCTGCGTGGGAGCTGGCAACTACCTTTTATCTTCAACCTCAGCAGTGCTGTTGCGCTGGTACAAAAAGGTATCGGTGAACAAAAGAGAAACTGGTTTTTGCACGGTTGAGACAGCGAGATAACCTTTTACTGTCGCGAAGCAGGTCTATGGAAGATTTTTTGAATGAATTGGAGAATAAGATGACATCAGAAGCACTTTATAAAGAAGATGAGCCAACGCTCTTGCTGGCGCAACACTTGACCAAACGGTATGGCGGCACGGTTGCCCTTGAAGATGTGTCGTTTGAACTGCGTGCCGGAGAAATTCATGGATTATGCGGTGAAAATGGCGCCGGCAAGTCCACGCTGATAAAGATTCTTGCCGGCATAATTCCATATCCTACCTACAAAGGACAGGTTTGGTTAAGAGGAGAGGCGTGTCGGTTCAGCGGCGTCGATGAAGCCCGGCGTGCTGGCATAGCCATCATTCATCAGGAGTTGGCTTTGGTGCCCGAGCTGTCGGTTGCCGAAAACCTGTTTCTGGGTCAAGAACTTACCCGCTGGGGATTGCTGGACTGGCCCCGCATGTTGGAAGCAGCCAAGGCATTGCTCAACAGGTTAGGCGCTTCGCTGGATCTAAGGGCCCCAGTAGCTTCTTTAGGCGTGGGAGCCCAGCAGCTGGTGGAGATCGCTAAAGCTCTGCATCAGCGCATGTCGGTGCTGATCCTCGACGAACCCACCACTGCGCTTACCGACAGTGAGGTGGATCGGCTACATAAGCTGTTGCGCACCTTGCGCGATGACGGCGTCGGTATTGTTTACGTCACCCATCGGTTGCCGGAAATGCTGGCTCTGTGCGACCGGATTACCGTACTGCGCGACGGCCGATGCGTAGCTACGCGGCCTGCCTGTGCCCTTGATGAAGCTCAGCTCACCGAACTAATGGTTGGCCGTGAGGTTTCGCGTAGCAGAACCATGCCGGCTATAACCCACCGCGATGCCGTGCTGAGTGTAAATGGTTTGTCGCTGTGGGATGAACAACGCCAATGGCTTCGGGACGTGACTTTTGATTTGTATCGTGGTGAAGTTTTAGGTATTGCCGGCTTGATGGGTTCGGGCCGCAGCGAACTGTTGCATGCGCTTTTTGGAAGCTGGCCATATCAACGACGTGGCCGAGTTTTTTTTCTCGGCAAGGAGGTGCACATCAGTGAGCCCCAACATGCCATGAAGCTGGGATTGGCGCTGGTAACCGAAGACCGAAGGCGTTATGGGCTGGTATTGGAACACGGGGTTGGGGAGAACCTGAGCTTGCCGTCGTTGCCTGCCATTGCGCGTTTGGGATTAATACAGCATCGTGCTGAGCGAAGCCGTAACCAAAGGATGATCGAACAGTTGCGCATCCGAATGACAGGCTGGCAGCAGCCGGTCGCTGCCCTAAGCGGAGGCAATCAGCAAAAAGTGGTATTGGGAAAATGGCTTTTGCGCCAGCCTGCTGTACTCTTACTTGATGAGCCTACGCGGGGTGTTGATGTCGGCGCCAGAAGCGAATTATATCAGGCCATTGAGCAACAGGCACGACAGGGATTGTCGGTAGTGCTTGTGTCCAGCGATTTGGCAGAACTGCTGCTGCTAAGCCATCGGATTTTAGTGCTATACCAAGGTCAGGTTGCTGCGGTCATGGATCGGTCTGCAGCCACAGCCGAGCGCGTAATGCAGGCAGCAACGGGGAGTAGAGTTAAAGCATAAAAAATTCGTAAAGGTAAAGTCATGACATTACCGCACAGTTCCTCTGGCTACACTCAAAAGCCAACATGGCGTTGGCTGATATTGGCGGGCGTGTTGGTTTTGATTTGTCTGTTTTTTCATCTGACTACTGGCGGAGTTTTTCTATCAGCCGGCAATGTAGTGAACCTGCTGCGGCAGAGTGCCATTGTGGCCATTTTGGCCATCGGTCTTTTGCCGGTAATAGTTTCAGGAAACATTGACCTGAGCGTGGGTTCACTGGTAGCTTTTACCGGAGGGATTGCGGCGGTGTTGTTGTGGGAAAAGGGATGGCCGGTATGGGCGGCGGCGCCGGCCGCACTGGCGG
>JANWWJ010000028.1 GCA_025056305.1 Chitinophagales bacterium | reverse complement strand
ATAGACGATGTCGTCGCCGTCGATGCGTGCGTTGAGGATGGGATACGCCTTAAGTGCATAACAGCAGGCTTTGATGAAAAAACTCATCAATCCCAGGCCCACCCCGTGCTTTTGCTGAAACGCTTCCTTGTAGCGGCTGCGCAGCTCCATGATGTTTTTCATGTCCACCTCATTAAAGGTGGTTAACATGGCGGTAGTGTTACGGGCAGCTACCAAATGCTTGCTGATGGTTTTTCGCAAGGTGCTCATGCGTTCCCGCCGTTCGGTGCGTCCAGGGGGCTGTGGAGTCGTACTCGTTTGCTGAGCCCGCAAGACATCAGCTTTAGTGATGCGCCCCTTTTTTCCGCTGCCCTCTGCAAGCCGGATGCCTGTTTCCCGCATCAGCTTAGCAGCAGCCGGTGAGGCTAATACCTGCGGTTGCGGTGCCTCCTGTTCTTCATTGCCTTCATCAAGTTTTTGGCTAAGGGTCTTTTGAGATTTAAGTGCATCGGGGGAGGGAACTTCGGGTGAAGCCAAGGGGTGGGGTTCAATCCAAGCGATCACATCACCCACGGCTACCACACTTCCGGCCGGTACCTGTATTTTCAGCCGCCCGGCTTGTTCCGCAGGCAGCTCGCTGGTAGCTTTTTCGCTTTCAAGTTCACAAAGCGGTTCATCGAGGGCAACTAAGTCGCCATCGTTTTTCAGCCAGCGCGAAAGGGTTACTTCGGTTATGGATTCTCCAAAGGAGGGAACGCGTACCTCGATCATTGCCATAGCAAGAGGGGCAAAAATAACCGATTGCAGAGCGCAGGGCCTGAGGGGGAACACAGCCCTTGCGCTCAAGCGCCGTTGTCTAGCTTAGTCTCGTGCGGGATCTGTCTTTTTTCAAAGCGACCGATGTTTGCTGCAATCAGGATCGCTAAGGCAATTATGGTAATATTCTTAATAACATAATGTCCGGCCAGTGTCGGCACCATGAACCCCTTCCACGTTAGATGCGGGAGCAGTACCAAAGGGCCAAAGGTGGTAATGAAATGAGGAATAAGCAGATACAATGCAATGCGTTCAAGACCTGGTATGAGAAAGATAACCCCTAAAAGCATTTCAAATGCTCCGAACAACAGCACAAAAGTTTTGAACGGGATGATGCTGATGGTGCGTAGCCAAAGTTCATGGACGATGGCTTCGGCAGGGCTGTGGCCTAAAACCTTAAGCAAGCCGAAATAGAAATAGACGATGAAAAAGGAAATGCGCGCCAGCAAAAAGCACACCTTTCGCAGTGTTCCAATCATATCGGCAACCGTTTAGAGGATGGCCACAAGTTTCCCGTTGCTTTTAATTCTTTTTGGGCGCATGATTTTTTAATAAAAATCTTGTATAAACATTTTGAATCTATGCGGTGAAAAACGTTGTTGGTAAAGGCACGGTACGTACAAAAGTCCTTCGAAGCTTTGAAAAAAAATGATGATCAAGTGTTGCTTTAACTAATTATTTAGAAAAAAATTGAATGTTCCTTTAAGGAAATCAGGGCGGTTATGGCTTTCGTACCACCTGCTTCCCTTGAAATCGATAACGAACCGGATTTTCTACTCGATTGTCAAAAACCGCATAGCCATAAATACTGTCGGCAACCACCGAAAAGTTCCACAACATAGTGCCGTTGAGTTTACTGCGGTTCAACGCTGAACCCGTGATTTGGTTCTGCTTGCTTTTTGAGCGGTAGGCAGCCGGAGCAAAGCCGTATTTGCGTGCCGAGGCAAAAGAAAGCTGACCATTTTGGAAAAAAAGGGTATCCGTCTCGGTCAAAACCTCACCTTCAAACAACCCTATAAAGAAGCTACGGCCGTCCAAACCTCCTTGAGCTCTGGCTTGAGGACCTAAAAACATTACCATCAACAGCAAGAAGAGTAGTCGCACATGACGAAAATAATCCAACGCCACAGCAAAGTCATGCGGGCTAGAGCAAAAAGCTTATATTAGCCATATATGCGTATGATTCTTTTAAACCGCCTGGCCTTGCTGACGCAAGTGGTGTCTTTATCATGCCTCTGTACGATACTTAGGGCCGGTGTTCCCATTTTCTATGCTAACATTCAAATTCCCGGTTTTGTAAAAAACAACGGGTTGGTTCGAACCCCGGAGGGCGAACCCCTCTGGTCGGTGCAGTACTTTTTTAGCTCGAAAGATTTTCATTTAGCCTTAACGGATGAGGGGTTCAGCGTTGAATGGCTTAATGCCTTGCCCGTGCCTGAGGTTTCTTCGGAGGATCAGCCTGACCGAGAGGGAGGGTTGGTGTTGGCGCACCGCACAGATTTTCTGCTAAGAGGCCTTCACCGGCCACTTCACTGGGAACCAACCGGCACGGCGGTGGCTGAAGTGCACTGCTACCAACGAACCCTGCCCAAAGGGGGATTTGAACATGTGCCTGTTTTTGAAGAGCTCATTTGTCGTGAGGCTTATCCAGGAATTGATTTGGTTTTTCGCTATGATACAAGTGGCCTTCGTTATTACTTCTTCGTAAGGCCCTCGGGCGACGCTTCCCGTATTGCTTTTCGTGTTTTGGGTCATGAACGTTTGTTTTTGACCGACAGCGGGCATCTTGTGCTGTACACGGCGGGTGGGTTTTTGATGCAATCAGCGCCGCTGACATTTCGGCTCAGCGACCGCAAGCCCGTTTCTTCATCGTTTGTCCTTGAGGCAGGGCAAATTCGTTTTCGTGCGGATCAAAGAGCCCTGAAAGGGCATGCCTATGTTATTGACCCCACATTGATTTGGAGCTCGCTTTTAGGTGGAACCGAAGATGAATTTGTCGGTGAAGCAGCAGGCGATAATAAGTTCAAAACCATTTTATCGGGCCACACACCAAGCACGACATTCATTGCTACGACAGGAGCTTATCAAACCGTTTATGCCGGTGGCGAATACGACATCTTTTGTGCCAAGTTTAAGACCAGCGGAGCCATGGAGTGGTGCACCTACTTCGGAGGCAGTAAAAAAGACATCAACTACGGTGTGGCGTTAGATTACAGTACCAGCAACAACGGCATTGTTTTGTTTGGCAATTCCATCAGTGATTCCATGGTCACTACGCCTGGTGCCTTTCAGAGTATGCTTGCAGGTAAAGGAGACATCTTGATCACCAAGTTCAAAAGTAACGGCACGCTAAGCTGGAGCACGTTTATGGGGGGTGCCAATCAAGAACATGCACGCCAAGGAGTGGTGGACGCCAAGGGAGATATCTATTTGACCGGCACCACAAAAAGCACCAGCAACATCGCCACGCCGGGCAGTGCCTTTCCGTCATACCAAGGTGGAGATGGAGATGCCTACATCGCAAAATTTAGTAAGAACGGCAACCGCTTATGGGCCTCGTACATCGGGGGCAACGGCGACGATCGGCATCACGCCATTTGCCTTGATGGCGCGGGCAATATCTATCTGCATGGCTCTACAGAAAGTACGACGGGGTTGGCCACAGCCGGAACGCACCAGACCACCTATGGCGGCAATGTGGATGCATTTATCTCGCGCTTCGACACATCGGGGAATTTTTATTGGAATACCTATTTCGGCGGCGTTGGTGAAGATCGCGGTCGAGGCATCGTGGCTGATGAAGCAGGTAATCTTTATATCTGCGGATTTACCAACAGCACCTCCGGAATAGCTACAGGCAATGCCTTTCAACCCAGCTGGACACCCGGTTACAACGGGTTTGGAGATCCGCTCTATGACGGATACGTGGCAAAGTTTACTCCTGCCGGCCTTCTGGTTTGGGCAACCTATTATGGTGGGGAAGACAACGACATCCTCAACGCTGTGGATGCAGACCAGAACGAAAAAGTTTACTCTATTGGTAAGACACGCAGTTTGGCCAACATGGCAACGCCGGGCAGTTTTCAGCCTGTGCTGGGCGGTGGGCAAGATGGCATGATCCTCAAGGTAGATACGGCAGGCACCTTGATTTGGAGCACCTATGTTGGCGGACCTTTGGATGATGCCTTCAACGGAGGGCGCTTGGGACCGGATAACATGCTTTATCTTGCTGTGGATAGCGACGGGAATCTGCCGCTAACGCCAGGGGCGCACCAAACCACCGCGAAGGGCAACAGTGAGGCCGGCGCTATGAAAATGGATGTACAGGACAGTTGTTTGGATGTCTATGAACCCAATGAAACTTTAGGTACAGCTTTCAAGCTTAAACCCTTTTCCGATCCGCTGTTGTATGGCTTCAGTGGCAGCATTGCTTCTGAATCCGATGCTGACTGGTATAGCGTTGCCATCAATCCGGGCCATCTCAAAATCGAATTGCTGAGCCTTACAAAAAATTATGATTTAAAGTTATATAAGAAAAACGGTCAGCTTTTGTTTTCATCGTCTAACAGCGGGACAGATCCAGAAACTCTCATTTACAACTCAGCCCCCAAGGGGACGTATTACCTTGAAATTGTTCATTCGTCCTCTGAATTTGACCCCACAGATTGCTATCAGTTGAAAGTATTGACCAGCACCACTCCTTGGCGTGAAGGCTTGTTTGCCTCAACTACTGCAGAAGGCAACCTTTCGTTGATGTTGTGGCCTGTGCCGGCCTCTGAAGGCATCCACGTCCGTGTGACGACTGCTAAAAACGAGTCTGTTTCTGTTTTGCTGACCGACCTTGCGGGTCGATCCCTGTATCATAACCAGCAATGGCCTTCAAGCAATGAAGTAAACCTTTTCATACCCACCGATGATTTCCTGAATGGTGTCTATCTGATTCAGTGCATACAGGCCGGTGAGGTGTTGACGGGGCGTTTTGTGGTCAGCCATTAGGAGAGCTTTTGGCTCAAGGTCATCGGCTAATTTTGACGGGTATGTCTGCCTTTAACTACCTGAACCATGCCGAACCCGCTTATGTGGAAAGTTTGTATGAGCAGTACCGGACCGATCCTTTGTCGGTAGATGAAGCGTGGCGAAAATTTTTTGAGGGTTTTGATTTTGCTGTGCGCATGCTGGACGGTGGCGCTCGGTTTGCCACCTCCAGCGAAGATGCCGCCGAAGCTAAAATTTCCGCTGAGCGCAGTGCTGCGGATTCCTGGTCTGCCGATACGGTTGCCAAAGAATTTCAGGTAGCGCGCCTCATTACCGCTTACCGGGCCAAAGGTCATCTGATTGCCCGCACCAATCCAATCAGGCCTCGAAAGGATCGTAAAGCTAACCTCCACCTTTCTTTTTTCAATCTGGATGAATCAGACCTGGACAAACCGTTTTATGCCGGCGAATTGTTACGCATGGGTCGGGCTACCCTGCGCCAGATCGTAGAGCGCTTGCAGAAGATTTACTGCGGCAGCATCGGTATCGAATACACCTACATTACCGACCCTGACGAGCTCCATTGGTTGCAACGCGTTTATGAATACGGCGTCACGTCGTTCCGTTTTCCGCTGGAAAAAAAGAAGCGGATTCTGCAAAAGCTCAACGATGCCGTCGTGTTCGAAAAGTTTCTGGGGACCAAGTACGTCGGACAAAAGCGGTTTTCTCTGGAAGGAGGAGAAACGACCATTCCGGCCTTGGATGCCCTGGTCACCCGCTGTGCAGAATTGGGGGCTGAAGAAATTGTGCTTGGCATGGCTCATCGCGGCCGGCTAAACGTGTTGGCCAACATTATGGGTAAAACGTATGAAAACATTTTTAATGAATTTGAAGGCACCGTATTGCCTGACCAAACCATGGGCGACGGCGATGTGAAATATCATTTGGGCTATTCTTCCGAACTGGTGACGCCGAACGGACACAAAATCTACGTTAAGCTGGTTCCCAATCCCTCGCACCTGGAGTCGGTAGATCCGGTCGTAGCCGGTTTTGCCCGAGCTAAAGCCGATATCTTGTACCACGGCGACTTCAAACGTGTGGTGCCGGTGCTGCTGCACGGTGATGCCGCCATTGCGGGCCAGGGTGTCGTTTACGAATGCCTGCAGATGAGCCAGCTTAATGGCTATCATGTGGGCGGAACCATCCACTTCGTCATCAATAACCAAATAGGTTTTACCACTGATTTTGACGATGCCCGCTCCTCTTTTTATTGCACCAGCCTAGCGGCTACGGTGCAGGCCCCCGTTCTCCACGTCAACGGCGACGATCCGGAAGCCGTCGTTTTTGCTATTGAACTGGCTGCCGACTACCGCCATCGTTTCCATAAAGACGTGTTTGTGGACATGGTCTGCTATCGTCGCCACGGTCATAATGAAGGCGATGATCCCAAATACACCCAACCCCGCCTTTATGAACTCATTTCTAAACATCCTAATCCACGTGAGATTTACACGAAAGTGTTGATTGACCGGGGTGACATCGAGGCCGAGCTGGCCCGCGAAATGAACAACAGCTTCTGGAAGCAACTGCAGGATCGACTGGATTTTGTCAAGCAACACCCCCTCCCTTACACTTATCAACCTCCTGAGCTGGCATGGCGGCGCCTGCGGCGGGCCACCCCAGATGATTTTGTTGCCTCCCCCGAAACGGCCGTAGCACCACACGTCATCGAACACATAGCCCAACACTTGACCACCATCCCTGATTCAATTGATGCCTTGCCTAAAGTGCGCCAGTTGCTCAACAAGCAGCGCGATGCTTTTGCGGCAGATAAAATAGATTGGGCTATGGCTGAAATGCTGGCCTATGGTACCTTGCTGCTTGAAGGTTTCGATGTGCGACTCAGCGGCCAGGATTCGGTTCGGGGCACCTTCAGTCACCGGCATGCGGTGATTTACGATCAAAGCGGCACACACTTTTACAACAGGTTGGAAAGCCTGCAGCCTCCGCCCGGCCATCAGGCTCAACGTATAGGACGTTTTCGCATTTACAACAGTCTGCTGAGTGAATTCGGAGTTTTGGGGTTCGAGTATGGTTACTCGTTAGCAACCCCGGATGCCTTGGTGCTTTGGGAAGCGCAATTCGGCGACTTCAGCAACGGTGCGCAAACCATCATTGATCAGTACATCAGCAGCGGAGAAAGCAAGTGGAACCGCATGAGCGGGCTGGTGCTGCTGTTGCCTCATGGGTATGAAGGACAGGGAGCCGAACACAGCAGCGCAAGGCTTGAGCGGTATCTGCAGCTCAGTGCCGACCTGAACTGGATTGTGGTTAACCCGACAACGCCAGCAAACTTTTTTCACGGGCTGCGGCGCCAGCTGGCATATCCATTCCGAAAGCCGCTGGTGGTCATGAGTCCGAAAAGCTTGCTGCGCCACCCCCGCTGCATCAGCAGCCGCGATCAGCTCAGCCGCGGTGGCTTTCAGGAAGTGATCGACGATGCCTCTGTAACCAAACCACGAAACATTCGGCGCGTGTTGCTTTGTAGTGGAAAAATATATTTTGAGTTACTTGAATATAAGGAACGCTTGCGGCGCGACGATATCGCCCTCGTGCGCATGGAGCAGATCTATCCCTTGCCTGCTGCGCAATTGGAACGTCTGCTGGATCAATACCGTGCGGCCACGTTCGTTTGGGTGCAGGAAGAACCCTACAACATGGGTGCTTATTCTTTTTTGAAGATGAACTGGAAATGGCGCGAAAAAGAACTTTATGGAATTACCCGCAAGGCATCAGCCGCTCCGGCCACCGGCTTTTACAAAATTCATGTGCAGGAGCAGGAAGAAATTTTGCGAAAAGCTTTTGAATAAGATTTCGTCTGAAATGGTTTTCCTATGCCTACAACCGCACATTGTGCTACGCTCGATTGCTTTAATCGGGGTTAGCCCGCTGCTTTACAGCCCGTTGCTTTTCGGGCAGAAGGCAAAGCTGCCACCTATAAAACAAAAGGCCCTGCAAGTGATAGAACAGCACCAGCAGGATTTGATCGCGTTGAGCGATAGTGTTTGGAAGTTTGCCGAATTGGCGTTTCGGGAAATACGTTCCTCGAAATTGCTGGCTGACTTTGCTGAACAGCAGGGCTTTACGGTGCAGCGAGGTGTGGCGAATCTGCCCACTGCTTTCATTGCCTCTTATGGCTCGGGACGGCCCATCATCGGCATTCTTGGTGAATTTGACGCTCTGCCAGACCTTTCGCAACAAGCCGTTCCTACACGCAAAGAGCTTGTGCCGGGTGGTGCCGGACACGGCTGCGGACACAACCTTTTTGGTGCGGGCAGTTTAGGTGCAGCCATTGCCATCAAAGAGCTGCTCCGACAGGGATTGCTCAAAGGCACGATTCGTTACTATGGCACGCCTGCCGAGGAAGATGGAAGTGGAAAGGTGTATATGGCTCGTGCCGGTGTGTTTGATGATTTGGATGTATGCCTTGATTGGCATCCCGACTACACCAACAAAGCCAATGTTCAAAGCTCTCAAGCTATCACGGACTGGACGGTGACGTTTCGGGGCCGTAGCGCTCACGCTGCCTCCGACCCATGGAATGGCCGCAGCGCTTTAGACGCCGCAGAGTTGTTTGCCATAGGCATGAACTACCTACGCGAGCACGTGCGTCCCTCGGCACGGATTCACTATGTTTTTCGTTCAGCCGGAAAGGTTCCCAATGTGGTCCCCGATGAAGCGGTGGTGTGGATTTGGTTGCGGGATTCTAAGCGCAGTGGCGTGGCCGAGCTGGAAAAGCGGATGAAAGAGATTGCCCAAGGTGCAGCACTCATGGCCGGCGCTGAAGTTTCTTTTCAACTTAACAATGGATTATATGAATTGTTGATCAATGAAGCAGGCGCCCGCGTGTTGCAACAAAATATGGAACTGGTAGGCCCCATCACCTATACTGCCGAAGAAATAGAGTTTGCCCGTCAGATGATGACGGAATATGGCCTTCCTTTCCAAGGCATCGATGGCAGCATTAAGCCTTTGGAACAGCCAAAGGCTGACCCTGACGGTGGCTCAACCGACGTGGCCGACGTGAGCTGGATTGTGCCGCAAATTACCTTGTTGGCAACGACTGCTCCTTATGAGGCACCATGGCACTCGTGGATCGTGGTGGCGTGCAGCGGCATGTCCATTGGTCACAAAGGCATGCTGTTTGCCTCCAAAGTGCTGGCCCTGACCATGATCGATCTATACCAGCAGCCTCAGCTCAGAGCTGATATTCGGGCCGAATTCGAGCGGCGACGAGGCAATCAGCGCTGGCAACCGCTCATTCCCGAAGGTCCGCCCCCAATTCCCCAGCAATAGCAGGCCATGCTCAGCTTTGCGGAATACAGAGGTTTAACCATTGGCGCACGGCTTCTAAGCAGCGTTCCGGGGCCTCCATCATACCCATATGTGCAGCGTCTTCCAGCAGCTCAACGACACTTCTTTGAGGCAAATGCGTCTGCGGCAAAACTCGATCTGGCAAAACGGCTTTGTCTTGTTTGCCGATGAGGAACAAGACAGGAAACGGGGCATACTGCAGCACATCAGTTGTAGCGCCGCGGGAGCGCATGGCCAACGATGCAGCAATGATTCCTTCCTCTGAGGAAGCGGAAATACAATGTTGCATCCATGCATCAATCTTTTCTTTATTTGTTTCGATGTAGTTTGCTGCAAATAATTTAGGGATCAGCTCTGCCACAAAAGGGGTTTTGCCGTGCTGCCGAACAAATGCAGCCACGCGCAGACGGTCTTCTTTTTTCTGATCATCGTCTTCAGCCGCCGTCGAATGAAACAGCCCGATGCCACCGATGCATTCCGGATGGTGTTTGGCCAACTGCAATATGGTGTATCCGCCCATGCTATGTCCTAAAAAGGGAGCGGTAACGACGTTTTCAGCCCCAACAACAGCATGGACAGCATCGGCATAGTCTTTCATTTGCATTTCTGCATGCATCAACTCACTACCTCCAAAGCCAGGTAGGTCCGGTAAGATGAGCTTGTGATGTTCAGCTAAGGGTTCGGCCCAAGGCCACCACACCCGATGGTCTTCACAAAATCCGTGAACAAGCACCACAGCCGGTCCCTGGCCTGTTGTGACATAGTGTAGCTTGTGTCCTTTGTAGGAGATGATTTTTGATTGTAAGGCCCACATGACAAAACGTTCCCCACGGCCTAAGCTAACGGATTTGTGAAAAGCTTCTTTGCTCTATTTTTCAGGCTTGCTATTGAACCATGAGAACGCTGATTGGTGCTGTTGCCTTATGGGGCATGGCTCTGAAAACGTCTGTGCTTGCGCAAACCACCTTCCCCGTACATGGCGTTCAAGACGAGCGCCAACGGCACGTGGCATTGGTGAATGCCACCATAATTCCTGATGCCAAGACAGTTTTGACATCGGCAACCCTATTGATTCGGCAGGGAAGAATTGTAGCGGTAGGGACCAAGGTTGACATCCCTTCTGACGCCACAGTCATAGATGCGACAGGCTACTTCATCTATCCTTCATTCATTGAGCTGATCAGTGACTATGGCATGCCGGCACAGAACACGGCAAGCCGTCAGGATCGTTTGCAGTTGGAAAGTGCCAAGAAAGGTGCTTACTATTGGAATGAGGCGGTTCGGGCCGAGGTTAAGGCCCACGAGCTGTTCAGCCAACGTGCGGATGTAGCACAGCAGCTCCGTGCAATGGGCTTTGGCAGTGTGGTCACGCACGTGCGTGATGGCATTGTGCGGGGCAGCGGTGCTTTGGTGTTGTTGGGTGAAGAGCGCGACAACGACCTCATGATCCGCCAACAGGCCGCCGCCTTCTACTCGTTCAACAAAGGCAGCTCGCAGCAGCCTTATCCCACTTCCCTCATGGGCAGCATTGCCTTGTTGCGTCAAATATTTTACGATGTAAACTGGTACACGGCGGGAGGCTGGCGTGAACAACAAAACATTTCATTAGATGAGTTGCAACAGAATCTAAAGCTGCCTCAAGTGTTTGAAACGAACGATGTTTTGTCGGTACTGAGTGCGGCACGCATCGCACGCGAATTTGGATTTACGTTCATCATCAAAGGAGGTGGCAACGAATATCAACGCATTGATGAGCTGAAAGAAATTGGCATGCCTTTGATCATTCCCCTGACGTTTCCCCGCCCTTACCGTTTTCAAGATCCTTTTGATGCTGCTACAGTTCCCTTGAGCGACCTGATGCATTGGGAATTTGCGCCGGCCAATGCAGCCTTTTTGAGTCAAGCAGGAATCCCTTTCGCATTTACCGCTGCGGGGATGAAGGAAGCAAAAGAGTTTTGGAAAAGCCTGCGGGGGGCTGCCGCTGCGGGGTTGAGCAGTGCAGATTTGCTCAAAGCACTTACCGAGATGCCGGCGCGATGGATGCGCATTGAGGACCAACTGGGAACCCTTGCTCCGGGAAAGCTGGCTAATTTTTTTGTATGTACGGATTCGTTATTGGATCCTGAAAATACGATCGTACAACATTGGATTCGTGGCCGTATGTATCCTGTGGCCTCGTCTGAGCTCATAGATCTGCGCGGTCGCTACACATTGGAAGCAGGGCCGTTGAAGGCAACCTTGGTGATCTCAGGCGACTTTGCTGCTCCTCAAGCGAGTATTCGGCTGGGAGATACGGCCACGTACACGGCGCGGCTGCAACGCCAGGAACGGCTCGTGACCTTATCGTTCCGTCAGCCGCAACAGGGCACATTGAACTGGATGCTCAGCGGTTACCTTTTAGGGCGTGACCTGACAGGCCACGGGACCGACGCCCACGGCAAACCGGTAAACTGGCACGCACGTTACCAAGGGCCTCCGCCTAAACCTAAAGACACTGCCGTCGTCTGGACGCATACGGTAGAGGGAAAACTGCGCCGTCCGTTTAACGGTTTTGGTTGGGAACAGCTTCCCAAACCGGAAACGGTGCTCATCCGCAATGCCACCGTCTGGACCAACGAAGCCGAGGGAATCATGCCCAAAACCGATGTGCTGCTGCAGAACGGCAAGATTGCTCGCATAGGAAAAAATCTTAATGTTCCGGATGCCCGCATCATCGACGGCACCGGCAAGCATTTGACGGCAGGCATTATTGATGAGCATGCCCACATTGCCATCCGACAAGGGGTAAACGAGTGTTCTCACAGCGTGACTTCGGAAGTTCGTATCGGAGATGTAATCGATCCAAACGATGTGAACATTTACCGTCAGCTGGCCGGAGGGGTGACGGCCTCACACCTCCTGCACGGATCGTGCAACACCATTGGCGGCCAGACGCAGCTGATCAAAATGCGGTGGGGATACGGCAGCGAAGCATTGAAGTTCAAAGGGTGGCCTGGATTCATCAAGTTTGCCCTTGGCGAAAACGTAAAGACATCAAACTGGGGCGACCAATACCGATTCCGTTTTCCCCAAACGCGCATGGGCGTAGAGCAGACCATCAAAGACGCTTTTATTAGGGCAAAAACATATAAGAAGAAATGGGATGAATACAATCGGCTTTCAGCCAAACAGAAAGCTTTGACGGTTCCACCCCGACGTGACCTGCAACTGGAAGCACTGGTGGAAATTTTGGAAGGCCGCCGCCACATCACGTGCCATTCCTACGTGCAGTCGGAGATCAACATGCTGATGCGCTTGGCCGAATCGCTCGGCTTTCGGGTCAACACCTTTACGCACATTTTGGAAGGATATAAGGTAGCGGATAAGATGAAAGCACACGGCGCCAATGCATCCAGCTTTTCTGACTGGTGGGCCTATAAGTTTGAGGTTTATGAAGCCATTCCGCATAATCCGGCCTTGTTGGCGCAGATGGGGGTGGTTACTGCCGTCAACAGTGATGACGCAGAAATGGGGCGCCGGCTCAATCAGGAGGCAGCCAAATCCGTCAAATACGGAGGGCTGAGTGAAGAAGAGGCGTGGAAGCTGTGCACTCTGAACCCTGCGCGCATGTTGCGTGTCGATGGCCAGGTGGGAAGCATTCGGGTAGGCAAAGATGCAGACGTGGTCCTATGGTCTGATCATCCGCTTTCCATTTACGCGAAAGCAGAGTACACGTGGGTGGACGGCATATTGTTTTACAGCCGTCAGCAAGCAGCGCAGCAACAAGAGTGGATTCAGGCCGAACGGCAACGGCTCATGAGAAAGATGATGGCTGCCATAGCCAGCGGCGAGCCGGCCCGAGAGCCCAGCACATTTTCGCAAACCCTCTGGGATTGTGAAACCATCACCAGCGGTCAAGATGTAGAGTAACAGTTCGAGTAAAGTCCTATGAAAAAAATCCGCATCCTTGTTTTTGGCCTCATGTGCGTGCAGCCTGTTGCGGCCCAGCGCATCGCACCTGCTCCGGCACAAACTGCCCCGGTGGTGTTGGTAGGCGCTACGCTTCATGTGGGCAATGGCCGCGTGATCGCACCTTCGGTCGTTCGATTTGATAAAGGGGTGATTACGTATGCGGGCCCTGCAGCAGATTACCGGCAGAGTAACCAAGGAGCGCAGGTTATTGACGTCACCGGCAAGCACATCTACCCCGGCCTGATAGCCGCCAACACGCAACTGGGATTAAATGAAATTGAGTTAGTGCGGGCTACACACGACTATGCCGAGGTGGGAGACTTTAATGCCTGTGTGCGCAGCCTCGTTGCCTACAATACCGACTCACGAATCATTCCCACAATCCGGAACAACGGCATTTTGCTGGCTCAGATTGTTCCTATGGGCGGGAGGATAGCCGGTACTTCATCGGTGGTGCAGCTGGATGCATGGAATTGGGAGGATGCAGCTTACCAAGCCGACAATGGCATACATCTGTACTGGCCTTCCTATTTCCGCTATCGATGGACCAGCATGGGTGCAGAAGTAGGACCGGACTCTCTGTATGAGCGCAACGTTCAGCGCATCAAAGATTTTTTTCAAGAAGCTTTTTCCTATTTGAATAAGCCTGCACCGGAAGTGCCCAACCTGAATTTTGAGGCCGTGCGTGGCCTTCGCGAAGGCCGCCAGAAATTATTTATTCATTGCAATTATGTACGCGAAATCATACATGCCGTTCAATGGGCGCTGGATGCTTCGATACGTCCGGTCATCGTCGGCGGACGTGATGCTCATCTGTGTACCGACCTGTTGCGGCAACATAACATCCCCGTCTTGTTGTTGGATGCACACTCTCTGCCGCCCTATCCAGATAGTGACATAGAATTACCCTATAAAACCGCTGCTTTGCTGCGCGAAGCAGGTGTGACGTACGGACTAACTACTAGTGGCTTTTGGCAGGTGCGCAACCTTCCGTTTATGGCAGGCACGACGGTGGCTTATGGCGTTCCGTATGAAGATGCAGTGGCTTCGGTCACTTGGTCGGTGGCGAAAATTCTGGGCATTGACGACCGCACCGGCACGGTAGAGCCCGGCAAAGATGCCAACCTCCTTGTTGTTTCGGGCGACTTGTTGGATATGCGCACCAGCCAAGTGGAAGCAGCCTACATTCAGGGAAGGGCCATCAGCTTGGACGATGCCCAAAGACAACTGTATCGAATATTTAAAGAAAAATATGGTTTGCGTTAATTAAACAACGAATCTCATTTGGCAAAGAAAAAACTTCAGCGCATTGCCGAGCTGCTCTCTTTTCCTAATGTTTATCAGTTTCGTCACGATTTGAAAGGCCGATGGGGAGAAATGGTCTTTAAAAACGATCATCCCATCACCCTGGAGCTGGCCTGCGGAAAGGGAGAATATACTCTAGGACTGGCCCGACGGTATCCCCACCGTAACTTTATCGGCATTGACATTAAGGGTCCACGGCTGTGGCGCGGAGCCAAAACAGCTCTGGAAGAAGGACGGACTAATGCCTGTTTCTTGCGTACCTACATCGACTTCTTGACCGATTATTTTGAAACGGGCGAAGTACACGAAATCTGGATTGTCTTTCCGGATCCGTACCCCAATAAGCCTAAAGAAAAAAAGCGGCTTACCGCACGTCCATTTTTGGAACGTTACCGTGCCGTGCTGGTGCCGGGCGGGCTGTTGCATTTAAAAACAGATGATGATAATTTTTATGAATATTCCCTCGAAAGTATTCGGGCCTTTGGCGGTACGATCCTGCAAGCAGTGTCCGACATCTATGCGTGTGAGGGGTTGGAAGAAGAAGTTACCGGTATCCGCACGTTTTATGAGGCACAGCATCTGGCGGCAGGGAAAAAAATAAAATATGTTCGCTTTCGGTTGCCGTCGTATGAGTGAGTCTGCCGATTTCTTTTTAAAAGTTTATGCCGTGGTCCGGAAGATTCCTCGGGGCAGGGTCACCACTTATGGAGCCATTGCCCGGTATTTAGGAGGATCGGCCCGAACCGTAGGGTGGGCCATGAATGCTTCGCATCGCCACTTGCCACCCGTACCGGCCCATCGTGTCGTGAACCGCAACGGCCTGCTTACCGGTAAACATCATTTTGCTACGCCCACCCTCATGCAAGAATTGTTGGAAGCAGAAGGTGTCCGTGTCGCAAGTAACCAGGTGGTCAACTTTAAGAGATGCTTTTGGGATCCGGCTAAAGAGCTCAAAGCGAAGCAGCCTACAACAAAAAATTGATGGATGACCTCTTCCAAACGAAAGACAGGTTGTGCGGGTACAGCTTTGGCCTCTGTGGTTTTTGATCAGCAGTTTTGTGTTGCAGCAACCCGCATGTCGATCAGCTGCTTCGTTTTTGTTTATGTTGGCCTTCGATAGTTACGGACGAAAGGAAGGCATCGGCTCATGCAGGGCTTGGGGGAGAGATTCCGGAAGGGGGATAATACCATATCAGTCTTCTACAGAGGTAAATAAGCTTTAGGTTAAGGACCGTTCGCAAGCGTAAGTGCAGGCTACAGGAGAGTGAAGCGCATCAGCAGTTTCCTTGCATTGTTTGAGCCAACATCATGCCTCAAACCGAGGTACATTCGTGGGTACCATGTGTGGGATTACCGGCTGCATTAGTCTGCATGCAGCACTGCCTACTTCGCTGCCCGCTTTGAAGCAAGCAGTACGGCTGTTACAGCACCGCGGTCCCGATGCGGCGGGAATTTTTCAGGACGAGCAGGTAGCCTTTGGCCATTGTCGGCTTAGTGTCATTGATGTCAGCGAAGCGGCCAATCAACCCATGCAAGTAGATCAGGTTGTCATTACCTACAATGGAGAAATTTTTAATTACCGTGAGTTGCGTCGTGAGCTGGAACAACAAGGAGAGATTTTCCACACCCAGTCTGATACGGAAGTGTTGCTGCGTTTGTATCGGCGCCACGGCATACAGATGCTTGATCGTCTTAACGGCTTTTTTGCCTTTGCGCTCTATGATGCGGGTTTGCGTTGCTGTTGGCTGGTGCGCGATCGGTTTGGCGTAAAGCCTTTGTATTATCACCTACAAAACGACCAGCTCTTCTTTGCCAGTGAGCTGGATGCCTTATTACCCTGGGCGAAGCAATGGCAGTTGGATGAGGTCTCATTGTTTCAATATCTCCAGCTCAGCTATATTCCCGCACCTTATACCATATGCCGTGAGGTATTCAAGTTGCCCCCGGGGAGTTTTTTAGAAGTCGAGCTGAAAGCACCGCAGGCGGTTCAAGTGCGTCGCTGGTACAGCCTGCCGAGCTGCGGCCCAATTCCGCGGGTTCAGAATTACGAGCAAGCTTGCCGACAATTGTTCGAACTGGTAAGTGAGGCAGTCCGGCTTCGGCTGGTGAGCGACGTGCCATTAGGTACTTTTCTGAGCGGTGGCCTTGACTCGTCAATCATTACCGGACTGGCTTCGCGATTTCAGCCACGCATTAAATCATTTTCAATAGGTTTTCAAGAGGATCCTTTTTTTGACGAAACAGAATATGCCCGCCGGGTTGCCCAACACTTTCTCACCGATCATGTCGTGTTTTCGCTCAGCCGCCGCGAGCTGGCCGAAGCGGCTACAGAACTGTTGCATCATCCAGGTGAACCGTTTGCCGACGCCTCTGCCATTTTGGTATTTCTGCTTAGCAAAAAGGTACGTTCTTCGGTAAAGGTGGTACTTAGTGGCGACGGTGCTGATGAACTCTTTGGAGGGTATCTGAAACATACCGCTGAATATCGCATACGACATCCGGGATTAACCGAAAGGGTTGCTCTTTTCATGGCGCCTTTGTTGGCAGGTCTGCCGCAATCGCGTAACAATTGGTGGCAGAATAGACTCAGGCAGGTGCAACGCTTTGCTGCCGGAGCCCGGCTGCCGGGTCCTGAACGCTACTGGCGTTGGTGCTCTCTGGCTTCCCCGAAGCAAGCGGCGGCCCTTTTGGCTATTCCAGTCATGCAAGAGGAGTTTCTGCGCAGGCAAAAATCCCTGACGCATCAGGTTGCCTTAAACGACACTCTTGAGGGGGTTATGCTCAACGACGTGCATTTGGTGCTTCCCGATGATATGCTGATGAAAGTAGATCGCTGCAGTATGGCCCATGGCTTGGAAGTGCGCGAACCTTTTTTGGACTATCGTGTCGTAGAATTTGCCTTTCATATTCCGGATACTTTTAAGGTGGACCGACAAAAGCGAAAAAAAATCATCAACGACACGTTTTGTTCCTTGTTACCCCCGGAATTGTATCATCGTCCGAAACGAGGTTTTGAAGTACCCCTTCAGGCTCTGCTTACTACAGAGTTGCGTCACCAGGTAGCCTCATGTTGTGACCCAGAATTTTTAAGGCAGCAGGGGATTTTTGACCCTTCGGCTGTGGAACAACTCAGGCGTAAACTTTTCTCCGGAAACCCTGAAGACAGTGCTGCCCACCTTTGGGGCTTAATGGTTTTTCAGCACTGGTGGCGCCGTCATGAGCCTGTCATCGAAAGCGCAGGCAGTCCGGTCGGCTAACTTTGAAGCCGATTTAATGAAGTTATGCCGCGCATCTTGCGCATCATCAACCGGCTAAACTTAGGTGGGCCCACGTGGAATGCCGCCCTGTTGACCAAACACCTTGCGCCAGAGTATGAAACCGTACTGGTGTCAGGCCAAATTTCTGAAGATGAAACCAGCAGCGAACACATTGTAGCATCCATGAACTTAACGCCGGTGTATGTTAACGGTATGTATCGCGAAGTCAATCTGCTAAACGACGCCCATGCATTCCTGCAGTTGCAACGGTTGATCCGTCAGTTTCGGCCACACATCGTGCATACCCATGCTGCGAAAGCCGGAGCTCTGGGACGGGTAGCTGCCTGGTGGGCAAAGGTGCCGGTCGTGGTGCATACGTTTCACGGGCATGTTTTTCACTCCTATTTCTCCAAGACGCAAAGCCGGCTTTTTGTTCAGTTAGAACGTCTGTTGGCTTCCTACAGTCATGCCATAATCACGGTCAGCCCGCTACTGAAAAAGGAGTTGGTAGAGCAGTATCGGATTTGTCGGCATGATAAAGTAGAAGTGATTCCTGTCGGATTAGATCTCGAAAAGTTTCGCAACAACCAGCAGCAGTTAAGACAAAATTTTCGAAAGCGCTATGGCATAGGGGAACAAGAGGTGGTCGTTTCATTCGTGGGGCGATTGGTGGCAATAAAAAATCATTCTATGTTTCTGAAGGCCATTCGTGAGGTTTCAACGCGATGCAACGCTCCTTTGCGCGTGTTTGTAGTAGGAGATGGCGAAGAACGCAAAGCTTTGGAGTCGTTGGCCCGAAGCCTGGGGTTGCAGGTGGCTTTACCTGCGCAAGCACCGAAACAAACCACGGTGACCTTCACCAGCTGGATCAAGGAAGTTGAGCAGGTATATGCGGGCAGCGATGTGGTAGCTCTGACGTCATTGAACGAGGGCACGCCGCTTACCCTTATTGAAGCTCAGGCTGCCGGTAAGGCTGTGGTTGCCACAAAAGTGGGAGGAGTAGCCGATGTGGTTGAAGACGGCAAGACCGGTTTGTTGGTAGGCCGGCAAGATCTACACGGTTTAGTACAAGCGCTGTTCAAGGTCATCCAAAACCAAGGCCTTCGTGAGGCTCTGGGGGCGCGGGCCAGCCAGGAAGCTTTTCAACGCCACGATTATCGAAACATGGTTGCCCAGACGGCAACACTGTATCGGCGCTTACTCCAGCGCATGAGCGACTAAACCGTAACTTTAAACCCCCTAAGGCCAAATTATTCCGGGTGTCACAAAAGGTTTGGCAGAAGTCAGGTCGGAAGCGGCATAAGGCACAGCGAAGTACTTTAGGTTTCTTAAAAGCCTTAAGTGCCTTAACCATCTTGGTGTTGTTCGCTTCTTGCCGAGCCTATTTTCCGGACCGCATGATGAAGATTGCTTCAAACCAATTAGCCCGCGTCGACACGGTTAAGGTGCAAACCGAATATGTTATTCGCCCGGGCGACCTGCTCACCTTGGGCGTCTACGCAAACAACGGTTATGAACTGGTTGATGTATTGCGACGAACAGGTGGGGGGCAGTCGGGATTGAAATATCAAGTACGTCAAAACGGCTTTGTTGCCTTACCCATGTTGGACAGTGTGCAGCTGGCAGGTCATACGATCAAACAGGCCGAGCAACTGTTAACACAGAAATATTCATATTATTTTGTGAATCCATTTGTGCGGATAGAGGTATCCAATCGGAATGTAATTGTATTTCGGGGCCGGCAGGGGGCACAGGTCGTGTTGTTGCAGCGGGATGATATGAACTTGCTTGAGGTGATTGCTATGGCGGGAGGAATACCCCAAGGGGGGAAAGCCTATCGGGTTCGGATCATTCGGGGCTCGCTGGCCAATCCTACGGTATTCGATGTAGACCTTTCCACAGTGGAAGGCATAAAGTCGGCAAATCTGAAAATGCAAGCGGACGATATCGTTTATATAGAAAGCCGGCTTACCACGGCCGACGTGATCAATCAAAACTTGCCCATCATCACGTTTCTGACAACCATCCTATTGATTTTTACGTACATCACAGGGTTAAAAACATGAAAGAGTCGCGTGCCATCTTAAGCCCCTTGCAGCGCCTTTTGGGCGAGGACTTTAATCCCGCCTTATTGGTGATCATGGTTCGCAAGAGCTTCGTGTGGTGTGTCCTCATTATGTTAATTACCGTTTCTGCGTCCCTCCTGTATTTACGCTACACGCCGCCTACCTATGAGGTGAGTGCTTCCATGATTGTCAAGCCCATCAACACAGCTCAGGCTTTGGATATTCAAGGAGGTCTCTTTCAAACCAAGCATACCAATCTGGATATCGAAAAAGATATTCAGATCATGAAGTCAAATGTGATTTTGGACCGTGTGATTGATTCGCTGAACCTCTCGGTGGCTTATTACCGCAAAGGAAAAATTCTTCGAGAAGAACTGTACCGCAACAATCCGTTTGTGGTGGAATACAAGGCAGGCAAGGAGTACACTTACGACATGCCCATCAGTTTGCGCATCCTGTCGGCCCATGAATACAAGCTGAATTTTTCCTACGGGGAAGACAATTGGCACACCTACCGGTTCGGTGTGCCTTACCAGGTAGGCCAGCTTCAATTCAACATCAAGTTGCGCAAAGAATTTTTGGAGCTTGATCCGGAAGGTACCCTGACTTCCGAGTACATGTTCGTGATCCGCAACCGAAGCAGCCTTTACACTGAGCTGAGAAACAGTTTGCAGATCATGCCGTCGGTGCCTACCCTGAGCTTGCAGATGCGCAGCCATAAGCCTCAGAAAGCAGCCGACATTGTCAATATGGTCAGCGATATTTTCATTCAATATGATAAGGAAAAAAAGACGGAAAGTGCCACCCTGATTCTGCAGTTTATTGCCGAACAAATTGACTCCATCAGCAAGGAATTACGTCATTACGAAGACCTGATGACGCAGTTTAAATTGGAAAACGGTATTGCTATAACCTCTATGGAGGAAGAAATCAACAAGGAGCTCAAGGAGCTGCGCGAACGGGAAGAAGCGCTTGACTTGCAATACAGCACGCTGGAATATTACAAGCAGTATTTTCTCCAATACCAAGATTCCACTCGGCTTCTTTTGGGCATTATTGATAAAGAATACGAGGGACTTAATACAAACATTCAAGCGTTGGATCGGTTACAAAGCACGCTGAAGGAGTTAAGTCTGAACCTGGCACCCAACAATCCGATGATCATCAATCTTCGGAAGCAGATTCAGGAGATGAAACACAACATTCTGGTAAGCATTGAAAATGCACAGAATAAGGTTGTAGAGGAAAAGAAAAATATTGAAAAAGAAATCATCACCTACCTCAACCGATTCAGCACCGTACCGGGGATCACGGCTGAGTACATGCGTTTAAGTCGTTTGAGTGATTTAAAGGAGAAATATTTTCTGCTGCTGTTGGATAAGAAGTCGGCCTTTGATATTTCCAAGGCAGGTTATGTGTCTGACTACACCATTTTGCGCAGGGCAGATGTTTCGAGCAAGCCGGTACACCCCAACGTAGCCCTGATTCGGCTCTTGGGTATTGTGATCGGCTTGATTGGTTGCATCACCTTGATCGTGCTTCGTTATTTGCTTCATCATAAAATCTTATCCGTGCATGAAATCATGCGTTATACCGACGCCAGCATTTTGGGGGTAGTACCCAAATACAACCACACCATGGACGTATCGCAATTGGTGGTCAACAAAAGGCCCAAGTCTGTCATTTCGGAATGTTTCCGCAGCATGCGTACCAATTTGGAATATCTGTTGCCCGACCGGCAGCCTCGCATGTTGGCCATCACGTCCACGGTAGCAGGCGAGGGCAAAACGTTTGTTGCGGTAAACATGGCCGGTATTTTGGCGTTAGGAGGAAAAAAGGTCGTATTGTTGGATTTCGACTTGCGGAAGCCTCAACTGCACAAGTCGTTCAATCTGGATAACCAAAAGGGCGTCAGTACTTTAATCATTGGAAAACATTCGATCCCGGAGTGCATCAAGCATACCGAATGGGAAAATTTTGATGTCATCACATCCGGTCCTTTGCCGCCAAACCCTGCGGAATTCATTGGTTCAGCCCGTACCGAAGAACTTTTGGAAGAATTGAAAAAAATTTATGATGTTTTAGTTATTGACACTCCGCCGGTAGGCATTGTTACCGATGCATTGAATCTGGTGAAAAAAGCCGATGTGCCCATATATCTGGTGCGTGCCGATTATTCTTCGCGCAGCTTCCTGAACAACATCAATCATCTTTATTACGACCATGGCATCAAACGATTGGCTGTTGTACTTAATGACATGGGTGAAGGGGCCAGCTCTTACACCTATAATTATGGCTATGGTTACGGCTATGGTTACGGTTATGGTTATGGTTATGGCTATCATCAGCATGCTTACAATTATTATACAGATGAAAAGCCTCAGCATAAGAGTTTGGTAGGTCGCATGGTGGAATTTGTCAAATCTCTATTTTATTAAAGCGAAATGCACGCTTTTTCCTTTTCTGATGTGCTGTTCTCGGTGCTTTTTTTTACCAGTGCTGCTTTTTTTTCAGCATTAATCAACAGCCTCTTATACCGTTTTTCGCGAACGTTGGGTGGGCGTAGTCATAAGCCCCGGCACCTTATCCGTTGGTCGCCGCACCTGAAGCCTTCGGTGGGGGGCTTCTCTTTTTATATTCTTCTGTTGATTTCTTTATTGGTATATACCTTATTTGTGAATGGTGAAGGCCGGGCCACCAGCGGGCCATTGCAGGGCTTGTTTTTAGCGTGTACCACCGGCTTCGTCCTTGGCCTGGCTGACGATGCTTACGATACAATTCCTTTGCTCAAGTTTTCTGTTCAACTGCTTTGTGGCTTGATCTTGGCCTGGACGGGCGTAGGTATTTCACTGACCGGCATACCCCTGGTGGATTTGATGCTCACCCTCCTATGGATTGTGGGAATGATGAATGCCATCAATATGTTGGACAATATGGACGGCATTGCTGCGACAGTATGCTTTTTTATTCTGAGCTCAATCGTCATAGTGCTGTGGATTCAGGGGCAGCCGTTCCATCCTTACGTGCTTGTAGCTCTGGGACTAATGGGGGCCCTGGCGGGTTTTCTTCCCTTGAACTGGAAGCCGGCACGCATTTATATGGGGGATACAGGCAGTCAGTTGCTCGGGGTTTGCCTGGCGGGCATAGCCATAGCCGTTTTGTGGAATGATGTTTCGGGCCGGCCACAGCCCCCTTACTTGCGGTATGTGCTGCTGCCGGTAGTGGTGTTTGTGGTGCCCTTGTTGGATATCGGTACGGTTACCTTATGGCGCCTGGCCCAGTGGCGGTCTCCCTTTGTAGGAGGTCGCGATCACTTGTCGCATCATCTGGTATATCTGGGGTTAACAGAGCGGCAGGCGGCATTTGTTTTGAGTGGCTTAAGTGCCGGCGGAATGCTCATGGCTGCCATTTTAATGTGGAATTGGCAACACATCAGCGACATCGTTTCCTTGGCGGTGTTCGGCATGTTGCTTCTGCTCTTTTTATTTACGCAATACATATATTACTTAGGAAAATGTAAAACAAAAGCTGCCGCTACCGATCAGAAGGGAACACCGGTACACCTGCCAGCTACAGAGCATTAGGCGCCCGGTGTTTCTTTAGCTGAACGAATAGCCCAGAGCGCTTTTAAGCCGATCGGGCAGTTGGGGCAGGCGGCTTCGCTCAATTAAAAAAGTTGTCAATTCGGCAAATGCGACATAAACGTAATGTCGCTCCAAAGCACCTTTCAAGTAATGCTTGCCGCTGGTGCCGCCGGTTCCGATGCGGGAACCGATCATGCGCTGAACCATGTTGAGGTGCCGGTACCGCCACATGGCCATGAGTTCATCTAAATCCAGCAAGGTGTTGATGAGTTGAAAGGGTAATTGCAGCATTGGATAGTCGCGATACAGCATGATGAACAAGGCCGCGCGGCTCGCTGCCGGGGTCAGCCGGCCCGGCGTCGGATTGCCCTTGATAAAGATTTCATCAAAAATTTGCAGATAGTGTTGTTCTTCAGCCGAAAGGCTTTGTTGATACAGGCAGCGGTAGTCGGTCCAAAAATCCCTGTTGGTATTTTCCGGAGCCAAGGGTTGGTATTCCAGCCACCATTCGGGGTTTTTTAAGAATGGCATACGTTCCAGCCAATGCTGTACCAAATCCAGCAGCGAGGGCTGTTGCTCGGCCTGACGCACTAATTCCAATTCTTGCGGTTGCAAGTGTGATACATAATAATGCTGCTCAAAACGTTGCTCGAATTTCAGGCCCAGCATCGCTTCGATGATCTTGAATTGATAGCTCTGAAAGCCGGAGGCTGGCCGCAGCAGATCACGGAAGTCCAGAAAATCCAGGGGAGTCATCGTTTCCAGAATGTCGATCTGGTGTACCAAGACCTTAAGAATGGTGGACACTCGTTTCAGGCGGTGCACCGCTACCTGCAGGTCGGGCGCATTGTCGTTGATGAACTGTTTGCTGAATATCTGACGGACGCTGTCTAGTTCATGAATGATTTGCTTAAACCACAATTCATAGGTCTGGTGGATGATGATGAACAACATCTCGTCATGAGCAGGTTTGCCGGTTTTGTAACTCTCGGGATGTTGGGCATTAAGCAGGGTGTCGAGTTGCAGATAGGTTTTGTAATACATGGTGGAAGCCATGACCGGAATTCGGGTTTGTTTGCAGCAAGTTACGTGATGAAAGCTTAACGCAGCTGGCAATTATTGTCACCCAGCCAGGCAATACATTTTAATTCGATGGCGATCGGCGTGGGTAGGGCGGTAACCCCGACGGTGGTTCGGCAAGGTTGATGTTCACGGAAATATTCAGCATAAATGCGGTTAAATACCGGAAAATCGTCCTTCATATTTATAAGAAAAACCGTAATGTCCACCAGGTCTTCCCAGCGGCTGCCTGCCGCCTCCAGCACGGAGCGTACATTTTGAAAAACGGCATGGCATTGTGCAGCAAAGTCATAGGCAATGAGCTTTCCGTGTTCGTCGTAAACATTACCAGGGATGTGGTTGTCGATGGGATGACGCGGCCCTATACCGGATAGGAATAAAAAATTTCCCACGCGCCGGGCATGGGGATATGCCCCGACGGGGCGGGGTGCTTGATCAGAGGTGTAAGAGCCCTGCATGGGGCGTCAGCGCTCTATGGCGCCGTCCCATTTATCGAAACCGTGCTCCAGGTTGTACACGCTGGTAAAGCCTTTCTCAATCATGAGCTGAGAGGCTTTCGAAGAGCGGCCACCCGCTTTGCAGTAAACAATATATGTTTTGCTTTTATCTAACTTTTCTAACTGTTCTGCAAAGTCTTTATCATAAAAATTTATCAACCGAGCCTTGGGCAAATGGCCGGCAGCATATTCTTCTGGAGTCCGCACGTCTAAAACAATGACGTGGCTAGATTGCATCAAGCGCGCGGCTTCGCGGCTGGAGATGTTGTGGTATTTGATCGGTGCTTGCTGGGCAGCACTGATCAGGGTTACACTGCTGAACAGGAGGCAGAGAAGAGCTTTCATGGCTTTATCTTTTTTTAATAAAGGGGTAAACAACTTGTTCAAAAAAGGTTTTGGGGAATTTTTCCGAATCTTCAAATCCGAGGGGTTCGTCGCGGCCTGAGCGAGGCCAATAAACGGTGCCAAACAAGTAGTCCCAGAAGCTGAACGTCAGGCCGAAATTGACGCCATATTTGGTGGGAATATACTTGGCGTGATGCCAAATGTGCATGGCCGGGCTGTTCAGCACGTAGCGTAAAGGCCCCCACGACAGAGGAATGTTCGAATGATTCAGGTGGCCGATGGCTAAAGCAAAGATGTGCACGATGAGAAAATCATTTATTCCAAAGCCAATCATGGCTAACGGAATGTATTCAAAGGTACGATAAACTATGGTTTCCATCCAATGGTAGCGCAGGTGAGCAGCGAAACCCATTTCTTCCACCGAATGGTGCACTTTATGAAATTCCCACAGCCACGGGACGCGATGCAACAACCGGTGTACGTTGAAATCAATGAAATCTTTTACTACCAGTAAGATCAGCAATTGAGCCCAAACCGGAAGGTTGTGTACTCGAATTGCAACGATGTTGGTGATGCCGAATACAGCCAAAAAATCGTTGAAGGCTTCGACGGCCACCATGGATAGGGCATTGTAGCCGATCAGACTAAACAGGAAAAAATTGAAAAACATGTAAAAGCCGTCAAGCCAGAAATCTTTCCGTATGGCCCCCTGATAGGTGCGCCACGGGAAAAGCAATTCCAACAGCCAACATGCAAGCGATAAACCCAGTAACCAGTAGAAATAGTTATTCCACGATGGATGAAGCAATTCATGGATCAGGTAGTTCCAGTACCCAGTGTATGCATCAATGATGATTTTTCCGTATTCCTGCATGATTGTTGATCTTGATTATAGCACCCTGCAAAATACGGTTTACGAGGTCCAAAGGGGAAGTAGCAATTGTTACGCAGGGGCTAGGGCTGCACACATACGTTTTTTGGCTCGGTAAAGAAGCGCATAGCTTCCCAGCCTCCTTCGCGACCAAGGCCTGATTGCTTAACCCCACCAAAAGGGGTGCGCAGGTCTCTGAGCATCCAGCAATTAATCCAAACAATACCGGCCTCCAGTTGGGCAGCCAGCCGATGGGCTCGCGACAAATGTTGGGTCCAAATCACGGCTGCCAGGCCGTAGGCACTGTCGTTGGCCAAATGCAAGGCCTCTTCTTCTGTGTCGAAAGGCTGAAGGGTGACTACGGGCCCAAAGATTTCCTCCTGATTTAACCGACATTGCTGCGAAAGACCCTCAACAACCGTGGGAGCAATATACCAGCCCTGTTGCAGCGGGCCATCAAAAGTGAGGCGATGACCTCCACAAAGGATGCGGCCTCCTTCGGCAGGAATGAGCGATAAATAATGCATGATTTTTTCATAGTGCTGCTGGGAAACGATAGCACCTACATCGGTATGCGGGTCGGCTGGATTGCCTACGCGAAGTTGACGCACCCGCTCAACAAAAGCATCGCGAAATTTTTCATACAAGGGTCGTTCGATATAGATTCGGGAGCCGCACAGACAGATCTCGCCTTGGTTGTCGAAAGCAGAAGCCACCGTACGCTGGAGCATGCGTTCAAAATCACAGTCGGCGAAGATGAGGACGGGATTTTTGCCTCCCAATTCCAACGAGAGCTTTTTGAACGAGGGGGCTGCGGTTGCAGCAATTTCCCGGCCCGCTCGGGTGCTGCCTGTGAAAGAAATTGCGCGAACCGCAGGATGGGTGACGATGGCCATGCCGCATTTGGGTCCTGTTCCGTGAACGATGTTAAGCACACCGGCAGGCAGCCCTACTTCCATACATATGCGGGAAAGCTCAAAGGCAGTCAATGGAGTAAACTCACTGGGTTTGCCTACAACGCAGTTGCCAGCAGCCAGTGCCGGTGCAATTTTCCAGGTGAAAAGATACAGTGGCAGATTCCAGGGCGAGATGCAACCAACCACCCCGAGCGGCTGGCGTAAGGTGTAATTCACTACACCGTTTTCCATGATGTGCGCTTCGCTGGAAAATTGGACGGCTGCTGTGGCAAAGAATCGGAAGTTGGCCGCGGCTCGGGGAATGTCAACGGTACGAGCCAGTCGAACCGGCTTCCCCTGATCGGCCGACTCCATGGCGGCCAACTCATCCAAACGCTCTTCGATCCGCTCAGCGATGCGCAACAGCAGACGGCAGCGCTCCATAGCCGGCGTTGCTGACCATTTCGGAAACGCGGCCTGTGCCGCTGCCACAGCCAAAGACACATCCTCATTTCCTGAATCTGGAACCATACTGTACACCGATCCGGTGGCGGGCTCGCAATTCGGTAAGTACTGGCCATTCAAAGGTTCGAGCAACCGCCCATCTATGTAGTTGAGAATGCGCAACATATCTCTTTCATCAAAGATAACCTAATGCTTGAGCCTGTTTGGTCCGCAAAGGATCCTAAGCGCGCTCATCCAGCGGCAGTCAGATACCCACCTATGGTCTTCAGCCAAACGTCGTTTGCGGAAAAGCGAATGCGCATTTCCGTAAAATTGTAAATCAAACTGAGCTGGTTTTCATGAGAATCTTGTACCTTATTTTGTTTCCGTGGTGTACGCTTTGGGTAGGCATCAGCGGAGTAGTAGCTCAATCCTTACCCCCCAAACAGGCTTATCCCTTTTCAGTCAAGCAATTGCACTGCGGTCATAGCCTGACTGATCCCTTGTTTGTTCCATGGCCGGGGCAATATGTTGAGTTGGTCGCAGACCTTAACAATTTACTAGGGGGGTGGCAAGCATATGGAAACTTGGTTGGTAGGGCTACCCTGCCAGGAGCTTGGCTGAAATTTCACTGGGACACGACGGGAACCTGGTGCGCCCAAGACCCTAACATAAATTGTTATGAAGAAAATTGTAATCCACGCTATGATATTTCCCTTTGGCAAGTATTGGTGATTACCGAAAACATGGAGGGGCCGCTGAATTTGAATGTACATCAATCTAAAGAGCATCTATCCTATTTTGTCCAAAACTCATGGACCTTTGGCAATAATGGACAGGGTGCGGCCACATTGCTCTGGACCCATTGGGGTGGTTTGGATGGCACGCCCTATTTTCTGAGCGGTTATGGTGTAAGCGAAGCCACCGATGGCTCGGCTTCAGGATGGCGGCAACTGTTAGATAGCCTTGAGCTGGGCTGGCAGGAACTGCAAGACTATGCCAATGCCAACTTGCCGTCTGGATGCCCGCCGGTATATATCATTCCCGGTAACCGGATGATGGCCCGTTTTTACGACGATGTGCAACAAGGTTTAGTACCCGGTATCTCACACGTGAATCAAATTTTTACGGATGGGGTGCATCTTAATGATTTAGGCGCTTATCTGGTAGCCATGATTCATTATGCATGCCTGTTCAACAGCAATCCAGTTGGGTTAAGCCATCAGCTTCACTCTTTGGTGACAGTACCTGCCGACTTTGCTGCTTATGCGCAACAGATGGTATGGGAGGTGGTAACCAGCTATCCGCGCAGCGGTGTATATCCCAGCGCGGTAGCTTCGGCGGCTGCGCATGCAACATCCCTGCATCTTTTTCCTAATCCGGCAGGTAACCATGTGGTGGTGCACTCGCCAATTGAGGTGAGTAGCAAAGAACCCATTCGTCTTTTCACCACCGACGGAGCATTAATTCGGACTTACAAGCAACATCACGTAGACCTTTCCGGTCTTGCTCCCGGCTGTTACTTAGTAAGACACGGGTATGCAAAAGCTTTGTTGTTTAAGCGATAATACAGTGATAGGGATTTTAAGAGAAGCGGAATCACATAAGCTTTTCCACTAACAGTCACCCAAGGCTGATTTTCGAAACGGCCATTACCAAAGTTTGATCCGGAATCTGATTGACTGTCGGGCATCACCAATAAAATTCCTGCAGTTGTCGTCGGGCAATTTAGTTTGACGATAAAGGAGCTGTTGACGGTGATGGTAAAGCCTTGCAGTTGGGATCAGCACCGTAACCTTGATTCGGTGAAGGCATATACATCATCTCAAAGCCGCGCCGTTGGTGCGTTTTCAATCTAATCTCTTTGGCGTTGGCTTTTACAGGCAATGGTTTTGCCAACGGACAAGCTGTTAAATGTAGAGGAGTCATTTAGGTTGAAATAGCGATTACCATTGTGTTGTTACCAATGTTGGTCACTGCTTTTGTATAATCAAAACGACAAAGTGATTCAACCTGATAACCTAAACGGTGGTCTTCAATGGTGATGATGATTCCCATTTGGCGGTAGAGCTCCGCTCCACAAAATGGTGATTTTGCCTTTGGGGTATCTATGAGCTCAATTTTCACACAAGCAAACAGTGCTGTCAGCGTCGGCGGTTTATATCGAGTTAGGGCCTTGCGCATTTAGCAACAAGGCCTCCCCGACCAGAAGGGGATCGAGGTTTCTCATCATCGCGTCGGTCGGATTTGGAGCAAGTAAAGCTGCAATGCTGTACAATAGGCACAGAAGAGCAGGAAGTCGGCTTTTTTTTGCAAAAAGATGACCTTGTGCACCTATAGTATCGGCCACATCCTTGGGGCAAGCCCAAAAGTCGGCAACGAGGAGGCACGGCAAAAGCACGAAGCATCGTAGATGATCAGTGGATGCGAGAAAGTGAAAAATTATTTCAGTTTTTCAAGTAAAGGACCCACTGCCCGGGGGACCAAAATCACGTTAGTCTTTAGAACGAACCCACTGCATTATGGGCTTTTGATCCTCCAAAAACAAGAGCTGTCGGTCGTTTATGCTCAGCAAAAAAGTTTTACCCGACAGCGTTTTGAAAAAAGTATTTTCCAGCTCCATTCGCGGGCAAGCCATGAGGGTGCTGCCGATGCGATCGGTTATGGCAATGCGATCACCCATGACATCAGCCACACCAAAGTAGTTGTTACAACTGCCGTGTCCCCAGATGCGGTAATCCTTAGGTGAAAGCTGAAGCGTGGGTGGGCCCTTGGTCAAACCGACAGTGTCAATTGAGCGGCCGTCAAGAGCGGTAAGCGTCCACACGCCTGAAAACTGGGGATCGTTCAGGTATCGCCCACATCCCTGAAAAGATCTGCGGGTGTTGTCGGGCTGATCTATCTGCACCGTCACCTGGTAAGTAATGGTATCTCCCGACATGGAATCTATACATGGCTTGCGCAACACGGTAACCAAAATCTTCCCCGCCGGGGTGGAAGCAGAGTAGGTATAACCTTCAGCGTTAGGTAAAGGTGCGGGCGCGCAGTCGCCAGTAAAACTGACCTGAATACCATCGAGCAGACGAAAACCAAGCCCACCGGTGTGATCCACTTCGAGTACCCAAAACGGCTCATTGCCTGTGGCATAAAAATCAATGCCTTTACGACGGAATTGTTCAAAAAAAGAATCACCGGAAAGCGTTGCCAGCGTGTCTTGATTTTTGGGTGGGGCCCCATTCTTTTTACCACAGCTCCATAACAAGGAAATGCCCCATAAAGTGCAAAGCAGCAAGGACATCTTATTCATCGTGGCCTGAAGGTAAGGACCAAGAAGGATTGGGTATGCCATGGAAGGAAAAGAATAAAAATTTAAAAAGTTTTGATCTGGAATTTTTGTTTTGGGTGAACGCGCAGCAGCTCACAGACGGTGGCGGCTATAGCATCGGCATCGAAGCCACACTCTCGGTGCAGCTCTTTGGGCGATCCGTGTTCGATAAATCGGTCGGGGATACCCAGCCGACGTACGGTGATGGTGTACCCATGATCTGCGGCGAATTCCAGAATTGCCGAGCCCATTCCACCCATAATGACGCCATCTTCTACGGTAACGATGTATCGGAACTTGCGACAGATACGGTGCAGCAAGTCTTCGTCTAAGGGTTTGAGAAAGCGCAGGTCAACATGAGCGGGGTACAGTTCCAGCTCGTTGAGTCGGCAGATGGCTTCGGCAGCGAAATTTCCGGGGTGACCTATGGAGATGATGCACAAGTCTTCTCCTTCCACAAGTAAGCGGGCCGTGCCGATGGGAATTTCTTCAAACGGAGTGCGCCATTGGGGCATGACCCCCTCACCCCGGGGGTAGCGAATAGAAAAGGGTTGCCGAATATGGTCTAACTGAGCGGTGTACATCAAGTTGCGCAGTTCCTGCTCATTCATGGGGGCCGTGACGATCATATTAGGAATAATACGCATATATGCAAGATCAAAAGCACCTTGGTGTGTGGCGCCGTCTTCTCCGACCAATCCGCCCCGATCTAGACAAAATACCACATGCAGGCGCTGCAAAGCCACATCGTGAATGACCTGGTCGTATGCCCGCTGCAAGAACGTGGAGTAAATGTTGCAATACGGGATGAGGCCCTGGGTGGCTAAACCCGCGGAAAAGGTGACGGCATGCTGTTCGGCAATACCCACGTCAAAAGCTCTGTGGGGCATGCGTTCCATCATGATGTTGAGCGATGAGCCGGAGGGCATGGCGGGTGTAATGCCTACAATCTTTTCATTTTTTTCCGCCAATTCAACAATGGTATGGCCAAAGACATCCTGGTAGCGAGGGGGTTGCGGGCCGTTTACCGGCTTTTTGAAGATTTCTCCGGTAATCTTATCAAAGGTGCCCGGCGCATGCCACTTAGTCTGGTTTTTTTCGGCCGGCCCAAAACCCTTGCCTTTGACGGTAACAACATGCAACAGTTTGGGGCCGTGAATGTGCTTTAAGTCCTCTAATACGCTGACCAAATGGTCCACATTATGGCCATCGAGCGGGCCGAAATAGCGGAGGTTAAGAGCTTCAAACAGATTGCTGCTGCGCGATATGGCACCTTTAATGGCTGCCTCAAATTTGGAGAACTGTTTCTGCAAGGCTTCACCGCCCACCTTTCCCAAAAGGCGCCAAAGTTCATCACGCGTGCGGTTCCAGGTGTGCGACATGGTGATGTCAGTCAAATATTCCTTCAAGGCGCCTACATTGGGGTCAATACTCATGCAGTTGTCGTTCAGGATGATGAGCAGATCCGTACCTGAAACCCCGGCATTATTGAGCCCCTCGAAGGCGAGGCCGGCCGTCATTGCTCCGTCGCCGATGACAGCTATGACGTGACGGCCTTTTTCTCCTTTAAGCCGTGCAGCCACCGCCATACCCAAGGCAGCAGAAATCGAGGTGGACGAATGCCCTACTCCAAAAGCGTCGTATTCACTTTCGAAGCGGGAAGGGAAACCGGCAATGCCCTTGTACTTGCGGTTGGTGTGGAAGCGTTCACGCCGGCCTGTGAGAATTTTATGACCGTAGGCCTGATGACCAACGTCCCACACGATGAGATCATAAGGCGTGTTAAACACATAGTGAAGGGCTACGGTCAGTTCCACGACGCCGAGCGAGGCCCCAAAATGACCGCCGTAAAGGCTTACGTGGTCTATGATAAACTGACGCAATTCATCGCATAATGGGATAAGCTGATCGCGGTTCAGCCGACGCAAATCGGCTGGATAGTGAATCTGACTAAGTAGGGGACCTGCGGTAATGGACATTATCTAAGCTGCGAAGCTAAGGTAGTCTGGGATCATTGTGGAAATGTTGGCTTTCTCTAACGCAGCCAGGGAAGTCGGATAGGTTACTTTTGATGCTAATTGAAGGGCATGGCCACCGAACAGGCAGTCAGCTACGAAGTCCGATTGCCGCACTTTGAAGGCCCGTTTGACTTATTGTTGTTCTTTATCCAACGCGATGAACTGGACATCTACGATATTCCCATAGCAAAGGTCACTCATGATTTTTTAGAATACATCCGTCAGGCGTCAGAGAAAAATATTGAACTGGCCAGTGAGTTTATTGTAGTAGCAGCCACGCTCATGCGCATTAAGGCCAAGATGCTTTTGCCCAGGCGACCGGAGCCGAAAAGCGAGGAAGAAGCAGATCCGCGGGCTGAGTTGGTGCGGCAGCTGCTCGAATACAAACGGTACAAGGATGTAGTGCAAGAACTGCGGCGGCTGGAAGCGGAGCGCAGCAAACTGTTTGAGCGGGGCTATGCCGCTCACGAAAACCGTCAGCGACTGCTTCGATGGACCGGTGAGATGGAATTGCATTCGCTGTCTTTGCTGAAGTTGTTGCGTGCCTATGAGCGCGTCATGAATCGCTGGTCGGAACAACAACGGCCATCGCTCACCGTTGTTCCCTATCCCTACAGCATAGAGGAAGAAAAACAATTTCTGTTGCAGCAGGTTGAGGCAGCAATTACCGTTTCGTTTGAGGATATTTTTCATGCGTGCAACGACCGCATGCACGCCATCTTTAGATTTCTGGCACTTTTAGATCTCATCTTAGAACAGCAGATCGACATCGAATGCGGCGAGGCGTACAATCAGTTTGTAATTTTTCGCAAAACAGAACAAGCAGTTGCCGTAGTCAACGGATGATGTTCATGGCTTTGCCTACCTTGATAAAGGCGTCCACAGCTTGATCCAGATGATGGCGTTCATGGGCTGCCGATAATTGCACGCGAATGCGGGCCAACCCTCGCGGCACGACAGGGTAAAAGAAGCCAATCACATAAATCCCTTCTTCCAACAGGGCGGCGGCCATCTTCTGAGCCAATACCGAATCGTAAAGCATAATGGGAACGATGGGATGATCACCCGGTTTAATGTCAAAGCCGGCTTCCGTCATGCGCTGGCGGAAGTAGCGCGTGTTTTCTTCCAGCTTGTCGCGCAAAGCCGTGGTTTCTGAAATCATCTCAAAGACGGCCAGAGCAGCGCCTATAATGGGTGGCGGCACACTGTTGGAAAACAGGTAGGGGCGAGATCGCTGGCGCAACACATCAATAATTTCCTGACGGCCGGCTGTAAAGCCACCACAAGCTCCACCAAGGGCTTTACCCAGCGTGCTGGTGATGATGTCCACTTCATCCTTTACGTTCCACAGTTCAGGTGTACCGCGACCCGTAGGGCCGACGAAACCGGTGGCATGGGAGTCGTCCACCATGACCAGAGCCTCATACTTGCGAGCCAGCGCCACAATATCGGCCAACCGAGCCACGGTGCCGTCCATGGAAAACACACCGTCGGTAACGATGATGCGGCTGCGGCAAGCCGATGCTGCCTGCAACTGTTTTTCCAGATCTTCCATGTCGTTGTTTCGATAGCGGAAGCGTTGCGCTTTACACAATCGAATGCCGTCGATAATAGAGGCATGGTTCAGTTCGTCGCTGATAATGGCATCCTGATCGTTGAACAGCGGCTCAAACACACCGCCGTTGGCGTCAAAGGCGGCTACGTACAAGATGGCATCGTCGGTACCCAGAAAGGAAGCAATCTTGCGTTCCAGCTGCCGGTGGATGTCTTGTGTGCCGCAGATAAAGCGCACACTGCTCATGCCATAACCACGCCGGTCAATGGTTTGGTGTGCAGCGGCAATCACTTTAGGATGGCTGCTCAGGCCCAGATAATTATTGGCGCAAAAGTTGAGAACGGTACGGCCGTTCACGATGATTTCTGGCCCTTGCGCCGATTCGATGATGCGCTCTTCTTTGTAAAGCCCCGATTGACGCAATTGATCCAGTTCTTCACGAAGGCGTTGCTGAATGGTGTACATGAAAAAAAAGTTAATGCTGACGAAGATAGCGGCTGGTCGATTTTATGGTGAAGAAAGCAAAGGCCATCGGTGGAGTGGCTCATAACGAGCTCCTTGCGGAAGGGTGAGTGATTGCCACAGGTGAATTTCATGAACTTCAACGTGAATAGGCTTAATGGCAGGAAGGGGCATGGGAGGACGGCGCAACGTCTTCATGCGGGCCAGCGTTACATGGGGCAGCGGAGGCCTTTGTTCGCCGGTAGGAAACTGTGTGCGGAAAGCCGCTACCAGATGGTTGAACGCATCGTGCGGCTCGCCTTGAAGCCAGATCATCTGAGGCCTATGCGCTGAAGGTACGTAGGTGAGATGGGTGAAGGAGAGCGTAAAAGCTTCCTGTTTTTCGCACAGCAGAGCGGCCCGCTCACACAGCTCCGGCAACTGCTGCTCGGGCATGGATCCAAGAAAATGAACCGTAATGTGCTGGTACATGGGTTCGGTTAGCCGAACCGTAGCCGCAACTCGGTGGCGAAGCAGCCCAAAGAGCATTGCTGCATTCGTTTCCGGAACGGGTATAGCGAAAAAGAGCCGCGGCATAAGCGTGTGAAACACCAAAGATCCTTTTCGTATTACGATTTTTCGCACTGCACAGTTAAGGCAGCGGATGAATTTGTTAAGCGGCTGCCAGCTCCCGCGCTAAAAACTGGGCCGTATATCCGATGCCAGCGGCTACGATGGCTTCAGGTGTACCTTCGGCCACAACATATCCTCCCTCATCACCCCCTTCTGGCCCGAGGTCAATGATATAGTCGGCGAGCTTAATGACGTCCAGATTGTGTTCAATAATGACAACCGTATTTCCTTTATCCACTAAACGGTTGAGCACCTCCATCAGCAGGCGGATGTCTTCAAAATGAAGGCCTGTGGTGGGTTCATCTAAAATGTAAAAGGTGCGCCCGGTATCGCGACGCGCCAGCTCAGCCGAAAGCTTGACCCGCTGCGCTTCGCCGCCGCTGAGCGTCGTGGCCTGCTGGCCCAGTCGAAGATAGCCCAGCCCTACCTCCTGCAACGTACGAAGCTTGCGGCAAATAGAAGGATAGGGTTCAAAAAACGTCACCGCTTCGGCAACAGTCATATCAAGGATTTCACTAATGTTTTTTCCCCGGTATCTTATTTCCAAAGTTTCGCGGTTGTATCGGCGTCCTAAACATTTTTCGCAGATCACATACACGTCAGGTAAAAAGCTCATTTCGATAAGGCGCATCCCGCCACCTTGACAGGCCTCGCATCTTCCCCCCTTTACATTGAACGAAAAGCGTCCGGGTGCATACCCACGCATCCGGCTTTCAGGCAGCTGACTGAATAGCTGACGGATTTCTGTAAACACATTGATGTAGGTAGCAGGATTGCTGCGCGGGGTGCGGCCTATGGGAGATTGATCTATTTCGATGACCTTATCGATAAACTCCAGCCCTTCAATGGACTCGTACGGCAGAGGTTTATATCGCGAGCCGTAAAAGTGGTTGCTTAGTATGGGATAAAGGGTTTCTGTGATTAGCGAAGATTTTCCGCTGCCGGAAACGCCGGTAATTCCAATCAAACAACCCAAGGGAAAACTCACCGTGATGTTTTTGAGGTTGTTGCCGCGGCAGCCCCGAAGCTTCAGCTTCCGTCCCTGCCCTTTACGGCGTGAAGAGGGGACGCGGATTTCCCGTTGGCCTTTCAGGTATTCGACCGTAAGCGAATGGGTGCCGTTATCGCTGTGCGGCGGGCCTTCACTCACCACGTAGCCGCCGTGCTCACCGGCGCCAGGACCCAAATCAATAACATAGTCCGCAGAAAGCATAATGTCCTTATCGTGTTCGACGACAATGATGGTGTTGCCGGTGCGGCTGAGCTGATGGAGGGCATGGATCAGCCGACGGTTGTCACGCTGGTGCAAGCCAATGCTGGGCTCATCCAAGATATAGGTGATGCCCACCAGCTGGGAGCCCATTTGCGTGGCCAATCGAATGCGTTGGCTTTCGCCGCCGGATAAAGACCGTGCAGGCCTGTTGAGCGTCAAGTAATCCAGGCCCACATCGCACAAAAAACGAAGGCGGGCTTTCAGCTCTTTAATGACTTCCTGGCCGATGAGGCGTTGGCGCTCGCTTAGCTGATCGGGCAGCATGTCAAACCAATGCACCAGTGTTCTGATGCTCATTTGCGCCAGATCATAAATGTTTTTTCCGGCGATGCGGAAACTGAGGGATTCTTTCTTGAGGCGACTGCCTTGACATTCAGGACATACCACTTCAGTCATGAACGATTCGGCCCATCGGCGAAGGCGCTCCGATTCCGAATCGCGGTACCACCGGTACAGCATGGGAACTACCCCTTCGAAAGTGGTGCTGTATTCTTGTGGGAGGTGCTCATCAAACTGGAGCTCAAGGGCTACTTTTTCATCCGTGCTGCCGTACAGAATGAGGTTTAGCGCTTCTTTGGGAATTTCTTTGATCGGTTTAGCCAAGGTAAAGCGGTAGCGAGCGGCTATGGCGCGCAATTGCTGGAAGACAAAGTTGTCGCGTGACAAACCCAAAGGAGCTATGCCACCCTCATTGATGCTTTTATTTGGATCGGGTATGATGTCCTCTTTGCGCACTTCGTGCGTAAAGCCCAGGCCCTTACAGCGGGGGCAGGCACCGTATGGCGAATTGAAGGAAAAAGTGTTGGGTGAAGGCATTTCATACGAGATGCCGGTAAGCGGATCGATCAGTGTGCGGCTGAAGTGGAGAATCTGATTCTGCTCATTAATTACCATAAGCATGCCTTTACCCAGGCGCAGGGCCAGACGTATGCTGCGGTCCAGTCGCTCAGCGCTGGCTGCTGTTACGTCTAATCGGTCAACGACCAACTCAATGTCGTGGATGCTATAGCGGTCTACCTGCATTTTTTCCTTGAGGTCTCGCAGCTCACCATCGACGCGCACCTTTAGATAGCCCTGACGCCGATAGGTTTCAAACAGTTCTCGGTAGTGTCCTTTGCGGCCGCGTACCAGCGGTGCAAGCAAGAGGATGCGCTGGCCGGCCATTTGTTGCCGGATGATGTCGGCCATTTGTTCTTCGGTGTATTGAACCATTTTTTGGCCGCTGAGGTGTGAATAGGCGTCGGCACAACGGGCGAAAAGCAACCGCAGGAAATCATAGACTTCGGTAATAGTACCTACGGTGGAGCGAGGATTTTTGCTGACGGTTTTTTGTTCTATGGCAACAACGGGGCTGAGGCCGCGAATGTCGTCTACGTCGGGCCGTTCGAAACTGCCGACGAATTGGCGGGCATAGCTGCTCATGCTTTCCATATAGCGGCGTTGCCCTTCGGCATAGATGGTGTCAAAAGCCAGGGAAGATTTTCCGCTGCCGCTGATGCCGGTGATCACCACAACCCGGTTGCGTGGAATACGCACGTTGATGTTTTTCAGATTATGCACCCGTGCTCCCAGCACTTCCAGAAAAGGAATTTCCCCCTCTGCTATTGGCGGCAACTCAGCAGGGGCAGCGGCAACGGTAAACACGTCAGGCTCGGAAGCCATGCGCACAAAGTTAGCCCACCCCCAAGGCGGTTTGGATGAAGCACTGGCTGCAAGTTTCTGCCTGGCTTGGGTTTTTTGAAAAATCAAGAAAATCTGCATCTTGCCCCTGCTTATGGGTAAGCTGTTTCTGGGTTGCTTTTTGATCGTGCTGACGGCATGCCGGCAACCGGCAAATCCCGTTTCTGTCAACAGGCAAGATACGGTTCCACCTATAGAAAAGATCGTAATGTATGAGGTGTTTGTCCGCAACTTCACAGCGTCCGGCACTTTCGAAGCCATGCTGGCGCATTTGCCGCGACTGCGGCAGTTGGGGGTCAATGTACTTTGGCTGATGCCCGTTCAGCCTACGGGTTTGGTTAAGAAAAAAGGAACCTACGGCTCGCCCTATTCGATCCGCAATTACACAGCATTGCATCCCGATCTGGGGACGGCGGCCGATTTCCGCAGGCTGGTGGATTCGATACATGCCCTCGGCATGTTTATTATTCTGGACCATGTGGCCAACCACACTGCATGGGATCATGTGTGGGTGCAGCAACATCCGGAATGGTACACGCGCGACAGTGCTGGCCATATGATTCCTTCGGTGCCAGACTGGACCGACATCGCTGACTTGAATTATGAGCAGCGGGCGCTGTGGGATGCACAAATTGCCAGCATGAAATACTGGATTGACAGTTTCAACATTGATGGCTTTCGTTGCGATGTGGCCGAAATGGTGCCGTTGGAGTTCTGGAAAGAGGCCATTGGACATCTGCGGCAATTGCGACCGCTGCTGATGTTGGCCGAAGGAGCAGATCCCAAACTGTATGAGGCAGGCTTTAACATGACCTATGGTTGGGAAATGTATCATGGACTTAAAAAAGTTTGGAACGGACAAGCATCAGCCCGTTTGATCGATTCGCTGTACCGGCGCGAACAGCAGCTTTATCCCCCACAATACCGCCACCTGCGTTTCATCACCAATCACGATGAAAACAGTTGGGACGATGTGCCCCAGCGTGTCTTCATCAGTGAAAAAGGGGCACAAGCGGCTTTTGTGGTTCAGCTGACGTTACCAGGAGTGCCCTTCCTCTATAATGGCCAGGAAGTGGGATATGAGCAACGCATCAATCTTTTTGAAAAGTATATCATAGACTGGCAGGCCAGGCCTGACTTGCAGCAGTGGTATCAACGTCTGTTGCAGTTTTATCACAACAGTGCCGCTTTACAGAAGGGTGCAATAGAGTTTTGGAACAGCGATGATGTATTGTGTTACCGACGTCAGGCAGATCACGACCAATCGGTATTTGTGGTGGTGAATTGCCGCAATCGCCCTGTGCGCTATCCCGTGCCTGAGGCTCTGTCGCACCAGCGCTTTACCAACATCATTACGGGCCAGACGCTAACCTTTCATGAAGAGATTGGCCTGAATCCCTTTGATCATTATGTATTGATGGCAAAACAGAAACCCTAAGCATCAGTTGCGATGACAACCCCTGCATCTGCTTCTGTTCCGGTTTTGGTGCCCAAGCCGCGCATGTCTTTGATACAAATTTTTAATATGAGTTTTGGCTTTCTGGGCATTCAGTTCGGCTTTGCCCTTCAGAACGGCAATGCCAGCCGCATTTTACAAACCTTTGGTGCCGACGTCGAACACCTTTCGTGGTTTTGGCTGGTCGCGCCGCTGACGGGCATGATCATTCAGCCGCTGGTAGGTTATTTCAGCGACCGCACCTGGACGGCGTTGGGCCGTCGGCGCCCCTATTTTTTGGCTGGTGCCATTCTGGCTTCCATGGGCCTCATGTTCATGCCTAATGCTTCGCTGCTGGCCGGACTTTTACCGGCTTTATACATCGGAGCCGGCATCTTGATGATTATGGATGCCTCATTCAATATCGCTATGGAGCCGTTCCGCGCCCTGGTAGCCGACAATCTTCCTGATGAGCAACGCACTACAGGATTTGCTGTACAAACCTTTCTCATTGGCATTGGCGCCGTGGTCGGCTCGTGGCTGCCTTACGTGTTTGCCGAATGGTTGGGCATAGCCAAAACCGCTGCCGTCGGTGAAGTGCCGGAAAACGTCAAGATGGCTTTTTATTTCGGCGCCGTCGTTTTTTTGATTGCCATTCTGTGGACGGTGATCACGACGAAAGAGTTTCCGCCCGAGGAGTACAAGAAATACTTTGGTGATGAAGAGCAGAGAGAAAGGTACAACCCGTTTCGGCAAATCGTAAGTGACTTTGCTCACATGCCCCGCACGATGAAGCAACTGGGTGTGGTGCAGTTTTTCAGCTGGTTTGCCTTGTTTTCCATGTGGGTGTTTACGACACCGGCACTGGCCACGCACCACTACGGCTTAGCGGTCGATGATGTGCACTCAGCACGGTTTCAAGATGCCGGAAACTGGGTAGGCATCTTGTTCGGGGTTTATAACGGTGTGGCTGCCGTTTTTGCTTTGTTCTTGCCGGCCATTGCTGCCCGCATCGGTCGTCGGCGCACGCATTTCTATGCCTTGCTGGTGGGAGGTTTGGGGTTGATGAGCATGTATGTGATACGCGATCCTCAATGGCTGCTGCTGTCCATGGTAGCAGTGGGCGTTGCTTGGGCCAGTATTCTGGCGATGCCGTATGCCATCCTGGCAGGGGCGATTCCCAGCGGCAAGATGGGAATATATATGGGAATTTTTAATTTCTTTATTACCTTTCCTCAAATCGTAAATGGCCTGATCGGTGGCCCGATGGTCAAATATGCCTATGGAAACCAGCCGATTTATGCTTTGGTAGCCGCTGGCGTATTGCTGGTGTTGGCTGCCGTATCGGTGCTTCGGGTAGAAGATCGCGGCGACCGCCGCTTTGGCAACCGCTGACCTACCGGCGCAACAGCAGCACCATACTGTCGCGTGGGGGGACTTCAAGATTTTTCAGGTCGGCATAAACAACACCGGTGGTTATTTCCACGGCCTGGCTATGCTTTTGCAACATATCGGCATAGCGTGCATAATCCAGTTTCCGGGGTTGGTCTGCAGTGTTGATGGCTACCATCACTACGTCGCGCTGATCAAAACGAAAAAACACGTATGTGTCATTTTCCGGAACATAATGCCGCATCTTTCCGGTTTGAAGAGCCGGATGTCCTTTTCGGAATTCAATTAACTTTTGCAAGTAGTCAAAGGCAGCCTGTTCCTGTTCGGTACGCCCTTGCGGCAGAAATTTGTTGCGGGCATCTGTGGCCCATCCGCCGGGAAAATCTTGCCGCACCAATCCATCCGGATTGGCAAAACCGCTGAAGAGCAGTTCCGTGCCGTAATAGATGCAAGGAATACCGCGCAACGTCAGCAGCAAGGTCACAGCCTGTTTCCATTTGTTGAAATCCTCACCCAGTTCCGAATAAATACGGCTGACGTCGTGGTTGTCCAAAAAAGTGACGAGCTTATAGGGGTCGCCGTAAACGAAATCTTGTGCCAGCGTATAGTAAATACGGGTCAAACCTGTAGTCCAGCCAAAGGGTTCACGCAATCCATCGCGAATGGCATAATACAGGTTGAAATCAAACAGATATTCCAGTTCATTACCACGTCGATTGAGGGGAGATCCTTTTTGAAACCACGCAATGTGGTTGATCGTTTGATCCCATACTTCTCCCACCATACTGAGGTTGGGATACTCGGTCCTGACGCGGCGCACCAATTGATTCATAAATTCAGGATAGGGATATGGATAGGTATCTATGCGCAAACCATCCAACTGGGCATATTCAATCCACCATATGGTGTTTTGAATCAAATAATCAGCCAGCAAGGTATCGGTCTGATTTAAATCGGGCATATGCGTATCAAACCAGCCGGCAACCGTACGGCGGGTATCACCGGGGGCGGCATAGGGGTCGATGAGCGTTGAAGGCCGGTAGTTGCAACGCGTAAACTGTTCCCATTGGTTAACCCATTTGGCTGAGACGGGATCACGTATTAAAAAATTTTCATTTCCAATGTGATTGTAGATCACATCTTTTATGACCTTGATGCCATACTCATGGGCCTTCGCCACCAGGGTGGCATAGAGTTCATTGGTTCCGAGGCGCGGATCCACTTCGTACAGATCGGTGGCGGCATAGCCGTGGTAAGAAAAAGTCGGTTGATCGTTTTCAAGCACGGGATTGAGCCACAGGCAGGTAATGCCCAGGCTGGCTAAATAATCCAGGTTGTTGATGATGCCTTGCAAATCACCACCATGACGGGCGCCGGGCTGGAGTCGGTCCACGCGGCTTTCTTTTAATCCGGCAACCACGTCGTTGGAGGGGTCTCCATTAGCAAATCGATCGGGAAACAACAGATAAATAATATCACTATGCGAAAATCCTTGCACGTCTTCCGGCTTGCGGTTGCGTGGGCGTAATTCATACAATCGATGAAATTTCTTTTTTCCTTGTGTAAACGTAAGGGTACAAGTTTGGGCCGGCGCACCCCGCAAGCTCAGATAGAGAAACAGATAATTAGGATTCTCTGTTGTCCGGGTTCGCATCAGCACAACAGACTGCCCTGAAACCGTAGGCGTCCATTGCGCTATTTTTTTTCCGTAAATCAAAACTTGCAACGTTTCTTGTTTCATTCCTGCATACCAAAATGCTGGCTGTATTTTTTGGATGGGCTGAGCAGCCCCTGCATAGGCTATGAGCAACAGCGAACAAAGCTGAATGAAGACGATGCGCATGGTATTTCAATTCTTTCTGACGAAAATAGCTGTTGGCGGTAGCAGCGAGTCAGGCGTCGGCTTTGTGGCTGCGGCGTCGTGCGCGCTGTCGGACTGCAGGCGGTTGCCACTTCAAGAAAACCACACCCAAAGGAGGCAAGTTGACCGTTAATCTGTGCTGGAAGGCTCCTGTCGCAAGGGCCTCAGTCTTACGTGAGCCATTGAGGTAGTTACCGGTGCCGTAATAACGAAGGTCGTCGCTGTTGAGAATTTCCTGATAGGTACCTCGGTTTGGCACGCCAATCGGATAATTAGGGCGGGGGACGGGCGTGAAGTTGGCGGCAAATACAACTAAATCGCGCTTGCGCTTACCTCGACGGGCAAAAGCAATTACGCTTTGCTCGGCATCGTCCACGACGAGCCACTGAAATCCTTCGGGTGAAAAGTTATTTTGATATAAGGCCGGCTCATGTTTTAGGACATGATTTAGGTCGTGCACCCAGTTTTCCAACCCTTTATTGGCTGAATCACCTGCTTCGTGCCAATCCAGCGACTTTTCATGATTCCATTCATGTTGTTGTCCGAACTCATTACCCATAAACAACAGCTTGGCCCCCGGATGAGCATACATATATCCATACAGGCAGCGCAGGTTAGCAAACTGTTGCCAACGATCGCCCGGCATTTTACCCAGCATAGATCTTTTCAGGTGCACCACCTCATCATGAGAAAACGGCAGAACAAAGTTTTCCGAAAATGCATACATGATAGAAAATGTAATAAGATTGTGGTGGTATTTTCGGTAAATGGGATCTTTGGTAAAAAACTGCAGCGTATCGTGCATCCAACCCATCATCCACTTCATGCCGAACCCCAAGCCATCCTGGTGAACAGGATGGGTGACCTTGGGAAAGGCGGTGGATTCTTCAGCAATGGTTTGGACGTCAGGGAATGAGCGGTACACTTCGGTGTTGAGCTCGCGCAAAAAGGCTATGGCTTCCAGATTCTCCCGCCCGCCTTGTTCATTGGGGATCCACTCGCCGGGGCGGCGCGAATAATCCAAATAAAGCATGGAAGCAACCGCATCCACACGCAGGCCATCGACGTGGTAGCGATCCAGCCAAAAGCAGGCACTACTGATCAGGAAAGAGCGCACTTCGTTGCGGCCGTAGTTGAAGATGTAGCTGTTCCAGTCGGGATGATACCCTTTGCGCCAGTCTTCGTGCTCATATAAAGCGGTGCCATCAAAACGGATCAGGCCGTGAGGGTCGTCGGGGAAATGTGAAGGAACCCAGTCAAGAATAACGCCGATGTCATTTAGGTGTAGTTGTTCGATCAGGTACATGAGGTCTTGCGGATAGCCATAGCGTGAAGTGGGGGCGAAATAGCCGGTAATCTGATAACCCCACGAGCCGTAAAACGGATGTTCCATAACGGGCAGCAACTCTACATGGGTAAAACCCATGTAGCTGACATAAGGAACCAGTGCATCGGCGATTTGGCGGTAGGAGAGCAACTTGTCGGGGTCGTGAGGGCTGCGTCGCCAGCTTCCCAGGTGTACTTCATAAATGGAGATTGGCGCTTGCAGGCCGTTTCGGGTATGGCGGAATTTCATCCATTTCTGGTCGTGCCATTCATACCACGTGTCGTGGATCCGAGAAGCGGGCTGTGGAGGCTGGGTATGCACAAAGCCGAAAGGGTCACACTTTTCCATTTCGGCATTAAAAAATTTTGATTTGATAAAAAACCGATATAAATCTCCCTTGCCGACGTAGGGAATCCACCCTTCCCAAATGCCGGACTCATCCCAGCGCACCTGCAGCGGATGGGCTTGGCGGTTCCATCCGTTAAAGTTGCCGACCACCGAAACATAAGCTGCATTAGGCGCCCAAACGGCAAAATAGGTGCCGGGCACACCGTCTTTTTCACAAGGATGTGCCCCCAACTTGTCGTAGAGCCGATAATGGCGGCCTTCGCGGAATAAGTAAATGTCCAATTCAGAAAAAAGACTGTGGGGCAATACCGGATGTTGGTCAACCTCAGTCTTCTTTCGATTTTTTTTCATATTATTTTTTCGTAAAGCTCATGTGGGGCCACAGACTGTTGCTGGCCGGAGCGCAGGTCTTTAACGGTGAGGCGGTTGGTGTAGCGCTCCTGTTCGCCCACAAGGGCAGCGTAGGGAATGCCGCGGCTATGGGCATAGCGCAGCTGCTTTTGCAGCTTCTCGGGTTCCGGATACATTTCGGCCGGCAGGCCCCGCCGGCGCAAATCACTCAGCAGCGGCGCAGCCCAATACATACTGGCTTGATCCATGCAGCAGAACAGCAAGCGAGTATGAGACTCACTTGTTGCGGGAAATAGATTTAACTCAGCCATGACGTCGTAGATGCGGTCGGCCCCGAAAGAAATACCGACACCACTGATGCCTGGAAGCCCAAACACGCCGGTGAGATCGTCGTAACGGCCGCCGCCACCCAAGCTGGACTTTAGTGTGCCGTCCCGGCTGACGACTTCATAAATGATGCCGGTATAGTAGTTCAAACCGCGCGCCAGCGAAAAGTCCACCTCTACTGCTTGATGTGGCGCGCCCAGAACGTTCAACCAATGCAGGGTCTGCTGCAGTTCCCGACACCCCTCTTCGCCCGCCGTTTGAGTCAGCAAGGCGCCAGCCTTCTGCACGCGCTCTTCATTGCTGCCCTCGACATGGAACAATGCCCGCAGCATTTGCCGTTGCTCAGCATTCCAGCCCAACCGACCCAACTCCTGCTCTACACCATCCAGTCCGATGCGATCCAGTTTATCCAGCACCACAGTCATGGCGTAAAACTGTTGTTCGGCGCCACAACACTGCGCCAGACCCAGCAACACCTTGCGGCTGTTAATGCGAATGGTGACGTTTAAGCCTAACTCGGAGAAGGCATCGTCATAAATTTTTATGAGCTCTGCTTCCAACAACAAGGAATTGCTGCCGATGACATCGGCATCGCATTGATAGAACTCACGGTAGCGCCCTTTCTGTGGGCGGTCGGCACGAAACACCGGCTGAATTTGATAGCGACGAAACGGAAAAGCCAATCGGTGCCGGTTCATCACCACGTAGCGGGCAAAAGGAACGGTCAGGTCATAGCGCAAGCCTTTCTCGGCTATATCGCGCAGCGGAAAACCAAACTGCCCGATGAGGTGGTCACCATATTTTTCTTTCCAGACAGCAAAAGCGTCGCCGGAGTTGAGGATACGAAACAGTAACCGATCGCCTTCTTCACCATATTTACCTTCTAAGGTGGAGAGCAGTTCCATGACCGGTGTTTCCAGGGGCTGATAACCATAGCGCTCAAATACGCGGCGCAGCGTGTCAAAGACATAGCGGCGCCGTGCTACTTCCTGAGGGCCGAAGTCACGGACACCAGAGGGTAGAGCCGGCTTTACCGGTTGATTGCGGACCTCAGCCATAGTCTTCAGCTTGACGGTTGAGAAGAAGGACTACGACGCATCAATGCAGCGCAGATCATGGAGACAACTACGCCCAGGATCATAGCATTGCCAATGCCATAAGTGAGCCTTCCAAATTTCGTGTAGCTGGCGCGCACTCCTTTGACAGCTTGCTCGACACGCTCGGGCGGCAGCTGGCGGCTTTCATACCACCGCCGTGTTTCCGCAACTACCGTTTCCACCTCCGCAGGGTTGATGTAGCTGCTGTAAACCATCAGATAAATGCCGACCATGAGGCCGGCAATGAAACTGACCATCATGCCGGAAAGAAATGCCTCGCGAAAACGAATGCTGCCGGCTTGGTCACGGTCCCGTTTGTGGCGAATGACAAGATAAATAAAAAAACTTAATATGAGAGCGCTTACCATTGAAGCATATACCCAGACCTCGCTGTGCTGCCACTTCAGCACATACCCTGCAGTAAGCCATACCCACAAGGCTCCGCCGCACCACAATCCGTATTGTAATTCACGACTCAACGCGTGCTGCTTTGCCGGCGAAGGTAGCCACTGAGTCACTTACTTGCCAAAGCTGCTTTGACTTGCCAAAGGCAACAGTTCATTTGCCCGAAAACGATGCGATAAACGTTTACTACTTTTCCTTGCTCACTGTGCCACACATGAGATACCCTTGTAGGCTTTTGGTGTTCCTGAATTTGCTGATACCGCTGTGGGCCGAGGGTCAGGGGATGTGGATGCCTTGGCAAATGCCCGATGCCGTCCTGGCTGACCTGAAGCAAAAAGGATTGACCCTGTCGGCCGAAGAGCTGTTTTCTCCTGAAAAACCTTCTGTAAAAGATGCCATCGTCTTATTTGGAGGTGGCTGCACGGGTGAGTTTGTCTCCTCACAGGGCCTGCTGTTCACCAATCATCATTGTGCACGAGGCGTATTGCAACAACTCAGTACTTTGGAACGTGACCTGCTGAAAGAAGGTTTTTGGGCAAAAAACCTTCAGGAAGAATTGCCCTGTCCGGGCTTAACGGTCATGCTCGTCAAACAAGTGGAAGAGATTACCGACGTTGTGCTACAGGTCATTAAAGATGTTGCCAATGAGGGGAAGCGACAACGGTTGGTTGATAGCATTAGCCAGGTACTGATAAGTCAGGCTACTCCGGGCAATGGATATAAAGCGTTCGTGCGTCCCTTTTACCAGGGGAACCAGTATTTTCTGTTTGTAGCCGAAGAGTTTCGGGATGTGCGGCTGGTAGGTGCCCCGCCTCAAAGTATTGGGAACTTCGGCGGTGATACCGACAACTGGATGTGGCCGCGCCATACCGGCGACTTTGCCGTGTTTCGCGTCTATGCCGACAAGAACAACCAGCCGGCCGCCTATGCCCCCGATAACCAGCCTTACCGGCCCCGCTATTGGTTGCCCATCAGCCTGCGTGGCGTTGAACCCGGCAGTCTGACTTTGGTCTATGGTTTTCCCGGCCGTACCAGTCAATACCTTCCTTCCTATGGAGTGCAGCTGGTGCAGGAGGTTTCTAATCCGGTGCGCATTGCCCTTCGCGGCCAGCGGCTGAACATCTGGTGGCAGCGAATGACGCAGAACGATACCGTATGGCTCAAATACGTAGCCAAGTATTATGGATTATCGAATACGTACAAAAAGTGGCAGGGGGAGCAATACGGACTTCAACGGGTGGATGTGATTGCGCTGAAGCGGGATCAGGAAGCCGCTTTTCAGCAGCGTGCCGCCCAGCAGGCCAATGGCCGCTGGTTATCGCTTTTGGAAGAACTGCGGCTCAGTTACGACAGCCTGCGCCTTCATCAGTTTTCTGTAGACTGTTGGAACGAAGCCATGATGGCTCCTGAGTTGTGGCGCATTGCTGCGATCGTTCAACCTCTGGTGGATTCTTCACGCGCCGGCGCCCCTTCTGCTACGATCCATTCGCTTCGCGACAAAGTCCGTGGTCAGCTTGCCGACTTCCTCCGCAACTACGATGCGCAGACCGACCTACAAGTCATGGCTGCCATGCTCAGATTATATCAAGAGAAAGTATATGTGTTGCCCCCTTTCCTACAAAAGCTGTTGCAAAAACAACGCAATCGGTATGATGCTTTTGCGTCGTGGCTCTTCCGGCGCTCGGTGTTGGATGACCCCGACTTGCTCAAAAGGTTAGACGAATGGAACGCGAAGTCAGTCCGTAAAATCTTTGCCGATCCGGCTTATCAATTGGCCAGACATCTTTCCGATCATTTTTCCACAGTCATCAATCCAAACTACAAACGCTGGAATGAACAGGTAGTCCGGCTTAACCGGAGCTATATGCAAGCCCTCAGAGAGCTTTTTCCAGAACGTATTTTTTTCCCCGACGCCAACCTCACCTTACGCTTGAGTTACGGACAGGTGGCGGGCTATGAGCCGCGGGACGGCGTGCAATATCATCACTATACCACTTTAGCCGGCGTGTTGGAGAAGTATAAGCCCGGCGATGAAGAGTTTGACGTGCCCCAGCACTTGCTGGAACTGGCTCACAGTGGCAATTGGGGAATATATGGCAACAGCAAAGGAGAACTGCAAACCTGCTTTATTGCATCAAATCATACTACCGGCGGCAACAGTGGAAGTCCTGTGCTCAACAAAAACGGGGAGCTGATCGGAATCAATTTTGACCGGTGCTGGGAGGGCACTATGAGCGATATCTATTTTGATCCGTCTTTTTGCCGAAATATTGCTGTGGACATCCGGTATGTGCTTTTTCTGATAGATCGGTTTGGTGGAGCCGGCTATTTGCTTCAGGAACTGGATCTGCGTCGCTAACGATGCCCATCGGCATGCACTTTTATCAAAGCACGACAAGCTTGGTCGATCAGCTCAAAAGCAAGGGCGAAATCGCGTTGCGATCCGTACCATGGATCAGGTACTGATCGGTTTTGACCCGGATAAAGCACATCCAGCAGCAGGTGGATTTTGGCCGAACTTGGTACATAAAAGTGCAGAAGCTCGTCGCGCACATCTGCGGAAAGTGCGTAGATGAAATCAAATGTTTTGAAGTCTTCTGGCGTAATGAGGCGTGCGCGCTTGTATGAGATGTCAATACCATGAGAAAGGCATTGAGCTATGGCCCGGCGATCGGGGCGCTCACCTATGTGGTAATGTTCGATGCCGGCGCTGTCCACTACCCAAGGCAGCTGATGTTGAGCTATTAATTTCCGCATCACACCCTCAGCCATGGGGGAGCGACAAATATTGCCTAGACAGACAAACAACAGTTTCATGGGGCAAAGATGTGCATACTAAAAAGTGCAACTCAAACTGGCGAGAAGTTGTAGCCAAACTGCAATTCGTACAAACGTCGGTACAACGTATTTCCCTGCAGCAGCTCATCATGCGTGCCAATTTCTTTTACCTGTCCTTGATCCAAGACGAGGATTTGTGTGGCCTGTTTGATGGTAGAAAGGCGGTGGGCGATAAAAATGCAGGTTCTGCCTTCGGTAAGTACCTGCATGGCTCGTTGGATCAACTGTTCGGAATAAGTATCGACGGCCGAGGTGGCTTCATCCAAAATCAGAATGCGGGGATTGGCCAACAAAGCCCGCAGAAAGGAAATCAACTGCCGCTGGCCTGCCGAGAGCGAAGTACCGCGCTCATGGACCTGATAATCATAACCGCCCGGCAACCGGCGAATCCATTCATCCATGCCACAGCGCCTGGCAGCCTGTTCTACCTGGCTTCGGCTGATCTCAGGATTAAACAGCCGAACATTGTCCAGAATGCTTCCGGAAAACAAAAAAACATCTTGCAGAACAGGGCAAATTACCTGGCGCAAAGAAGTAAGGCGGTATTCCCGGATGTCTATGCCATCAAGAAAAATCTGGCCTTCGTCGGCATCATAGAAGCGGCTTAAAAGATTTATGATTGTCGTTTTTCCAGCACCTGTAGGGCCGACGATGGCCAAAGAGCCACCGGCCGGAATCTTAAAGGAAACATTTCGCAAAACGGGTGTGCTGGAATTATAGCTGAAACTAACATGAGAAAAAATTACCTCGCCGGCTATGGAGGCCGCACTGCGCCAGCCGCGGTCGGGCACTTGACTTTTTTCGTCCAACAGCGTAAAGACCCGCTGAGCAGCAACCATGCCCATTTGTAGGGTATTGAACTTATCTGCAAGCATGCGTATGGGACGAAACATCAGGTTCAGAAATAAGATAAAAGAGATGATGGTACCGGGGGTGCTGCGATCATGCAGGATTTGGTATGCCCCATACCAGACCAGCAAGCCCAAGGCAGCAGCCGACAAAATTTCCACGATTGGAAAAAACACCGAATAATGCCATACCGACCGCTGATGGGCTTTTAGATGATCTCGGTTTATGACTCGGAATTTTTCCATTTCCTGCTGTTCAGCCTGAAAGAGCTGAACCACCTGCATCCCCGACAAATGTTCCTGCAGGAAAGCATTAAGGCGCGCAACTTGATTGCGCACTTCAATGAAAGCTTTTCGTACTCCTTCTTTGAAAAACCATACGGCCACCAGCAGCAAAGGCAAGACGGAAAGCGTAACCAGCGTCATGGGCCACGATATGGTCAGCATAACCATCAAAATCACCAGCAACATGAGCAGATCGCTGAAGATGTTGATGATGCCTTCGGCGAAAATGTCGTTGACGGCTTCCACATCGCTAATGGTGCGGGTCACCACTGTACCGACCGGCGTGCGGTCGAAATAGCGCATGTTCAATGACAGCACGTGCGTGAAGACTTGCGTGCGCAGGTCGTAAACGATGTTTTGCCCCAGGCGGGCAGCAAGCAAGGTGAAGCGATAAGAAAGCAGCGCTTGAATGAGCAGCGAGGAAAACAACAGCACAGTCATCACGCTCAGCAAGTGGTATTGAGCGCCCAGAATGCAATGGTCCACCGTGTACTGAATGAGAACGGGGTTAAGCGGTGCCAGCAACGCCAAAACGATGGCCAGCACCAGTGCTTCATAGAATTTTTTCTTATATGGACGTGCCAGCCGTAGGATGCGCAGCAACAAGGCCAGGTCAAAGAATTGCTTTGCTCGAATGACCGTCATGATTTGAACGGGATAAAGGCAAGCCGGCTGGAGGAACTTGCCTGGCCGTGAAGTAATTGCATTGGCCGGTTGTAACACACCCGGCTGAGGATCAGCCCTTGAGCCGGAGCAGAAAAATCCGTTCGGTTGGCCTTAGCCCGGTGCAACAGTTCCAGCAGTTGCTGGCGCGACAGTTTGCCGCGCGCATAGCGGATGGAAGTGGCTACCAGCCCGCGAACCATGCCGCGTAGAAACCGGTCGGCCGTAACGCAAAACACCAGCAGCCGCTGATCTGCACTCCAAAACCATTCGGCCTGTGAAAGCCGACATCGGGTGGTGCGCACTTGCGTGCGCTTCTTGCTGAAAGCGGCAAACTCTTCATGCTGCAGGAAAATATGTGCCGCCTCGTTGAGGCGGTCTAAGTCCAGTTGTGCGTAGGGGTAGTAACAGACCAGATCCCCATAGAGCGGATTTTTCTGATATGAGATAAAATAATGATATGTACGGGACACGGCATCGAAGCGTGCATGAAAGTCGTCGGTAACGGCATAAAATCCATAGAAGGAAATATCCGCCGGCAGCAGAAAGTTGATGCGGCGAAGGGCGTCCTCAGGCAGTATTTGGGGCGTGTCAAAATGGATGAAATTTTGAGCGGCATGGACGCCGGCATCGGTACGGCCTGCCGCCACGACCTTCACCTCGTGGCGCAGCAAAATCTGGAGTCGGTCTTGTACGATTTGCTGAACCGTCTGCGAAGTATTGCGTTGAACCTGCCAACCTCGATATGCCGTGCCTTTGTAGGCCAGTTCGGCCACGATGCGCATGCTGGCGAAGTTAGCTTGAACGTCCGCGCACCAATAAGGGCATCACTATCCTCTTTCCGTTGGCCCACGCTACCGTCACGTACAGCATGCCTGTGGCTGTCGAGGGCAGGTCCACACCAAGCAGGGATTCTTCAGCAAAGAAACGCTGATAGGCAAGCAGCTTTCCACCGATGTCGGTAATCCATATTTCACCATCGGCGGGTTGCCGCTCGTGGAATTCAATCCATACCTTACCGGTTGCTGGATTTGGAAACAGAGTAATAACATGCACTTTCCTGTCAGCAAGTCGGCATGAAGAAGTAACGGTAACGCCTGTGGATTTCTTACTGCATCCCTGAGCATTAGTGACCTGAACCTTATAAGTGCCTGTTTTTGTAGCGGTATAGGTTTGTTGCGTGGCACCGCTGATCGGTTTGCTGCCTTTGAACCATTGGTACGATAAACCCGTTCCGTTGTTGGCCTGAAGTGTTACCGAACCCGTTGTACAGATATCCAGATTACCTAAAGGTGTAATGGAGGCTGGCGGTTTACTGATTTTACTTACCGTGACGGTAGCAGAGGTTGAAGAACAGTAGGCATCAAAGACCTGAACGGCGTAGTCGGCAGCGGAAGAGGTAGTGTATGTTTGGTTGGTGGCTCCGGACACCGGTGCACCGTTTTTCAGCCATTGGTATTGATAGCCCGATGGGCTGGCTGTCAACGTCAAACTGGCGCCTTGGCAAAAGGAAGCCGTACCGGAAGGACTTGTTGTCGCCGTGAACGAATTTTCATCTACCATGCCGTTGCAATTGTCATCAACGCTGTTGCAGGCATCGTACGCTGCCGGATGAATGGATGCCGCGTTGTCGTTACAGTCACCGGCAGCCACCGCAAAGCCCGCAGGAGGTACGGTGCTGCATTCCTCTGTGGTTACCGAAGCGGTGCCATACCCATCGCCGTCGGCATCTTGGTAGTAAACCGTAGGCACGCAGATGCGCACGTTCCAGACGTCCTTACCGCCGTGATTGCCGCTTATGTCGCCGTTGTTGAGCCGCACATAAGCGTTGACCAAGTATTCATTGGGAGCCACCTGTCGGATGACTCGTGCTCGATCATGTACGCTGCCGCCCATAGAGCGTTGCCACACGATATTACCCGCAAGGTCGATCTGAAAGACCCAAACATCTAACGAGCCCTTGTTGGAAGTAAGATCGCCATCAGAGGAACTGCTGTAGCCGGCTACCAGATAGCCGCTGTTGTCGGCAAGCACTTCAATGCTGAATGAATATTCCTCACCGCTGCCGCCGTACAGGCGCTGCCATTCCAGTTCTCCAGCGGCATTCAGCTTCCATACCCATATATCTTGATTTCCTTTATACGTACCTGGGGGTATCAGCCCGTCGTTTGAATTGGTGAAGCCGGTAACGATGTAGCCGCCGTCGGGGGTAGGACGGACGTCGCGGGCGCCGTCGTTTTGACTGCCACCAAAGGCCCGCTGCCATAGGATGTTGCCCTGGGCATCGGTACGGATAATCCACGCATCATAGCCTCCGTATTGCGCGTTGAGATCGCCGTCTACGGAATTGCCGAATCCGGAAATGACATAGCCGCCGTCAGGGGTGATTTGAACCGAACTGCCCTCTTCATGTTCGGTGCCGCCGAAACATCGTTGCCACATGATGTTGCGGTTTGAATTCAGTTTCACCAGCCAGATATCCGCCTTTCCATGGTTACCACTGACGTCGTAGTTATTGGATACCGTTCCTCCGACCAGAATGTAGCCTCCGTCAGCTGTGGGCTGAATCTGGTAGCCGATATCCACGTCGCTGCCGCCATAACTGTGTTGCCAAAGCAAGGTGCCGTCGCTTCGCCGTAGTTTGAGAATCCACACATCTTGCAGGCCCCGATTGACCGTGACGTGCCCATTGGAAGAAAAGCTGTGTCCGCACACCAAAAAGTTGCTGTCGGTATCCATAACAATATAGCGGCCCCAATCTTCCTTTGTGCCGCCCAGCGATCGCTGCCAGATGATTTGGTTGGAAGCGTTGACGTTAACCACCCAAACGTCATCGCCGCCTTGGTTCGAGGTACAGTCTCCGTCGGTAGAGCTGCTGAAACCGGCAAAGGCATATCCGCCGCCTGAGGTAAGGATCATGCTGCGCGATTCTTCGTCTTTACTGCCTCCAAAACATTTTTGCCAAACGATTTGCGGTGTTTGTGCTTTTACCGACAGGCAATGAATTCCTGCGATAAGGACGGTCAGAGAACGTTTTTGGAATAGGAGAATAGACAACATGCTCTTGATTTTCCTTTATACGAATTTATCATAAAAATTTATTTTTTAGAAGCGGGGGTCCTTGCTTAAGCTTAAGGCAATGATGGTGGCCACGGCAAGCAGGGATGTTGGGCGTACGGCATCAAAAGGTAAATTGCTGGGTGAAAGTTTTCTTTGCAGCGTCAACGCTGTGCCCCCCTGTCCATGCCGTGTATTGACATCCATACCCACATCATTCCCGAACACATGCCGCGGTGGAGCGAACGTTTCGGGTACGAAGGCTTTATACACCTGGAGCATTACGCTCCCTGTCGGGCCCGCATGATGAAAGGCAGTGATTTTTTTCGGGAGATAGAAAGCAATTGCTGGGATCCGCGACAGCGTATTCGCGAATGCGAAGTTCATAACGTTGACATGCAGGTTTTGAGCACCGTGCCGGTGATGTTCAGCTATTGGGCCAAGCCGCTCGACGCGTTGCAGCTTAGCCAGTTTCTCAATGATCACATTGCTTCAGTGGTACAAACTTATCCGCAGCGGTTTGTAGGCCTGGGTACGGTGCCGTTGCAGGATGTGTCGTTGGCTATTCAAGAATTGCGGCGCTGTGTGCGTGAACTGGGGTTATGCGGTGTGCAGATAGGTACGAACGTAAATCAGTTGAATTTAAGTGAACCGTGTTTTGATGACTTTTTTGCTGCAGCGCAGGAATTGGACGCCTGCATTTTTGTGCATCCCTGGGACATGATGGGAGGCGATCACATGCAGAAATACTGGTTGCCCTGGCTTGTAGGGATGCCTGCAGAAACGTCGCGGGCTATTTGCTCATTGATTTTTGGAGGAGTCTTGGAACGCTATCCTCGCCTGCGCTTGGCTTTTGCCCACGGCGGCGGGGCCTTTCCTGCTACTTTTGGCCGAATAGTTCAGGGCTTTGAAGAGCGGCCTGATTTGGTGGCTGTAGATAATGCATGCCACCCTTCCACTTATTTGGGACGGCTGTGGTTTGATAGCCTCACCCATGATACGGCCATGCTGCACTATCTCATTCGTTTTGCCGGTGAGGACCGCGTATGCCTCGGCTCTGATTATCCATTTCCCCTTGGCGAACGGCGCCCCGGACAGCTCATCCGGACAGCAGGATTGCCACAGGAAACTCAGCACAAATTGCTTTGGGCTAATGCGTGGCAGTGGCTGAAAGGAGCCCCCGCGGGGTAAACACCTCCCCCGTCTGCTTAATTGGATACTTGAAGAATTTTTTTGTATTGGGCCGTGTCCTGCAGCACTTCAATGGCTTTTTGCACTACCGGATCAGCACTGAGGCTGGCTTCTATGCGTCCGTCTTGGTAATAATAACGCAAGGCTATTTCCTGTTCCAAAAACTCTTTGATCTCATCTTTAAACTTCAGCAGGTCTTTTTCCTTATCGTGCGACATTTCTTTTTCCAAAGCAGCATAGTGTTCCCTGATGGCATCCCAATAAGCTTCTTTTTTAACCATATCACGAAACTCCTTGAGTTTCTCTTCGCTTTTGGTCACATAGTCGTAATCCTTATCCCGAAGCCACTGGACAAAGTGGTCGTATTCGGCATCGGTAAGCTGAAATTGGCGGGCCGGAGCGATGGTGGGGTTTTGCTGATGGTACAGGGTAGCGTAATCAAAAATGAGGTTTTTACTCAGCAAGCTCACCGTGATGGGTTGAAGCTCGCGCTCTTCGACAACGATATCTGGATCGATACCGCCCCCGTCGTAAACGATTCGGCCTGCCCGTGTCTTAAAGGCATTCTTGAGGGAGTCGGGAATTTTACCTACGCTGCCGTCTGGATTTCGCTGGGCGTAGTTGATGGCTTGAATGCAGCGGCCGCTGGGCGTATAGTAATGGGCAGTGGTAACCTTTAACTGCGTGCCGTAACTGAGCTGGCGCGTCGTTTGTACCAGCCCCTTGCCAAAGGTTTTTTGGCCGATAGTAACACCGCGGTCGTAATCCTGAACCACGCCGCTTACGATTTCAGAAGCGGAAGCAGAGCCGCGGTTGATGAGCACAGCCAGCGGCAGGTTAGGTTCTAATGCAGCATTCAGCGTTGTGTACGTCTTATCCCATTCTTTGACCTTGCCACGTGTACTGACGATTTCCTTTCCTTTTTCAATGAATAGGTTCGAAACGTTGACGGCTTCATGAAGCAAGCCGCCGGGGTTGCCCCGCAAATCCAGCACCAATCCTGTAAGGGGCGCTTTTTCCCGCAACTTGCGGATAGCAGCAGCTACTTCTTGGGAACAGTTTTCCGTGAATTGCGTCAGGCGCACATATCCGATATTGCCCTCTAGCAGACCGGCGTAAGGCACGCTGCTGATTTTCACTTCTTCACGGATCAATGTTTTCACCACGGGCTGTTTTTCATTCGGGCGCAGGATGGTGACTTTTACTTCCGTGCCTGGTGTACCCTTGAGAATCTTGCTGACGTCTTCGACGGTTTTGCCTTTAGTGCTTTTGCCATCCACCTCGATAATGCGGTCACCGACACGCAATCCGGCTTTGTCAGCCGGGAAGCCCTTGTACGGCTCGGCAATCACAATGTCGTCTCCGATTTTACGGATAAGGGCTCCGATGCCGCCGTATTTACCCGTGGTCTGAAAACGGTAGCTCTCAATATCTGCTTCAGAAATATAGGTGGTGTAGGGGTCCAGAGATTCCAACATGGCGTCAATGCCGGTCTTGATAAGCTCTGCCGGCTTGATCTCCTCCACGTAGTAGGTATTGACTTCCCGAAAGAGGGTGGCGAAAATGTCCAGGTTTTTAGAGATTTCAAAAAAGTTGTTATCGCTTCGGTACGCTAATGTGGACCCCAGCAATACAGCAATGAAAAGCAGAATTAAGACTTTACGCCCGCGCATGGTTTTCATGAGCAAATCGTCTTGAATGGAAAACGAAATTAGGTGAAATTATTGTGCGGCTTAGGGGACGGGATCATGACCATGGCCGCCCCACGGATGGCATCGGCTGAGGCGACGCAAGCCAAGCCACATGCCCCGCCAAAACCCGTAGCGTTGAATGGCTTCAGCCATGTATTGCGAACAGGTGGGCGTGAAGCGACATGACGGCATTAGCCAGGGTCCAATGCCCTTTTGGTACAAGGTAATTACAGCTAGGGCGGACTTACTCAACAGCAGGTTTAAGAAGTGCATAACCGCTCGGCAATTTTTTGCATACAGGCAACTAGGTTTTTTTCCACGTCCCGGTAGGCGGGCAACGTGTTGCCAAAATACTGAATGGCCAGGAGCAGGCCACCGGTGCCGGGCGAAATGGAATCCAATAAAATATATTTGTTTTTTCTATATGCTTCACGCATCAGCCGGCGTATGCGGTTGCGGCGTACGGCCAGCCGAATGCTCCGTGAAGAAACGGAAAACAGCACCTGAACCGGGGCAGGCAGGGCTTCCGGCACCCGGTGGTAGAGCAACCGCAGTGAAGCAACCCGCACCGGGGCACCGCGTTCAAACAACAACCGGATCAGCCGTTTGCGGCGCAACCGTTCCTCACGTGGAAGCGAATAGCGGCGAGCGGCGGCATCTTCTCCCATAGGCTGCCAGCACAGCAGGCTGGCGGATTATTTCAGTCGTTTTTCGTCGGAAACGGTGAGCTTTTTTCGGCCGCGACGGCGACGGCGGTTGATGATTTCCCGCCCCTCGCGGGTTTTCATGCGCTTACGAAATCCGTGCTTGTTCAGGCGTCGGCGGCGGCTGGGCTGGTAGGTGCGTTTCATGAGTAAGTTGGTTTACACAAGGACAGGTCAGCTATTCATGGATACCAAAAATTCTTCATTGCTGCGGGTGCCGCGCATGTGCTCCAAAAGGAACTTCATGGCTTCTTCGGAAGTCATGTCGGCCAAGTGATTGCGCAAGATCCACATGCGTTGCAGCGTTGCTGGATCAAGCAGCAGATCTTCACGCCGCGTCGATGAGGCGGTCACATCCATAGCCGGGAAAATACGTTTGTTAGAAAGTTTACGGTCCAGTTGCAGCTCCATGTTTCCGGTTCCTTTGAACTCTTCAAAGATGACTTCATCCATTTTCGAACCGGTGTCGATGAGGGCGGTAGCCAAAATCGTCAAAGAGCCGCCGTTTTCAATTTTTCGGGCGGCACCAAAAAACTGCTTGGGCTTATGCAAGGCATTAGCTTCAACCCCGCCGGACAGCACCTTTCCGCTGGCAGGCTGAACGGTGTTATGTGCCCGAGCCAGCCGCGTGATCGAGTCCAGTAAGATGCAGACGTCAATGCCGCATTCTACCATGCGCTTGGCTTTTTCCAACACGATGGCTGCTACCTTCACGTGCTTTTCGGCAGGCTCATCAAACGTGGAGGCGATTACTTCGGCCCTGACGCTCCGTTCCATGTCGGTAACTTCTTCGGGTCGTTCGTCCACCAGCAAAACGATCAAATACACTTCGGGGTGGTTCTTCGCTATGGCGTTGGCCACAGCTTTCAGCAACATGGTCTTTCCGGTTTTTGGCTGAGCTACAATCAACCCCCGCTGCCCTTTGCCGATCGGACAGAATAAATCCATGATACGGGTCGAGTAATTATTGGGGTCGTCAAACAAATTGAATTTTTCATAAGGAAACAGTGGGGTCAAATAGTCAAACGGCACTCGGTCCCGAATTTCTTCCGGCCTGCGACCGTTAATGGTATCTACCTTGACCAATGCGAAATACTTTTCCCCCTCTTTGGGTGGGCGCACGGTTCCGCACACGGTGTCGCCTTGTTTAATTCCATAATGTTTGATTTGCTGCGGAGACACGTAAACATCGTCGGGTGACGACAGATAATTGTAATCGGAAGAACGCAGAAATCCGTAACCGTCGGGCATGATTTCCAGCACACCCTCGGCATCCACCAATCCGTCCAGTTCAACGATGAACGAAATCTCGCGCTGCTTTGGCAGGCGTTGGAATTGTCCGTTTCGGTCGTAAGTGACCTGTTCGGAAGGAGTTTCTGCCGGAGGGGGAGCGGGAACCTCTGCTTGGGCTTCAGACTGCGGTGGCTCTGCGACCGGCGCATCGGCTGATGCCGCAATCTCAGCCTTTTGTGCTGGACCGTGTTCGGTTGTCATTCGTTTACGCCCTCGCTTAGGCCTTTCTTCTGAAGCAACTTCTTTCTTGGCGGTTTTTTCGGTCTTTTCCGCCGGTCGCGACAACAGCTCCGGATTGAGTGCCTGCTTGTCTAAAATGCGGTAGATCAGATCTTGCTTGCTGAGTTTCTGATAATTTTCAATTTGAAGTTTTTCCGCAATGTCGCGCAGCTCGGGAATGAGCATGTCGTTTAATTGCAAAATGTCAAACATGTTAAACTGGATTAAAGGACAAAGGGCTAAAAGCCGTTATGATTTTTTGTTAAAACACTGGAATTATTCTTCTTTTTTCTGACCCCTCAGGGCAATAAGCGTCGAAGAATTCACCACAAAGTTAAGCTGATTTTTGAAAATTGCAACACAGCTATAGCGCCAAAGTAACGACCAATCCAAATACTTTCGCCAAAAGATGCCTTCCTGTTACCGCCATATCTTTTTCGACTGGGACGAAACACTGTGGGATTTCGAAGCTAACTCGCGGAAGGTTTTATGGCATCTGGTACAACAATATAAGTTGGCTTCCCATGACGAGCAAGCCTCCCGGTTGGTCGAATGCTATCACCACCACAACCAACGGTATTGGGAGCTGTACCGTCGGGGGCGCATTGACGCCCACACCTTGCGCATAGGTCGCTGGCAACAGACCTTGCGTGATTTTGGCCTCGACGAGTCTTTGACGGCTGAGCTGGCCGAACAGTATTTGGAGTTATTGCCTGAACAAACGCAGCTCATTGCTCATGCGCGCGAGGTAATACGTCAGCTTTGCCGGCACTTTACCTTGCATGTACTGACTAATGGCTTTCAGCAGGTTCAGGAACGCAAACTGTTGCGTTGTGGACTTTCAGGTTATTTCCAACATTTGATCACTGCCGAGCGGGCGGGTAGCCGCAAGCCTGATCCTGCTATTTTCCAATATGCTTTTCAGTTAACCGGTGCCTCGGCTGACAACAGCCTGATGGTGGGTGACAGTGTAGAGGCCGATTGGATGGGGGCTCAGGCCGTGGGTATGGACTGCATTTTGCTGGTGCGCGACGCTGCCGTGAGCGTGCCGCCCCAAGTTCCCATCATCAACAGTCTTCAGGATTTGATAGACCGGCTTTGCTGAGCCATGGCCGCAGCCATAAAGGCAGCCAGTTCCGCATTTCCCTGGGGGCCATAGGCATCCACCAGCCAACCGCGTTCACCCGTTGTGGTATTTAAGAAGTAAATGATGGCACTATCGGAAGGGTCGGTATATCCTTCACAGCGGTGAAAGGCATCTACGCACACCTGGGTAGCATCATAAAACTGACCGCTGCTTTCGCTGACCAGCATGCCGTTGCGGAATGAAAAAGGGACGGTATATTGCCTTTGCCGCGCAGCCTGTAACGCTTCGGCCACCGTGTCGTATTGATTCAGGGCTGAGGGGTTCGCAGATGTGTCCACCAACAGCGGAATGCGGATCTTATTCTTCAAAAACTTCTATTATATGTTCTTTTCGGATAAAGGGTCCGAACTTACCCTTAAAGCGGGTGGCACGCACGATGTGGTTGTCGATCCAATGGTAGTTGCCTCCTCGGGGCTTGCCAAAAATGATTCCGTGGTATGGAATGCCGTGTTGCTGCAGCCAGGCTTCGGTAAGCGCACGCAGCTCTTCCGTCCGCGAGGTAAAAAAATAGATAACATGCCCTTCTTGATACCAACGACGAATGGTAGCTACGGCATCCGGAAAGGGCAAGCAGGTACGCATGCGCTCCGGCTGTTCATTGGGAATGTCTTCGGTAATGGTTCCGTCAATATCGATCAGGAAATTTTTCTTGCCCTCGGGCAATATCGGGCTGCAGGGGCGTCCTTGCGCATCGACGACAGGAATCAGCGGTATTTCCATGGGGCAAAGCTACAGAAGCCCCGTGTTCGATGACGACCCGGCCCCCAGGGGTGGGTTATCTTTGCGCATGATGCCCGGTTACGAGACGTTGCTGTTTTACAAGTATGTGCCTATTGCGGATGCGCCTGCCTTTACCGCCGAACATTTGGATTTCTGCCGTCAGCTGGGCATACGGGGCCGCGTGCTCATTGCCGACGAAGGCATCAATGGCACGGTCAGCGGCACCGCAGAACAAATGCGGCATTACCGGAATCACCTGCACGCCGACGAGCGGTTTGCCGACATGCCGTTCAAGATAGATGTCTGCGACGGACATACGTTCGAAAAGCTGCAGGTTCGCTACCGCAAGGAAATTGTCCATTTCGGGGTGTCTAGTATTGATGTAGAAAACATGCGAGGTACTTACATAGAGCCTCACGAGTTTGTGCAGATGAAAGACGAACCCGACGTCGTCGTGGTGGATTTTCGGAATCGGGTTGAATGGGAGGTAGGGCGATTTCGAAATGCCGTTGTCTTGCCCATCGATCGGTTTCGCCAGGTACCGGAATGCTTGCCCTTGTTAGAACCGTATAAGCATCGCCGAATCGTGGCTTACTGTACCGGTGGCATTCGCTGCGAAAAGGCGACGGCATTCCTGCGGAGCAAAGGATTTGAACAGGTGTATCAGCTGCATGGCGGCATCATCGAATACGGAAAACAGGTCGGCGGCAAAGATTTTGATGGAAAATGCTACGTGTTCGACCATCGCATTACCGTCGATGTCAACAGCGTTAATCCGACCCTTATTTCGCATTGTGCCATGTGTGGCACGCCATCGGCCCGTTACATCAATTGCGCCAATGAAGTGTGCAACCGTCACTTCATCTGTTGTGCGTCTTGCAGCGAAATAATGGAAGGTTGCTGCAACAATGCTTGTCGGCATCATCCTAAAAAACGGCGCTACGACGGAACGGGCTTTTATCATAAAAAAGCTGTGATAAACGCACCGCATTTTTAAGTCCGTTCACTGCCGACATACGTTCATGCAGTTTTTGGCGTTGGCAGGAGCATGCGATCATCACCCATGCTCGAGGCGCCCCGTCCTTTTCCGAAGGCCCAAGCAGGTCATGGAAGGGCTCGGTCTATTTTTGCGGGCAGACCCGCAGCCGCCATGCGCGCGTATTCCATGGAACAGATTGCCCGTGTAGTGCGCGGTCGGTTTTTGCAGCAGGCCGAGACACCACCGGTTCAGTATTTGGTAACCGACAGTCGTAGGCCGGGCTTTCACGAACGGTCCTTGTTCTTTGCCATACGCGGTGCTCGCCGCGATGGTCATAGCTATATCCGCGAGGTTTATGATAAGGGTGTGCGCAACTTTATTGTTTCCGACGCTGCCGCTGTACTTGAAGCCGATCAGGTGCCTTTCAAAGACGCATCGGTGCTCCTTGTTAAAGACACGTTGAATGCTTTACAGACCCTGGCTGCCTACCACCGCCAGCAGTTTTCTATTCCAGTTATCGGCATTACAGGAAGCAACGGCAAAACCATAGTTAAAGAGTGGTTGTTCCAGTTGTTGTCGCCTGATTACGTTATTGTGCGTAGCCCTAAAAGCTACAATTCCCAGATCGGTGTGCCGCTCAGCGTTTGGCAGATGGACGACTTTCACAACCTGGCCATTTTTGAAGCGGGTATTTCCCAGACCGATGAAATGGCCAACCTCGCCCGAATCATTCAACCCACCATCGGGCTGTTTACCAATATCGGTGAGGCTCACAGCGAAGGGTTTTTAAACCTACGTCAAAAAATCAATGAAAAACTCCGTCTTTTTATTCATGCAGAAGTACTGATTTATTGTCGCGATTATCTGGATATCACCGAATGTATTGTTGGGGCACGAAATCAGCTCAAAAAGGCGGACAGCAGTTATGACGGTCTGCGCACCTTTAGCTGGAGTCGGGAAAACGCCGATGCCGATGTCTTCGTACGCCGGGTAGATCGCCAGGCCAGTACCACCACCATTACGTTGGCGCAGTTCGATGAAACATTTTCCTTTACCATCCCATTCACCGACGATGCCTCAATAGAAAATGCCATTCATTGTTGGATGGTATTGCGCTGGTTGGGCATGGATCCGCACCGCGCTGCTGAACGACTGGCGGAGCTTCAGCGGGTAGCCATGCGCTTGGAACTCAAGGAAGCTATTAACCAGTGCAGCTTGATCAACGACAGCTACAATTCAGACCTCAACTCGCTTTCTATAGCCTTGGATTTTCTTTCGCAACAAAAGCAACACAGCCGGCAGACGGTAATCCTCAGCGACATTTTGCAAAGCGGACACAACGAACGGGAGTTGTATGCTTCAGTGCAGCAGTTGTTAAACCAACATCACGTGCATCGGTTCATCGGCATAGGACCGGCGTTGATGCGCCAACAGGCCATCTTTGATCAAAACGGTCAGATGGAAACAAGTTTTTATCCTTCGACCGAAGCTTTTTTGGAAGCCCTACAACCCGATTGGTTTCGACACGAGGCCATCCTGTTAAAGGGAGCCCGGCCTTTTGCCTTTGAACGGATTGCTCGCCGTCTGGAACAACAGATTCACGAAACCGTGCTGACCATTGACCTAAATGCTTTGCTCCACAACCTTTCGGTTTATCAGTCGCTGTTGGCCCCGCAGGTGAAAACCATGGTCATGGTCAAGGCCTTTAGTTATGGCAGTGGAAGCTATGAGATCGCGCAGGCGTTACAGATGCAGCACGTAGATTATTTGGCCGTAGCCTATGCCGATGAAGGGGTAGAACTACGCCAAAAGGGCATCAGTTTACCCATCATGGTGATGAATCCTGAGCCGCACTCTTTTGAAGCGCTGCTGACTTACCGCTTGGAACCGGAATTATATAGTCTTCGTGTCCTGCGCCAGTTTAGCCAAGCAGCCGCTAGCCGATGCAGCGAGGAGCAGCCTGCCTTTGTGCATTTGGAGCTGGAAACAGGAATGAACCGCTTGGGTATTGCTGTAGAGGATCTGGATGAGCTGTTGAATTTCTTAACACAGGCAACCCATCTGAAGGTACGCTCGGTGTTTACGCATTTGGCCGGCAGTGAAGATCCTTCGATGGACGACTATTCCTTCAGCCAGATACACCGTTTTTCATTGATGAGTGAGCGCATCCAGCGGGCTTTGGGCTATCCGGTAATCCGTCATGTGGTGAATTCTGCCGGCATCATCCGTTTCCCCGAAGCACATTTTGACATGGTGCGTCTGGGTATTGGCTTGTACGGCTATGATGCTACAGGTCGCTTGCAGCAGCGCCTGCGGCCGGTAGGCACATTGCGCACGACTATTTCACAAATCAAAAAAATTTCTGAGGGTCAAACGGTAGGATATGGACGGGCGGCAGTTGCGCGCGACGATATGACCATAGCCACCGTGGCCATCGGTTATGCCGATGGTCTGCAACGATCCTTAGGCAACGGGGTAGGCAGTATGCTGGTTCGTGGCCGCCGCTGCCCCATCGTGGGCAACATTTGTATGGACATGACCATGATAGATGTCAGTGCTGTGCCGGATTGCAAAGAAGGGGATGCTGTGATCGTTTTTGGAGAAGACCCCACGGTGGCTGAAGTGGCCGCCTGGTCCGGCACCATACCTTATGAAGTGCTTACGGGGGTGTCGCGTCGGGTGAAGCGGGTGTATGTGCAGGAGTGACATCGGTTGGCAATCCTCCACGCACAGCATACCCGCTCCTACGTTCATCGATTACAATGGTTCCGGCCACCTTGTCGTGTAATGCCATGCGATTGGGATTCCAAAGAATTTGCAAAAAGCCCAGTCCCAGCTCCAAGCAGGAGGCAGCGTAGCCGAACGTACGTTCTAAAGCATGCCAAAGGCTGATCCTGTGATGATAGAGTGATATTACCCGAATGCGCATAAGCCACTTGCCCAAGGTGCGGCCGCCAAATAAGTAAACCGACAGCGTGAAGTAGAAGATGATGAAAACGGCCATGCTCAAATTGAGAAGGATCTGAGCCGCATTGCTGAGGTTTTCTCCCTCCACTTTCACATGGGTGATCCCCTCTATTTTCAGGGCACGTACAGGAACGCCCAAGGCTTGTAGAAGGGCTAATAAGAGGACAATAGAAAAAATGATAATAAAAAGATCAATCAAAAAAGCCACGAGGCGGCGAACGGGCGATGCCAACACTAAGCTGTTATCTTGAGGAAGTTCATTCTGCCTGCGGTAGTACATACACTTGCTTTCCTTGTCTTGGCAAAAAGATAAGGAAACCGGCAGTACCGAGGCATTCAGCCGGGCCCTGAAGCCTAAAAAGCTGCTTGTTTAGCTGCTTTCGCATTGTTGGCTTTTTTCAATGGCTTGCCACAGTTCGCGAGTTGCCTGGAATGCACCCCTGAACTTTTCTTCATGTTTCCGGCGCAAGGAGGGCGCATGCTCCGTCAAATAGCGGTCCAGGTGTTGCCGCGAAAGACAATGATACTGGATCACATAATGGCAATTATCCGATGAGGCTTCATTTGGAAGTAAGTACTTGCGGAAAATAAGGTAAGCTGAAAAAGCCCCTGTGGCCATCACTTCCGGAAGATGCTCTTGCTGCATCCAATGCAGCCATTCTTCGGCACGGGACTTTTCAATGATGACGTGAACGACGTAATAGCACATAACTACTGAAATTTTTCAGATCAAAAATGTTTGCGAAATAAAAATTAAAAAGTTGGTAGATTATGGTTAATTTTCGTAAGTTTGTTTATTATTCTAAAAACTTAATACAACTTACTATATGCTTATGAAAGCGATTTTTCTTTTCTCGAGCCTTCTGGTATTAATGACGTATGAAAAGAAGGTTTATGCGCAATGCGCCCTGAGCGCACCGAGCGGATTTACGGCAAATGAGGTGACGAGTTGCTTCATTAGATATTCCTGGAATGCCGTCAGCGGAGCCAGTGGATATGAGCTAAAGTACAAACTGAGCACATCGTCTGCATGGACGAAAATAGATGTGGGTAATACCACTGCTTACACGCTAAGCGGGTTGTCATCCGGAACCAAGTACAAGGCCAAGGTGGCCGCGCGCTGCAGCAACGGGAAAAAGGGAGCTTTCTCTGCGGCCTTAAGCACGACGACATTAGCTTGTTCCTCGCCGCAGCAACTTATGGCATCAGCGGTCACCTCCACGTCAGTCACGATTGGCTGGTCCGTTCCTTGCGGTGAAAGCACATTTACTTTGAATTGGCGTCCGCAAGCGAGCTCCTCTTGGAATACCATCAGCGACATCAGTGTCCATTCATATACCCTTTCCGGCTTGCAGCCGCAAACCAGTTATGAGGTAAAGGTGCAAAGTCAATGTGG
>JANWWJ010000042.1 GCA_025056305.1 Chitinophagales bacterium | reverse complement strand
CGGTAGGCTGAAGCATACGGCGCAAAGTCATTCGGCAAAGTTTTGCTAACGAAAGTACGCAGCCCGTGTTATGCGCATGTCAAGCAGAACAGGAAATGCTTTTCGGGCTTCAAGCCCTTCATGGATACAGGTTTCGGGCTGCTTCGGAACAATTACAGGCCGAGCTCTTTTTTCAGTTCCGGATCAATGTCGGAGGGCGCATCCAGCATTACATCGCGGCCCATGTTGTTTTTCGGAAAGGCGATGAAGTCGCGTATGCCTTCCTGATTGGCAATAACCATAGAACAGAAGCGGTCAAAGCCAAACGCAATGCCCCCATGAGGAGGGGCACCGTATTCAAAAGCGTTAAGGATAAAGCCAAACTTTTGCTCGGCTTCTTGTTCCGACAAGCCGAGTCGCCGGAACATGCGCATCTGATCGGTACGGTTATGGATGCGTATAGAACCTCCACCGATTTCCACTCCATTAAGTACCAGATCATATGCGTTGGCGCGCACCTGGGCAGGTTCGGTTTCCAGCAGAGCATCGTCGTCAGGATGCCATGAGGTAAACGGATGGTGCATGGCTGCCCACCGGCGCTGTTGCTCATCAAATTCCAGGAGGGGAAAATCCACAATCCACACCGGCATAAATTGATCAGCAGCGCGCAGACCCAGGCGCCGCCCCAACTCCAAGCGCAGTTCACTCAGTGCACGTCGTGTTACGGATGCTTGTCCAGCTATCAACAGAATCAGATCTCCCGGCTTCGCTTCAAACTTTGCCGCATAGCTCAATAAGGTTTCTGCAGGAACATATTTGTCTATTGATGATTTAATGGTGTTATCGGTCAGCCAGCGGATATGAATAAGACCACCAGCACCTATCTGTGGGCGACGCACGAAATCAGTAAGCTCATCAAGTTGTTTGCGGGTAAACGAGGCAGCACCGGGTACGGATATTCCGGCCACCACTTCTGCCTGATCCAGAACGGGGAAATGGTGTTCTTCCAGCAAATTGGCGTGTTCGTCTTTGAGGTAATGTAGCGTCATGCCGAACCGCAGGTCGGGTTTGTCGGTGCCGTAAGTGCGAATGGCTTCCGCATAACTCATGCGGGGAAATTCGGGCAATTCCACGTGGCGAATGCGGCGAAATACGTGCCGCACCATTTGTTCAAACATTTGGAGCACGTCCTCCCTACTTACAAAAGCCATTTCGCAGTCAATCTGCGTGAACTCGGGCTGGCGGTCTTGACGCAGGTCTTCATCGCGGAAGCAACGCACAATCTGATAATAACGGTCAAAGCCGCTGACCATGAGAAGCTGCTTGAACGTTTGAGGCGACTGGGGCAAAGCATAGAATTGGCCTGGGTTAAGCCGTGAGGGCACGACAAAATCGCGGGCCCCTTCGGGTGTGGACTTAATGAGGTGAGGGGTTTCGATTTCTACAAATCCTTGACTATCCAAAAACTCGCGCACAGCGCGCGCCACTTGGTGGCGCAACAGCAGGTTCTGTTGTAAAGGGCGACGTCTGAGATCCAGATAGCGATACTTCATTCGAAGCTCTTCGCCGCCATCGGTTTGATCTTCGAGTGTAAAGGGGGGTGTTCGAGACGTATTGAGGACCCGCAATTGCGTGACACGCACTTCAATGTCGCCAGTGGTTAAGGCAGGATTTTTATTGGATCGTTCCACCACCTGTCCGGTAATCTGCAAAACATCCTCGCGGCCCAATTGTTCTGCCTGTCGGGCAAGGGCGGCATCGATCTGAGGGCTAAAAACCAATTGTGTGATGCCGTAGCGATCCCGCAAGTCGACAAAGGTCATCCCCCCAAAGGGGCGAATACGAAAAACCCATCCGCATAAGGTTACTTCTTTGCCGGCATCACTGAGGCGCAGATCACCGCAGGTATGTGTGCGATAGGTTGTGGCGTGCACCTTGGGGGGCAAATGTAGGTTTTGCCTATGCTTGCTGCTCCGCCGTCAGGCAATCAAGTGACCTAATTTTGCCGGGTGCGCTACGCCTTAAGGTTGATCGTGTTGCTGTTTTTTTCCGCTGCATCAGCACAATCTTTCACTTTGTTCAGTAGTCAATGGATGGATTTAAGCGTCAATTCGGTACGGCGCATTCCGACCGTCATATATGTGGACACGCACCGGATCACCATCGAGCAGGGCTCACGCATCTATCTGGACGTGACTTCTCGCCTACGTCAGCCTGCTGCTTTCGTATATGAAGTTTTGGATTTGAACGATCAAAAATGCACGGCTGTTTTTTCTTTTGAGCAGCGGGTATTTGATTTCTATTGCGGCTCATATCGAATTCGATACCTCATAGATTCGGTGCATCAAAAGGATGACGCTGAGCTGATCGAAGTATCTGATGAGCCGGCTGAACCTGCCGACAGTGTTGCAGAAGATAATCGCATCTATCTAAATGTAGAAGTGATGCCGGAGTTTCCGGGTGGGGCCGAAGCACTCAAAGCTTGGCTGGCCGAACGGGTGCGCTATCCTGCAGCTGCGCGAAGGGAGGGTATTAAAGGATTGGTGGAAGTGACGGCCGTTGTGGAGAAAGACGGAACGCTCAGTGATGTGCGGTTGGTGCGCGACATCGGTGGCGGCTGTGGCCAAGAGGCCCTCCAAGCAGTCAAGGCTATGCCGAAATGGATTCCCGGCTCCAGGAACGGCGAGCTCAAGCGGGTTCGGATATCCATCAAAATTTTCTTTCCGCCCAAATAGTGGTTTCTCAAAGTTCCAGACTCAGAACGAATATATAATATTTTGAATAATATTTTCCATAGGGCAAATGTATCCGGATAGCGATAGCTTTGCAACAAATTGAAAATTCATGAAAGCCTTATGGATCCTTTGGAACGGAGCGCTGACGGCAGCATTGATCTATCTCTTTGTGCAAAAACCCCCTTCAACGTCTGAAGCGAGGCCTGTTGGCGCGACCGACGGCCCTGGCCTGCTGCCTATTGCGTTCATCAACATCGACAGCTTAGAGAAGCATTATAAACTGTTTGCCGACAAGCGGCAGCAGTTGGAAAAAAAGCAACAGCAGATGGAGGCTCTTTTAGAGCGCAAATACACTGAAATGCAAAACGATTATCAAGCGCTGCAGCAGGCAGCACCAACCATGACGCCAAGTCAACTGGAAGAAGCCCAGCGCAAACTGGAAAACAAACAACTTGAGCTGCAGCGGCTCCAACAGCAGCTGGAAACCGATTTGCAACAACACATCCAAGATTTCAACCGTCAGTTGGAAGATTCGCTGAGCAGTTTTTTGGATTTTCTAAATGCAGAGCGCAAGTATCAATACATACTGAGCTACACACGCGGGGGAGCTGTGCTATATTCTGATCCGGCCTTGGACATAACCCAGCAGGTTATTGAGGGGATGAATAAACGGCTGGGTCTGTAAAAGGATCCCGTGCTGTTCAATCCAGGTGCAGTCGCTTTTTCTTTTCCAGCAACTGCTCTTTAGTTTCTACGTGATTGGGATCGGGAACACAACAATCTACGGGGCAAACGGCGGCGCATTGGGGCTCTTCATGAAAGCCCACACATTCGGTGCACTTGTGAGGGACAATATAGTAGATGTCGTCGCTCAAAGCAGGAAAGCGTTCTTCGGCATCTACTTCGGTGCCGTCTATGAGGGTAACTTTTCCCTGAAGCGAGGTACCATCGGCCATTGCCCAAGTTGCACCGCCTTCGTATATGGCATTGTTTGGACATTCTGGCTCACAGGCTCCGCAGTTAATGCATTCGCTGGTGATGTGGATGGCCATGAAAGACGTGTTGTGCAGCCAAATTTATTACAGCATTGCTGAAAAACCTCTTTTGAGTCAGGGAATGCAGGGGGTTACCTTTGTGTTGTGCCAACATCAAGGCAGCTTCTGAGGGCCGTAGCGGCTTTGCGTGAAAGCTTTCAGCCGGGCAATTCTGTCTTTGACCAAGTGCTTCAAAAGGCAGAGGCAGAAAATTCCTGGTTCACCAGGGAAAATATATTGACAGCGATCGAGGCCATCAGCCGCCAGTACCTGCAGGAAGAGGCGTTGGAGAGTTGGTTGGCCGCTTACCCGGATTTGCCGGTTAAGCGCCAGCGACGCGTCGGCTTGATCATGGCCGGCAACATTCCGTTGGTAGGCTTTCACGACTTTCTGTGTGGCCTGTTTTCCGGCCACAAGATTTACCTGAAGCTTTCTTCCAAAGACACGGTTTTGTTTGAATATGTTTTGAATCAAATGTATGCCGCTGTGCCCGAGCTGCAGGACGACGTGCAGGCTGTTGAACGGTTGGTAGCACCGGAGGCCATCATCGCCACGGGGTCAAATACCACCTCTGCTTATTTTCAACGTTATTTCGGTCACCTGCCCCATATTTTCCGAGGTCATCGCAACAGCGTAGCGGTGTTGAGCGGGCAAGAAACCGAGCAAGAGCTCGTGGAATTGGGCCGCGATATATTCACCTACTTCGGTCTGGGCTGCCGAAATGTAGCCAAGCTGCTGGTTCCGGAAAGTTATCCCGTGGCCAATTTAGCAGATTACTGGAAAAAATTTCAATATGTAATTTTTCATAATAAATATCGAAACAACTATGACTATTACCGGGCCATGTTTCTGATCAACAAGATGGAACACATTGCCACCTCATTGATTCTGATGCGCGAAGATGTTTCGCCAGCGTCACCTGTGGCGGTATTGCATTACGAAACCTACCGCGATGCGGCTGCGCAAAAAGAGGCGTTGGATCGAGATGCGTCTGCGATTCAGTGCATTGTTGGGCGTGGTTATCTTGCTTTTGGGCAGTCGCAGTATCCTTCCTTGTTTGATTATGCTGATGGCGTCGATACCATGAGCTTTTTGTCCGGTCTCTGAAAAGCCTTATCCGTGTTGACCAGTTCACCAGATGAACTAGTTCACCAGGAGCTTATCGAATCCCAAAAGTTGGCCTTGGGTATTGCGTAGTTGAAGCAGCAGCCAACCGCGATACTGGCCCGTAGAAAAAGAATAGGGTACACCGCCCCTCCATTGAGGGTGGGTAGCTTTGTGGAGCAGACGGCCGAGAGGGTCTCGCAATTCCACACTACCGCTGAAATCATAAGCAGGAATAAATATAAACGATTTTGTGCATGGATTAGGGTAAGCCTTTAAGTTTTCGGTGAAAGTGGTGGTGGGTTCGGTTAGGCCGGTCTCGCAGTCGTACGGTAAGGGATTTTTTTCGATAGGAGCACCAGCAACCAGCGTCTTGTCCACGAAAGCCGGATAATCGGGCGGATAAAGGATGCAACGAAACACGATATTTCCGCTCGGGCTTGATCCTTGTGCTACCGGCCCCGAAAGAGTTACAGGATTGATGTATTTCCACACGAGGTTTTCATTACTGTCTATTTCTAAAAAAGTGCCTGATTGGCCCACACAAATCAGGGTATTGCCATTCAGCAAGCGTTGTGCACCGCTCACCACCGGAGAGTACATGGCAGCTGGCGGGTTGGCGGTGTAAATCCAGTCTTGGGAAGGCGGATCGTAAGGCATTCCCGGCGCAATCGGATAATTGTAATTGATCGGTTGCGGTAAGGTAATGGTCTCTACGCTTGAATAGTTACCATCAGGTCGGCCTTCACCGTTGTTAAACAACAGCATTTTCCCAGCTCCGGGATAGCCCTCAGGAATCCAGTGTGCGGCGTGCTGGGCAAAAAGTTTTCGATCTGCGGCAGTGCCCCGATTGTAGTTCTGGGGATTTCCCCAGCGATAAAGCAAATCCCCACCACGACCAGAATTTCCTCCAGTGTTTGAAGCGGCTTCTGCCGTGGTTGTGCTGTGATCGATAATCCAAATCTCACTGAAGTTGCGCACGCTGAGCATGATTTGATCCAATTGCGGGTGGTAGGCTACGGAATTGATGTGCGTCCAATCAGGATTTTGCGAGC
>JANWWJ010000022.1 GCA_025056305.1 Chitinophagales bacterium | reverse complement strand
CATTTCTGTCATTGCTTATGACAAAAAATCCTCCCACAACCAACCCCCCTCAATCCCGCAGCAACCAATAGGGCAGAAGCAAGCAACCTCACCGGCCGTAGCCAAACAAAACGCTCCCGAAAACAACAAAGGCGACCCTTTCGGATCGCCTTTGCATTGATCTGCCAAAGAAAACTCAGCGTTGCACCACCAGCTGGCGCGTAACCGTGCTGTTGCCGCTCACCAGCTTCACCACATACGTGCCGCTGGCCAGTTCACCGGGCAGCTCCAGCGTCGTCTGCAGCAGGCCGCCTTCGCTGTTCACTACCGTTCGCAGCACTTCCTGTCCCGGCAACGTGCTCACCGTAAGGGTTGCCGGCCCATCGCCGCTCAGTGGCGCACTCACCACCACCTGCCTGCCATCCGTCGGATTCGGATACAGCCTGATTGATGCATCCGCAACCAAAGTGCTACGCTCAGAGCAAGAAATGATATTTACAGAAGCCGACTCCTTGGTGCAACCGTTGCTGTTGGTCACTTCTACCGTATAGCTGCCCGGCGCATTCACCGTGATGAACTTCGTGGTCTGACCCGTGTAACTGCCGTCCTTCTTCCACTGATACGTGTAAGCCGTACCGTTGGCCTTCAGCGTAATGCTGCCTCCAGTACACAAGTCGTTGGTGCCGCTTATTTAGGAATAAGTGCCGAAGGTGCGGGCAAGGGTTGGAAGCCACAGTTGACCAATTCAGGGCCCAGGCTCCAAGCCACCTCCTTATCCTCATTATCCGGACAAGGCCTCTAAGGGTGGCGGTTAACTTGGTGCGGGTCCTGCCATCCATTGCTTTTCGTCCCCCTTTTCTCATAAATAGAACAGCATCCCAGAATAGGTCAAACCTGATGACTTAGACGATGTAAAGCAAGGAAAACCCTTATTTCGCTCTTGCATAAATAAACCCTGTCACGCTTGGATAAATTTTTTTTCTGCTGCGTGGCGATCGTGCTTAACGTCTTAGCCATTCTACTGCCTGCTCATCTGGGACTTGCTCAGTCAAGCACCCCGGTTGAAATCATCCATGCCGATGAGTTTGAATTTTTTAGCCTGGGAGGAATGAAGGTGAGGCGTTTGTCGGGGCATGTGCACCTCAGGCAGGGCGATGCTACATTGTATTGTCAGCGGGCAGATTATTACCTGCATGAAAATCGGATTGTGGCCAGTGGGCAGGTTCATATCATCCAGTCCGACACGGTTCATGCGCATGCCGAGCAGTTGAATTACGATGGCCGCACACGCCAGGCTCGGCTTACCGGAAAGGTAAAGCTTAGCGACGGCCACCTCACCCTCTATACCGACGAGTTGGATTATGACCTCAATGCGCGACAAGCCAGCTACCGCACCGGAGGGCAGGTGGTCAGCCAAGAAAGTGAGCTAACCAGCCGGCAGGCCCGTTACCATCTCCCCCTTCGTGCCGTACGCTTTGTACACGACGTTAAGCTATTCCATCCCGATTTTTTCCTACAGACCGATTCGCTTCTGTTCCATACCGAAAAGCGCATCTGCTATTTCATCGCGCCGGTCTATATGTATAACGATTCCGGCTCCATTTATTGCCGCCGAGGTTATTATGATTTGCAGCGCGAAGAAGCTCTTTTCGCCGACCGGGCAGCCATGCAGCAGAAGGGCCGTCGCTTGAATGCCGACAGCATTTACTATTACCGCCCCTCAGCTAAACTTGTGGCAAAACGCAATGTGATATGGGCCGATTCAACAGCGCAACTCACGGTACGTGCCGGCCTTTTGAGTTATGAAGAAAAAACAGATAGGTTTCAGGCTGCAGATCACGTGCTGGTTTCCACCACAGCAGGAGGGGATTCCCTGTTCGTACGCAGCGATACCTTATGGTCTTTCCCCAATTCCAACGCAGGCGGCCGCCGGCTGATTGCATATCCTCAGGTGCGCCTGTACAGCGACGGGCTTCAAGGCGTCTGCGATTCGCTGGTGTATTCCGCCCCTGATTCCACCTTTTACTTCTACCACAACCCTGTATTGTGGGCGGAAGGTTACCAGCTCTATGCCGACACGATCAGGTTGTCGTTGAAAGACCGCCGCCTGCATCGGTTGTTGCTGCACCAAAACGCTTTTGCAGCCAACGCTGCAGGTCCCGATCAATACAATCAGGCCAAAGGCAAAACCATCACCGGTCATTTCCGCGAGGGCCGCATCGACCACATGGAAATTGACGGCAACGGAGAAAGCATCTATCATGTTTATGACGACCACAACAATTATGTGGGAATAAATCGGGTGGCTTGCGGGTCGATGTTGATTTCTTTCGACACCATCGGTAAGGTTTGGCGCATCTTTTTCAGACAGCAGCCTGAAGCAACATTATTTCCGCCAGCTCAGCTGCCACCCGAAGAATCACGTCTGCGTCAATTTGTTTGGAAAGAGGCCTTGCGCCCTCAGCGTAAAGAAGACCTTTTGCCTTAGCTCGAAGGCACTGCTTGTGAGCAAAACGTCTTCACGGCAGCAACCAACAACGGGGGTATTTCCGGATTTTTGCGGCGGTGTATTTCATTAAGATCAAAGGCAAGGTGCGCATTCCCGACTACATCCAAATCCGCGACGATCAGATGCGGTTGTTGGTTTATTGTCGTGCCGACCGGCCCGAAGAAGCCCTGCGAAAAGCAGGCTTGCAGGATTGGATTGAAAAAGTAAAACAGGCCATTGCGCAGCAACCCTATGGAAAACTCATCAAGCTGGAGTAAAGCATGAAAGAGGCGGTTGCGGCCCTTTTTGAGGCCACCATTTATCAAGAGCGGATACCGGTGCTGCAGGCGGTTACGTTTCGCATCGAACCGAGTGAATTTGTTTACCTTGTAGGGAAAACCGGCAGTGGCAAAAGCAGTTTGCTTAAAGTCTTGTATGGAGATCTGCCCTTGACGGAAGGAAGCGGTTATGTGGTGGGTTATGATTTAAGGCGCCTGCGGCGCCGCGACGTGCCTTATTTGCGCCGCCGCCTGGGCATCGTATTTCAAGATTTTGAATTATTAACAGACCGGACGGTTGAAGACAATCTGCAATTTGTTTTGAAAGCTACCGGATGGAAAGATAAAAGACAGCGCCAGCAGCGCATCGCTGAGGTGCTCGAAATGGTGGGGTTGGGCGGGAAAGGCTTCAAGCTTCCGCATCAACTTTCGGCCGGTGAGCAGCAACGCGTGGTGATAGCGCGAGCCTTGCTGAACCGGCCCGAACTGATTCTGGCCGATGAACCGACCGGAAATCTGGACCCCGAAACCTCGGAAGAAATTATCCGTCTGCTGCTCGACATCTGCCGGTCGTCGCACACGGCAGTGCTGTTGGCCACCCATGATTATTTGGTGTTGAAGAAATTTCCCAGCCGATTGCTGCGATGCGTAGATGGACGCGTGGTCAGTGGGCAGATAGAGGAATTGGTTTCATAACCGCAGAAGGTCAATCAGCTTCTGCGCATTATGCTGGTTGTCGAACTCGGAAAGCAGCAGCGAAGCACGACGCTGAACTTCACTTTGGGTGAAAGGCTCGGCAGCCAGCATATTCACCTTTTGGCGCAATTCAGCTACCGTGTCACCGATATGACACAATGCTTCCAGACCGGTTCCAGCCACCATGGGGGTATTGGTGACTACATGCCTTCCGGCAAACAAAGCATTCAGGAGCTTGTGCTTGATGCCGGTGTTCTGAAAGGTGGGCAACAGATGCAGGTGTGCTTGCCGGATCAGGTCTTCCATTTCTGCAGAAGAGGGGTTGCTTACCAATTCCGCCTGTGGCACTTTGGCGATGGCTACCTGCAAGCCAGCGGAGGGGTTTCGGCCAGCTATGATCAGCTTTAAATCGGGAAGCCCTTTCATGACCTCGAGCACCAAACGCGCTGCGCGTTCGTTCTCCGGCACAGAAAGCTTGCCGTGATACAAAACGTAACGCCCCGATCCGGGCATAGAGCTGATGCGCTTATGGCCGTGAAAGACCGGCAGATAATGAACCGACGGATGATGCTTTTGGTAATAATGCTGCTCGCTGCGCGATACCGTGAATACCGCATCGGCATGGCGTATGACAGATTCATAATTTTTTAATTTAAAGCTTTCGATCAGATAGTACAGCTGTTTCCAAACGGCACTGCGGTATTGAGCCAGGTGCCAATAATAGCGCCATTCCACATTTTGCATTCGGACGGCTTTTCGTCGGTTAGACAATTGCGGGGCAGAAAGAAAAAAGCACGTATGCAAACCGTCGAAGAGGATGGGCGCAGGATCGCTCATGAGGTGTTCCAGAAGGAGCGGTGTAGCGCGGGAGCGCACGATATACGGCGTGGGCGAAATCTGATCAGTCCAGCGTGTAGGGCGAGGATAATAATAAACTTTTTTGCATATTTCGTTGAGCTGGGGCGCCTCTTCTCTGCCGTAGGCAAAACAGTGCAAAATGACGGAGATGCCGGCAGCATGCAAGGCTTTCAGCCGGTAATATACGTCGATCACGACTCCATAATCGGGAGGGTAGGGCACATCCAGGGCAACGACATGCAGGGTGCTCATAACCACCGGCGATAGAGCTGCAGCAATTTTTGTTGTTCCTGCTGCCAATTCCAATGCTGGCGGGCTAGCAGGCATTGTCGATGCAGGTGCTGATACAGAGGCAGATCGGTAAGCAAGCGCATGAGGGCCTGATGAACGGTATGGGATTCGGTGCGGTCAATGAGCAAGGCCACCTCAAACTCCTCATTGTGCCTGCGGTATTCCTCATAGTTCATCGTCACTTGAGGTACGGCGGCATGAACATAATCAAAGAACTTGTTGGCCAAAGACAATCGATAGTTCAGGGAGGGCCCGCTGAGCAGGTTTACTCCGACATAGGCAGTTCGTGTGAGCGAGGGAAGTTGGGCCGGAGGGATTCGACCTAAGAAACGCACTTTTTCCTGCACGCCCAGTCGTTGAACCAGTGCGCGTAGTTGCTGCGACAGGTCCCCCTCGCCCGCCAGCCAGAGCTGAGCGGGGATTTGAGCCATTACAGCGATCAGACACTCCAGGCCCCGCCCTTCATTGAGCGCCCCTTGGTAGATGATGATCGGCGGCTCATGCGGGTTCCTTGTGTTCGGAATCGGTGCGGCATTTTCGTGCAGCAAAGGAACATTGCGGATAACTTCATAGCAAACACCGTATTGATTTTGGAAATATCTGCTTAGACCGCTGCTGACCGTGTAACCCTGGCGGACACGAGGCACCAGATAACGTTCAGCCCACCGCCATACCTGCTGCACCAAAGGCCTGCGAACCACTTCCGGCATCTCCGGAAATATTTCGTGTGCATCATATATGCATTTTTTCCCTTTAATGAAAGCAGCAAGAAAGCATGCAGGCAAGGTGTCGAGGTCGGTGGCGCAAACAGCATCGAAAGGGCTGCGCAGCAAAAACAGCAGCAGGCGGAGATTGTATTCCAGATAAAATGCTTTGCCTCGGCGAAAGAGCAAACGGAGCCGACTCTGCTGATAAGGCTTGGATTCTAATGGGATGCTGTGCGGCAGCAGTCGTCCGATCAGGCTTACGCCATAACCCGCCTGCGTCAAGCTGTACGCAATGCGGTGCATGCGCTGGTCATAGGTCAAATCGTTGATTAAAGTGAAGACGATGCGCTTCATGGCGCCCTTGAAGGCCAGCTGTCAGCGGGCCAAGGTAAGCCGGTTCTGGCTGTCGTAGCAGATTTGACGATTGTCCAGCATTTGCTGAACGACAAACAGGATCTCCTTTTCCTTATGAGGGGCAACCTGTTTTACCAACTCATACAGCGAGGTAGCCTGCTGCCGCAGAAGCGAACAGATGCGTTGACTGAGGTCTTGCACCGCTTGAGCCGTTAGGGTGACTTGATGGCGGTTGAGGCAGATGTCGCAATGGCCGCATGGCCTGCTGTTGTTTTCGCCGAAATAGCGTAGCAAGAGCTGGCTGCGGCAGGTGTCGTTGCTGGTGACATAGCGGATCATGGCCTGAACACCTCGGTTATAGATTTCGCGGCGTTGCTTTAGGCGCTCTTCGTCAAAAACCAGGTAGCGGCTGTCTTGGCGCGGCTGCAGCAGGGTAATGAGGGGATCATCTGAAGCAGGGCTATAGGCAAGCACGTCCCGTTGATGGAGCTGTTGGAGGCGGTTTACAACGGCAGCACGTGAAATTTTCAAATGCATGGCCAGAGCATCTTCACTGATGGATACTTCTTGATCCAAGATGCCCGGGTAGGCTCGAAGTAAAGCCAGCAGCAGGGGTTCTGAGGTCTTGTCATTCAGCATTAAGGAATGAAGGTCAGCTCGGCGCATCGTAATCCGCACGGTTGAGGGCAGGTGAACGGCTTCGGTAGCTATAAGATATTCGTTTTGTTCTAATATTTTTATGGCATTCAGCACCAGCAGGGGATCGAGTCGGAAGTTTTTACAGAAGCGTTGCAGGTCGAACGGAAAGGAGCAGCCTTTACCGGCGCCCAGCGCCAGGTTGAAAAAGTTGGCCAGGGCCTGATAGACTTGTCGGATTTGGGCAGGCTCCGGTACGATGGTTTTTTGCTTGCGTTGCAGGTCAAGTAGGTCGTTATTGGCAAACAGCAAAACGGCAAATGCTTTTTTCTGGTCACGCCCGGCCCGACCGGCTTCCTGGAAATAGCTTTCCGGATTGTCGGGAAGGTCCCAATGCACCACAAGGCGGACGTCCGGTTTGTCAATCCCCATACCAAAAGCCGTAGTGCATACCATCACCCGCACCTGGTTGAGCATCCAACGCTGTTGACGCTGCTGGCGCGCAGAGTAAGGCAACCCTGCATGATAAGCATCGGCGGAAATGCCCTGAGCCGCCAATTGCCGGGCCATCTGCACGCTGCGTTGGCGGCTGCGCACATAGACCAATGCCGAGCCTTTGGTTTTGCGCAACATGGCAAGCAACCGGCCGGGTTTATCTTCTTCATAAAGCACCGAATAAGACAGGTTGGAACGAAAAAAGCTGGTTCTGAAAACTTGCGGCTGGCGCAGGGCTAGCTGGGTGATGATGTCGGAAAGGACTTCTTGGGTAGCTGTGGCGGTAAGCGCCAGCACATTCGCTGCCGGCACGATCTCCCGAAATCGAGAGATGCTCAAGTAAGAAGGGCGGAAGTCATAACCCCATTGCGACACGCAATGGGCCTCATCGACAGCCAGCAGGTGAATGTGCAGTTGAGGTGCCCGCTGAATAAACACTTCATTTTGCAAACGTTCCGGCGATACGTACAACAAATTATATTTTCCATTCATGCAATCATTGAGGATACGATCAATTCGGTAAAAAGAATGCCCGCTGTGGATTGCCTCGGCGCTGATGCCGAGGTTTTGCAAGCGGGCCACCTGGTCGCGCATCAATGCGATGAGCGGCGAAACCACCACCACCAGACCCGGTCGGGCCAATGCAGGGATTTGGTAGCAGAGCGATTTTCCCCCGCCGGTAGGCAGTAAAGCCACAGTATCGTGGCCAGAGAGCACCGACAGGATGATTTCTTCTTGTGGGGGGCGAAATTGATCATAGCCCCAATAGCGTTTCAGCAGCCCCTGCAAGTCCATATTCCGGTGAAAGGCCAAGTTCTGAAAAAGTGGTCATGGGATGCCGCTTAGCGGAGCATACCGTCTTCCAGCACGAGGCGGCGGTCAGCCATGGCTGCCAATTCTTCGTTGTGGGTTGCGATGACAAAAGTTTGTTTCAGCTGTCGGCGCAGATCAATGAAGAGCTCATGTAAGGAGCGGGCCGAATCGGAGTCCAAATTCCCAGATGGCTCATCGGCCAGTACTACTTTCGGTTTGTTGATCAAGGCACGTGCCACGGCTACGCGCTGCTGCTCACCGCCAGAAAGCTGAGCCGGCCGATGATGCAGCCGATGATCCAGTTTCAGTAAAGCCAACAGCTCACGGGCTTTGTGTTCGACTTCGCTGTTGTTGCGACCGGCAATCCAGCCCGGAATGCACACATTTTCCAGGGCTGAAAATTCAGGCAACAGATGATGGAATTGAAAGACAAAACCGATGTGCGTGTTGCGAAAGGCAGCAAGCTGAGCGGGCGGCATGCGGGCCGGGTTTACCTCATCATACCACACCTCGCCCTGGGAAGGCGGTTCCAACGTGCCCATAATGTGCAGTAATGTGCTTTTGCCAGCACCGGAAGGACCTACAATAGACAAAATCTCAGCATCGTGAACCTGAAAGCTCACACCCCGAATTATATGCAGATTGCCATAATACTTATGCAGATTGTTTACCCGGATCATGATGGGGCAAAGAAAGAACTATTTCTCAAGCAGGTGTGCCGGCCCAAACGCGTCGGCAACATCGATTGTGGTGCGTGGGCATTTCAGCGAGGCCGAAGGGGGGAATCAGTCTCCTTGCTTATGAATCGGTAGATGAGATGATCGAGCCATCGGGGGGCATAATGTTTCATCCAGAGCGTCGCTTTTCCCTGCAACGTCAGGACCTGAGTTCGTCGGCGTTTTTCTACTCCACGCGCAATGGCTTTCGCTACCGTTTCCGGCGGCATAAGCCGATTTTCTTCCAGCGGTGATTCGCCCTGAGGTCTGCCCTCTTTATCCAGAGCAGTGTTGCGGATGTTGGAAGCCGTATAACCAGGACACACGATGAGCACATGCAATCTATCATAGAGATGCTCGATGCGCAGCGCTTCCAGAAATCCATGCATGGCAAACTTGGATGCGCAGTAGCCGGTACGCGCCGGTAGGCCTACCAAGCCTGCTACCGAAGAAACTCCTACGATGCTGCCAGACGTTTTCAGGAGTTCCGGTAAGGCATAATAAGTACAATAAACGGTTCCCCAGAAGTTTACCGCCATTACTTGATGCAGCACGTCGAGCTTTAGTTCGGAAAATAATGCCCGCATGCTGATGCCTGCGTTGTTGACCAGCACGTCAATGCGTCCGAAGTGTGTTACGGTTTGGTGCATGAGCCTGCGGCAGTCGTCGACTTGTGTGACGTCGGTGCATATGGAAAGGGCGTCACCACCAGAATTTCTGATGGTTTGTTGCACGTCCTGCAGGGCTGAAGCGGTGCGGGCTGCCAACACTACGGCATAGCCTCGACGGGCAAATTCCAGAGCGCAGGCCCTGCCAATGCCGCTGGAAGCCCCGGTGACAATGACTACTTTTTTTTGATGGTTCATAACAAAAAGGCGCTTAAAGGTAGTGGGCGCGACGTGGTTCAGGACAGGCCAGAAAGAAATTGCCTAATATCGCCGCCAAACAATGAGCCATGAGTGAAGCTGGCCAAGCCTTCGAGCAATTAGTTCATGTCTTGCATGAGTTGCGGGAAAAATGCCCGTGGGATCGCAAGCAGACGCTCGAATCATTGCGGTTGTTGACGCTTGAAGAAGTTTACGAACTGGTATCGGCAATTGATGAAAAAAATTTTGATGCGTTAAAAGAAGAAATCGGTGATGTTCTGGTGCATCTGATCTTTTATGCCCGCATTGCCGAAGAACAAGGGGCTTTTCGGCTGGCCGAAGCTCTGGTGCAGTGTAAAGAAAAACTCATTCGCCGGCATCCGCACGTGTACGGAAACGCCCAGGCCGATAACGAGCAGGTGGTCAAACGCAACTGGGAGCAGCTTAAGAAGCAGGAGCGAAAGGGCTCGGTGTTGGCGGGTGTGCCGCAGGCCTTGCCGGCCATGGTCAAAGCCTATCGTATCCAAGATAAAGCCCGGCAGGTAGGTTTTGATTGGGAACAGAGGCAAGATGTTTGGCGCAAGGTGCGTGAGGAAATAACGGAATTGGGCAGTTATGCCGAGGCAAATCCGGTTGACCCTGCCACACATGCGCTGATGGAAAAAGAATTTGGAGATGTGCTTTTTGCTCTGGTTAATTATGCCCGCTTTTGCGGGATAGATCCGGAGGCAGCTTTAGAAAAAACAAATAAAAAGTTTATCAACCGTTTCAGATTCATGGAGCAGGCAGCCCAGCAGCGCCATCAGGAACTTGCTGAACTCAAGCTCGCGGAAATGGACCAGCTTTGGGAAGAAGCCAAAAAACTCTATCCATAAGAGCCCGTCAGCTCCGAGCTTTAGGCTGCGCTACTTTTGGTTTCTGCAGAGATGAACTTTGCTCGCTTCCGCCGTTACGATGGACTATGGCTAGGGGCAGGAGCTCTCTTGCTGGCCTTTGCATATCTGTTATCATGGCAAAACAGCCCACAGCAAGAAATACGTAGGGCGGCTCGCTCTTTGGTTTGGGGCGTAGAAAAACTGCTTCAGGAAATCGAGCGAAGGTATGACGACGACCGGCGCATCGCTTACGCTAATGATGTACAGTTAAAACTTGATCTGATTGAGCAGTACGCCCGACTTCCGTACAGCCTCCTGGTTTTCCAACATGATTCTCTGGTCTTTTGGACCACCTCTCAGAATATTCCAATACACAGCACGGCTGCCGATCAAGTAGAAGTACATAAGCTGCGCAATGGATGGTTTCTCACCGTTGATAAGCCGGCAGATTCAACGGGCAGATGGCTCCGCTATGCCCTGCCTTTGCGGTATGAATATGACGAAAGCAATCGTTATTTAAACGATCACTGGAATGCATGTTTTAAAATTCCGTCTTACATCGGTCTGAAACGTCAGGATTCCGAACAATCCGGCGGGCACACTGTGTCGTTGTTTGGGCAAACATTAGCACTCTATTTAGATGCGACGCATGAGGGTAACCGACCGGGATATTGGGGGCTGGGCTTATTCATTGCGGCTTTGTTGTTTTTTACGGCAGGTATCACTTTTCGATTAGAGGCGCTTCTTGCTGCTAACCGACTGATCGGTGCCCTTGTTTTAGTAACAACCTATGTTGCCGCCGTTGCAATTTATGTCAACAGCCGATGGTTACCCGCCGATGTACAGTATTGGCGGTTGTTTCAACCGGAGCTTTTTGCTTCACCGGGTTTGGCAGCTTCCCTGGGTGCTTTTTTCATCGTGTTGCTGTTGCTGGTATGGGCCGCGGCCGTTTTGAATTACCACATCCGGTTTCGTATTCGGATCAGGCAGCGATTGTTGCTTTGGCTGGGGGTGCAACTTGGCGTGCTCGTCGGGGTGATTTTGCTCGTAGCCGGTGCCACTTATCTCATCAAAACATTGGTGGAAGATTCTCATGTACAGTTTGCTTTTTTCAATCCCTTAGATCCCGATTGGAACAGTATTGCGGGAGTTTTATGTATTGCGATGATACTAATCGCACTTCATCTGATCGCTTCCAAGATGCTTTTGCTCATCCATTGGGACGAGGGTATAAGCACCGAAAAATTGTTGGTGCTGCTGGGGGCAGCGTTATTGTCGGTGCCTCTTGTGCAGTGGGTTCAAACCGGTTTTCCCGAGATCTATCTTGTGCTGTGGAGCGTAGCCTACCTATTGGCCAGCCCTTGGTTCTTGCTCTCCTTACGTAAACGTTTAGAATTCTCCAAGCTGAATCTGATCGCTATAGGTTTGGTTGCTTCCGGTGCCATATTGCTGTATCGTTACGGAGAAGAAAAGGAAAAGGACGTTCGACTCACTTATGCGCGTATGTTGGTGCGCGAGCGCGACCCGGTAATCGAGTATTTGTTGACGGACATGCGCAGTCGTATAGAGCAGGACGATTTTTTATCCCAATCATTTTCTTATCCGGTACTCAATGCAGGGATTATCACTCAGCGGCTCATGCGCCGTTATCTGTCGCAAGGTTTTGGCCGTTACGATGTGTCCATTTATGCGTATCATCAAAACGGAGATTTATTGTTTTATGAGCCACAGCCTGGCCGTTTGATAACCGAGCGGGGGTTGCTTGCCGAGGTGGAAGCAACTTCCGATCCTGATCTGTTTTATGCGCCGGGGGCTAGCGGAGGGGCGCATTACATAGCACGGTATCGGATCACGACCAGCGATTCGGTCGTCAATCGCTTGTACGTGGTCTTGCGCAACCGGGCCTTACAGCTTACCCGCCTCTATCCGGTGTTGTTGCTTCCGGATAAGGATCGTCTGCCTGATGTCAATCCTCAGTATTCCTTTGCCGTTTACCGAAACGGGAAATTACAGGCTGCACATGGAGAATATGCCTATGAGTACGACCTGTGGCGTCCTGTGGAGCAGCATTTGGAAACGATCTACGTCACCCGCCGCGGATACAATCATTTGATCTTGTCGAGTGGCGAAAAACAGGTAGTGGTCGTCACGCGGAAAGTCAAACCGATAGGCTATTTTCTTTCCTATTTCAGCTTTCTATTTCTGACGGTGTTTTTTCTTTCCACATTGGTGATGGCGTTTCGGCTGTGGGTCATGGAAGCGCGTGGCGACGGCATCAGCCGGTTGCTGAATTATGCACCCTTGCGGACAACCATTCAACTGACGTTTGTGATTTTTCTTGCACCCCTGCTGATGGTGCTCAGCTATGTCACAGGCCGCTTTGCCCTGGCTGAGTTTAATCAGCTGGTGGAGGCAACCGTACTGGAAAAACTGGAGCGCATTGGCTCGGCTGCAAAGCAGACGTTGGAGCGGTCTGAGGAGGGCCTTACCCCAGCCGAACAGGTCCAGTTGTTGCGCGAGCAACTTGATATGTATGAAAAAATACATTCAAGTGATCTGAATTTATATGATGCCACGGGAAGACTGGTGGCTACCACACAACCGGCCATTTTTAAGCGGGGTATTCAAGCCCCATTGGTCAATCCAATAGCTTATCAGCTCATAACCGGCGAAAGCAAGGCCAACGTGGTTTTGGAAGAACAAACCGGCCGACTGAAAAATTTTTCAGGTTATTATGCTCTTCGAACGCAACAAGGGGCCCTGCTGGCTTTCATCAATCTGCCTTATTACAATTCAGGACAAAGCATTTCGGAAGAAGTTGGATTCTTTTTCGTAATGCTGGTCAATATCTTGGTTGTGGCATTGGTGGTTTCCGGCCTGGTTGCTCCCTTATTGTCGCGCCAAATCATGCAGCGGCTGCAAGTCATTCAAGGCAAGTTGCAAAAAGTGAAGTTAGGTGCCGCCAACGAACCGATAGACTGGCCGGCACATGACGAGATAGGTGATTTGGTCCGAGAGTACAATAAGATGATCAAAGAGTTGGAGCGCAGTGCTGAGCAGCTGGCGCGAACGGCCCGCGAAGCTGCCTGGCGCGAAATGGCCAAACAGGTAGCCCATGAGATCAAAAATCCTCTGACCCCCATGAAGCTCAGTGTGCAGCATTTGCTGCGGGCGGTAATCAACCAAGACCCTCAGGCGAAAGAGTTGACCACTAAAGTTTGCAAAACGTTGATTGAACAAATCGACACCCTCAGCGCCATTGCCAGCGAGTTTTCGGATTTTGCCAAAATGCCCGATCCGGTGTTTGAAGAAGTGGATGTTCATGAGGTATTATCCTCAGCCGTAGCGCTTCACAAAGAACAGGAAACAGCCTCTTTGCAGATGTTTGCTCATGCATCCAACAGTATTGTCGTTGCCGATCGCCAACAACTGCTGCGGGTGTTTTCAAATCTCATTTTGAATGCCATACAAGCCATTCCTCCGCAGCGAAAAGGTCGCATAGACCTCATCACGCAAAATCAAGATAATTCCGTCATTATTTCAATAACTGATAATGGTATTGGCATTGAACCGGAAGATGCCAACCGCGTTTTCGTTCCCAACTTTACCACCAAGAGCTCGGGAGCCGGCTTAGGCTTAGCCATCAGCAAAGGCATTGTGGAAAGCTTTGGAGGCACCATTTCTTTTCAATCGCAGCCCGGGATAGGCACTACGTTTTTCGTACAGCTCCCCTCAAAACAGGCAAAGTCCGTATCCACACAACAAAGGCAGACGGTTCAAAGCAGCCAAGACCTTTGATCAAGCATGGCCCCGATGAAAAGTTATGTCGTTTTTTATGCTTTAATCATATATATTTTCATATCTTTTTGTTGGTGGTTTGTACTGTTGTTGCGTATCAATAATGAGCGGTATGCTTACCGCGAAGCATTACTTCGGCTGCAAGCCCAAAGCTATCCTCCAGATCAGGAAGCTGTGCCCATTCAGGTGTTGGAACAGCAGTTGGAACGCGACCGAAAGCGACAGTTTTCCATGATTGTTGGCGAAGGCACTGTCTTTTTGGTCATTCTTATTCTGATTACCCTTTTGACCCACCGTTCCATGCGCCTGGAAGCACAAGTGCTGAACCGTCAGAAAAATTTCCTGTTGGCGGTCACCCACGAGCTGAAAAGCCCTTTGGCAGCTATTAAGGTGGCCGTGCAGACCATGCAGCGACATACGGGCATGGCGGCACATGAAAGCCAGCAACTTCAGGCTCATGCCCTGGCAGAAACAGAACGGCTTGAGGCTTTGGTCAACAATTTATTGTTGGCAGCCAGGCTGGATGCTCACAGCCATAGCTTCCACAAACAACCGTGTGAATTGGTGTCGTTACTCCGGCAGCAAACAGAGGTGGTGCAACATACGTTGGGTCGCCATCATGTGATTCGCTTTGTGGCTAATGGACCGGTGTCGGTTGTTGCCGATCCGCAAGCCATAAACAGCATCATTCATAACTTGCTGGACAATGCCATAAAGTACGCACCGGTGGGAAGCGTCATTGAAGTATTTGTTGGTCGTCAGGAAAACCAGGCCGTTTTAAAAGTAACCGATCAAGGACCGGGCATACCGCCACAAGAGCGCAAGCTGGTTTTTGAAAAATTTTACCGAAGGGGTCAGGAAGAAACCCGCTTGGCGCGCGGAACCGGATTGGGCTTATTTATCGTAAAAAAGTTGGTCGCCTTGCACGGGGGAATGGTCAGTGTTGCAGAGAACAAACCCACAGGGTGCATCTTTACGGTTCTTTTGCCAACATCGACAGATTACGCAACGGTAGCTCATGAGCACACGCATCCTGCTGGTTGAAGACGAACCCAGCCTGGCAGAATCGCTACGCATCAGCCTGCAGTTAGAGGGCTACGAAGTCATCTTGGCACACAGCGGATCAGAAGCCATTCGCCAGGCTCGTGAACAGCGGCTGGACTTGGTGATCCTGGACGTGATGCTTCCAGAGCTGGATGGGTTTGCCGTCTGCAGTGCCTTGCGAACGGCCAGTGCCCGGTTACCTATTTTGTTTCTAACCGTAAGAAATTCCAGCTCCGACAAAACACGCGGCTTTCGCTTGGGTGCCGATGACTATTTAACCAAGCCATTTGATTTGGATGAGTTGCTGCTGCGCATCCGGGCCTTGTTACGCCGAACTCAGGGTTTGGCGCGTGCTTCAGCAACCGATGTCTTTCGTTTTGGGGGGAATGAAATAAACTTCAGCAGCTTTACGGCTCGTGGTGTTGGCGGAAAAGAATTTCGACTCACCCAGCGGGAAGCAGCCTTGTTACGCTTGCTTGTTGATCGTCGCAATGAAGTTGTTTCGCGTAAAGAAATTCTGGAAACCGTGTGGGGTTACGATGTGATGCCTACGACTCGAACCATCGATAATTTCATCGTCGCATTCCGTAAATATTTTGAACCCGATCCTCGAAAACCCAGATACTTTCAGTCAATACGGGGTGTGGGCTATCGGTTTGTCATGAACGACTGAGCTGAGGCCTTACCCGAAGGAAGTGTTTATGGCCTGGCTTCCGAGACAATAAACAGGCCCGCCTACCTTTATAGTTTAAGCGGTTGCGTTGTACGGGAATGCGCTTTAAGGAGTGGCTGGTAATAGCTCACCTTGTGGCTTTGTTTGCAACCACAGGCAGGGGGGAATTGCAGGCTCAGGCTATCCCTGGCCGTGAGCGGAACATCAGCACAAAAGCCGACACCGTTCAGTTAGACACGTTAAGTATCGTGCCCGGATCAGTTACAGCCACATACGCCGACGGGACCCCACTGGCATCAGAGTACTACGAACTGGACTATTGGAAGGCTTTGTGGATCTGGAAAAAGAAGCCGGAAACGGATTCAGTGCGCCTAAGGTATCGCGTCTTTCCGTTGTTATTCACTCAACCTGTGCGCCACAAAGATTTTGATGTATTGAATAAGTACGACAGCATCATGGGCAGTCGCATTATTTATGCTCCCTCCGAGCTCTTGTTTGCCTCTTCAACGTCGGAGCGGCTTACCTACAGCGGGAGTTATGCGCGGGGAATTTCTTTTGGCAACAATCAGGACTTGGTGGTCAATTCCAGTTTTAACCTTCAAATGCAGGGCAAGATTGCCGGCGATGTGGACGTCACCGCGGCTATGAGCGACAACAATGTTCCTCTGCAGCCGGAAGGCAACACGCAGCAATTGCAGGAATTCGACAAGATTTTTATTCAGTTCCGCAAAGACCGCACTTCTTTGATTATCGGTGATTACGAGCTTTCAAAGCCTGCTGGTTACTTTATGAATTTTTATAAAAAGTTGCAAGGATTGAGTTTTCAAACCAGCTACGACCGATGGGATATGCGACATCACACTTTTGGCAGCGTGGCTGCTGCACGGGGCAAGTATGTGCGGAAGGAATTTATGGGGCAAGAGGGCAATCAAGGTCCTTACCGCCTTGGCGGTATGCACGAAACCTATGTAGTTATTCTGGCAGGAACCGAGCGGGTTTACGTGGATGGCGAACTGCTGCAACGTGGTGCCGACCGCGATTACGTGATCGATTATAATCTAGGTGAAATCGTTTTCACACCACGCCGGCTGATCACCAAAGACAAACGCATCGTCGTGGAGTATCAGTATGCCGAGCGCGCTTATTTACGAACAGTTCTTTGGGCCGGTCAGCAGTTAAGCTACCAACAACTCTCGGCACGAATTGCTGTATATAGCGAGCAGGACGCACGCAACCAACCGCTTCAACAAGTGTTGACCGATGCTCAAAAGGCGGTTCTGGAAAGTATTGGCAACCGTTTGGAACTTGCTTTTTACGCCGGGTATGACAGCATTGGATATCGTACCGACCGTCCCATGTATCGGCGCACCGATTCTTTGGGTTATGATGTTTTTGTTTATAGCACTGATCCCCAACGTGCCCATTATGATGTGCGCTTTTCCTACGTAGGGCCGGGTCGGGGAAATTACCGGATAGCACCAACGGCAACCAACGGCCGCGTTTATTACTGGATTGCGCCCGTCAATAATCAGCCACAGGGTGATTACGAACCCATAGTTCCGCTCATAGCCCCTCAGCGCCAGCAACTGATTACTGTCGGCCTGGAAGTGAAGGCCTCAGAACGTACGGCCCTAAGCATAGAAACGGCTCTTTCCAACAATGATCCGAATACGTTTTCTTCTATAAACAACAGAAACAATATCGGGCCTGCAGCTTTTTTTAGGATCCAACATCAGTTGCCTTCTAAGGGAAAAGTTCAATCCTCGCTGCACTCTTCCTATGAGGTCGTGTCTGCTGCATTCCGACCCATAGAGCGTTATCGGCCGGTAGAATTCGGCCGCGACTGGAACTTGGGCAATGCTGCCGACACGGTAAGCCAGCACCTGGCCGACCTGTCGGTGCAGGTGCAGCTACCCCAACGTTTTCAAGCAGGCTATCAGGTGGCAGCATATCTGCGCACCGATCGTTATCGGGGGCTGCGTCAGACGGTTTCGGGATCGTGGACGAAAGGGGGATGGGAGAGCCGCGCTCACCTCAGTTATTTGATCGCCACAGATGACTCGGTGCGGTCTGATTTCCTACGCCCCACCATAGAATTGTCGCAACGCATTTTTCCTCATTCCTCAATACGGGTAGGAATTCGCAACATGCAAGAATTAAACCGCTTTCGCCAGACAGGGTCCGACAGCCTGCAGGCGAGCAGCTTCTATTGGAACGAAGCCACCTTTTTCATCCGAAACAGTGACACAGCTCGTGTGCAATGGCACGGTGCAGCCACCAGACGTGACGATTTCGCTGTAGCGGCCGGTTCCTTTCGCCGATCCACCGTGGGCAACAATCTGGAAGCGGGCTTGCGCTGGCAACAAGGTCAACAGCAAGCTGAGGTGATGGTTACGTACCGGAAACTCTCTGTCTTGGACACGCTGCTGACCGTCAACCGCCCTGATGCCTCAACGCTGTTGCGGCTCAGGCATGAAGGATCTTTTCACGAGGGTTTTTTCACAACGAATACACTGTATGAAGCCAATGTAGGCCAGGTTCAGAAGCAGGAATTCGCTTACGCTCCGGTGGCTACCGGAGCCGGAACGCATGTCTGGATTGATTACAACGGCGACGGTATTCAACAGATCAATGAATTCGAGCTGGCCCCATTCGCATCTGATGGTGCCTTTGTGAAAGTGCTGTTGCCGACCAATGAATACACGCGATGTTATCATGCTCAGCTCAACCAATCGCTGCATCTGTCACCTCGTCACCTTTATCGGGGGCCTGGTGCCCAGCGGCATGTGCTGTCGCGCTTTTCTCTATTGGTTACAGCGCAAATCAGTCAACGGTCGTTCGGCAACACGTGGTGGCAGCGCTTTAGTCCCGTCGGGCTGAACGTAGCTGACAGTTTATTGCTTGCTGCATCGGTGCTCAACTCAGCTACCGTGTATTTTAATCGCACCAATCCCCACTTCGGGGCAGATGTATTTCGGCAAAGCGTGGCCACCAAAAACTTGTTGACCAATGGGCTCGAGCTTCGGCGCAACACCACCTGGGGCAGCCGTCTGCGATGGAACATCACACGCAAGGTGGCTCTGCTGAGCACGGTGCAGCGCACAAACCAGCTGCGAACGCTTCAGTATTTGCCAACAGGTGGCTTTGACATCAAAGGTTATGAACTCAATAGCCAGTTCAGTTTTTTACCGCGTACCACGCTGCGTATCACCGCAGGCTACCGATATCACTACCAGCGCAACCTTGGCAGTGAGTTGAGCGAGCAGGCCTTTATCCATCAGGGAGAAAGCGAGGTGCGGCTCAACATGCTGGCAAAAAGCTCTGTTTCTGCAAAAGCAACCTTAGCTAAAGTGCGATTTGACGGTTCGGCCAGCTCGCCTGCAGGCTATGCTATGCTGCAAGGACTGCAACAGGGTTTGAATTTCATCAGCCAGCTGAGTGCCGAGCGCCAACTAACCCAAATGCTTGAGTTAACGATAGTTTATGAAGGAAGAAAAACGGGTTCGGCACACTGGGTTCATACCGGCCGGATGCAGGTGCGTGCACTTTTTTGATCAAAGATTTACTTAAGGGTAAAATCGCTTTTGCCAATCAGAAAACCGTTTTGATAAATTTCAACTGTGTAGGTGCCTGACTGAAAAGGGGAGGCTTGCTCCCAATAAGCGCAGACACTGGTGTCGGTTTGGTCGTAATCGACAGTCACGGTTGAGGTGTACTGTACTTGCGTTCCGGTTTCGGCTTTGGTCAATACCGACGAGCCATCGCTGAGGGTGACTCCTTCAGGACTGATGATGCGTACATAAAAAGTTTTTTCACCGGGAGCTACGGTTCCGGCTGCCGGCAAAGCAAAACAGACGCGCAAGCGATCTGCTTTTTTGGCATTATCGGTTTCTACTTCTTTTCCTTTGCCTTTAACCTTGACCCCCGTAGCATGAACGGACGTGGTGTAGAGCAAATTTGCCTTTACGGCTAATTCCTGGGTAGATTTTTTGAGCTGACTGATGGTGACCGTTTGTGTGCTGACGGTACGTGTGAGAGAGTCGCCGCGGGCAATTAAGACTTTTTTCTCCTCTTCCAAAATGCGGATTTTTTCCTGCAGGTCAGCGATGACAGCCCGCATCCGCTCCATAGCTTTGCGCGCTTCTTCTTCTGAAAGACGTTTCTGCAAGCTCAACGTGGCATACTGTTCGCGCAATTGGCTCAACTCCTGTTCCTTAACAGCAATCAAACTGTCCAAAGAAGCGTTTTGTCCTTTGTACGATTCCAGGCTCATGAGGGCTTCCTGATAAAGCTGATCTAACTCAGCCAGCCGAAGGCTGTCTTCGTTGATTTTTTGCTGAAACATTTGGGTCTGAGCCTCGTTGCGTTCTATTCGCAAGTACAAATAAATGTTTGAAGCCAACAGCAACAGGATCAAGACGACGAAGAGGATATTGCGGTTGCGGCGTGAGGGTTCTGCTGTGGAAGCCTTTTGTCCTTCGCTCATGTTGGTTTCGTTGATTAAAGAATGGCAAAGGTAATAGGCCTCTGCGTGGTTCAAAACGTAAAGAGGTTACAACGGTGCGGCTGGCGGAATTAGTCTATTTTTAGCCCGAAGGCTTATTATGAAAAAAACCAAGTTGTTGATTTTGTTGGGTGTGATGCCCATGCTGGCATTGCAGGCTCAGCAACCGTGCATCCCAATGTGGCCGGACACGGGATATGGCATCAAACCCGATACAATCGAAAATCTGCCTGTGGCCGTGGTAGGTCAGCCCTATGAAGCCGTGGCCCAGTTTAAAGTGCCCGACACAACGATTTATAACAACAATCTCATTGCCGTATATCAGGTGGCTTTGGTGGGCATTTTAGGTCTGGCCGATATTCCGGCGTCGGTACCGTTTAGCTATGCCTGCAATCCTCCCTCCTGTGTATTCTTCGCCGACTCCGTGGGCTGTGTACGCATTACAGGCACCCCTACGCTGGCCGGAACCTACCCGCTTATCATTCAGGCAAATGTTTTTCTTACCCCCGTTCTTTACATTCCTTTTCCTACCCCTGGTTACCGAATTGTCGTGCAAGAAGATGTTGGAGTAACTCAGCAGTCTTCTCAGCAATCGGTTACGCTTTTTCCGAACCCTGCAGATGCTTTGATTGCCATCCGAATACCCAAAGAACCAGCAAGGCTATTGACAGCCTCTTTCTACGATATCCAGGGGAGGTTAATTCGTCAAGAAACGTGGAATGGTTCGGCAACAACAAATCAATGGCTTCTTGATGTAAGCACCCTCGATGCCGGCATTTATTTCATTGCTATACAGTGGGAGGAAGGGGCGCAGGTGGTCAAATTGGTAAAAAGCTAAATCCGTGCTGCGTTCCGTTTTAAGTAGTGCTCTTTTCAGGCAATTTCTGAAAAGTGAGGCCAGCGGTGGAACGATTTTGCTCTTTTGTACCGTAGTGTCTCTGCTTTTAGCCAACAGCGAATTTGCCCCAGGGTATCTTGCTTTTTGGGAATACCCTGTCGGGCCCTATACGACGGAATTATGGATCAACGACGGCCTGATGGCCATTTTCTTTTTGCTCATTGGGCTGGAGTTAGTGCGCGAGCTCTACGTCGGTGAGCTCTCGGAATGGCGTGTAGCCATACTGCCCACGATTGCAGCCTTAGGCGGTGTTTTGGTGCCTGCAGGGATTCATTTTGCTTTTAACGCCGGCACCCCCACGGTAGCAGGAATGGGCATCCCTATGGCGACCGATATTGCCTTTGCCATTGGCATCATGAGCTTATTGGGTCGCCGCGTGCCGCTTGGTCTTAAGGTTTTTCTCACTGCATTAGCAGTCATCGACGACCTGATGGCCATCATTGTTATTGCTGTCTTCTACACTGACGAATTGCATTTGAGCAACCTGGGATTTGCCTTGGCAATTTTTCTCATGCTTATGTTGTTCAAGAGGTTGGGGATAAGAAACCTCGCGTTCTATCTGTTGCCCGGCATCGGCATGTGGTATTTCATGCATGAGTCTGGCGTGCATGCCACTATTGCTGGCGTTCTTTTGGCACTTACCATCCCCTTTGGCGATGGAAAACCGGGCTCCCCGTCGTATGAACTGCAGAAATTTTTGCATGCGCCGGTGGCTTTTTTCATCCTTCCGGTTTTTGCCCTCTGCAACACAGCCATTCCTCTACCCACCGGTTGGATTGACGACCTTGCCACGCGCAACGGCTTTGGCATTATGTTGGGTTTGTTTGTAGGAAAGCCCTTAGGTATAGTGTTGGCTTCGTTATTGGCTGTGCGCAGCGGACTGGCCGCATTGCCTGCGGGGGTGAACTGGTCGCTCATGTTTGGTGCCGGATCGCTGGCAGGCATTGGATTTACTATGTCCATCTTTATCACGCTACTGGCTTTCAATGACCCTGTTTTGGTGGATGCCTCGAAGATGTCCATCATTCTTGCCTCGACAGCATCGGCAATTTTGGGACTGACCTGGTTACGAATGACGACGAAAGCTCCTCCATCGCCGGCTCGTTTGCGCAGGGCCAAACAGCCCGAACAGGTCGGTTAGTTTTGTATAAAGATGTCCTGGTTTCTTTCCCAACAGTTTCGTGTTTTCCTATGGGCAGCAACGATCTTGCTGGCGGTGGCCTCATGCCGCCGTTTGGGGCAAGAAGCCCCTGATTGGGAGGCAGAACTGTTGACCCCCTTATTGCACAGCCAGCTCAGCATTCGAGACCTTATAGCTGACTCATTACTTCAGGTGGAAGAAGACCATGCCCTGGCTTTGGTATATTCCTCTACGATGTATCAAACAAATTTGAAAGACTTGAATCTACAAATCCCCGATACCAGTGTCGTTAAGGTTTTTTCACTTCAGAATATCTCTTTGAGCGACAAAACGATCGTTTATCCTTATTCTTTAGGGGCATTGTGCCAGCAATTGGGTTTGCTTGGCCAGGTGATTATCGGCAACAACGGCCAATATTTTAGCATACCTCCTTTAAGCAACTTAGCTACTCCGGATAATCCACTAGATGCCACTGCTTTTTTTGAACATGCCACCATTGAATCGGGTTTTCTGGACATTACCTTGAAAAATGGCTACCCGCTGGAATGGAGCAATATCGTTTTTGAAATCAGGAACTACACCGACCAGCAAATCGTGGCGCGCGACACATTCCTAAATCTTGTGCCTGGTTCCCAACAAACCAAATCCATAAATCTCGCCGGCAAGCAGGTGGAAGGAAAACTTTTGGTCCGCATTACCAACATGAACAGCCCCGGTGGCTACGTGCTCATCGACACCTCTGCTGCCATCGTGGTTACTTTGGCCGCCCGGGCCATTAGGGTCTCGCAAGCAACGGCCATATTTCCGGCACAAAATCTAATCGATCAAATTCAGAACACCACGTATCTGCTCAGTGGCGGAGCCGAACTTAAAAGGTTACACATCAAAAGTGGAAAGCTGGGCTTGCGTGTCATCAGCTCTATTGATCAGGATTGTTATTTGGAATATGCACTTCCCTCTGCCACACACCCTTCAGGTCAGCTGGTGTTTATTTCAAAAAAGCTTCCGGGAGCACCCCCCGGTGGCACGACAGAATTTTACGAAACGTTTGACCTATCGGGTTATTTATTTGATCTGACCGGTCTTGATGGTACTTTGTTTAATACGTTTTACAGCCATCTGATCCTGCGAATGGATTCCACCGGCGAGCTGGTCACCCTGACCAAGGGCGACAGCATCAGGTTGATTTATGAATTAAAAGGGCTAGAGCCGGAATCAATCCACGGATATCTCGGGCAGCAGATCCTCAGTGTGGGCCCTCAGGTAAGCGCATTCCAGCTCTTTCCCGCATTCGTGGAGGGAGCCCTGACACTAAAAGGGGTTAAGTTGGGATTGGAACTGGAAAACGGCATTGGTGCTGCGGGTCGATTGAATTTATATCAGTTAGAAGCCCTGGGCCGTTCCGGTAGCCTAGCCCTGGCGTGGACGGAGCTGGGCCAGCCGCTGGCTTTGCCTCCGGCTACAGAGCCACCGTTGAATGCTGGATTAGCCTCGTTTGAATTGAATGATAATAATTCAAATATTTCCGAATTGATTTCCTTGTTGCCGCAGCAGATCCGTTATCGTTTCGATGTGTTTCTCAATCCATTCGGAAACACCTCCGGCCACCAGGACTTTGCTTATGCCGACAGTTATGTGACGGCACGCCTTTCCGCTTATGTACCTCTTTCACTGGCTGCCGAGCGCCTGAGTTTAAACGACACGCTGCAATTTTCGCTGGCGTCGGCCTCTCCAGAACAAGCAGGGTCCATCAAGGAAGGCACTTTTTCGTTCCATGTATCCAATGGCTTTCCGCTCCAAGCTACCGTTCAGGTATATTTCTGCACCGCTGCTTTTGTGGTTTTGGATTCGCTGTTTGGTGCACCGCAAACGCTGGCGGCCGCCAGCCTGGATGCGGCTTGCCGAGTGAGCGAGCCGGCTCAGGCGGTATTGTCCTCATACGTTGACGCCGACAAGATGCATCGGCTGCGACAGGCTGAGCGAGCAATTGTGCGTGTGGTGTTGGACACCAACCACTCAAGCCTTTGTCCGGTGGTGCGCCTTTACGATACGTATTTGTTAAATCTTGTGTTGTCCGGCCGGTTCATCTTCAAAGCAGGCACATGATCCTTTTGCGCGGCGGTTTATGGGCGGCAGCCTTCATGCTCAGCAGGTTCGTGTGTGCCCAATGGCTTCCGGACACAGCTTGGTTTTGGCCCTCGGTGCGCTTCTATGCTTACGAGGCTGTTGGCTGCAACGGTTTTGGTGTTGCGGAAGGGGGAGCAACTTTTTGGACCGATCTGCAATCCGATGCCTTGCCCTTGCCTTTTAGCCTTGCCATCTTGAGGGGCAGCTATCTGGACAGCAGTCTGAAGCAAGAGGCTGAGCAGGGTCTTCAGCAGCTGAATCATGCACGGTTGCGGTGGAACTACAACGTTTATGCACGTTGGCTGTGGCGGGGTTGGAGCAGCCAGGCTCCTGTACTGGCCGAAGTTCGTTTAGGCCGCTATCTGGAAACGTCGACGCGCTTTACCGACGACGCCTTTGGAACCTTGTTTTTCGGCAATGCCCGTTATGCTGGCACGGTGGCTTACTATGACAAAACCGCCTATGGCCGGATTACAGCTGACTATTTTAGTTTTTCGTTAATAAGAAAATTTTTAAATAAAAAAATAGAATTTGAAGCAGGTGCAGGTATCTCGGCAGGATTGTTGCTGCGGGCTTCTCTCTTCCACCTGCATCAGGGCCAGTTGTTCACCGCTTCGGATGGAACTTTTTTGGATGCCTCTTACGCCTTTACATTGACTGCTAATGCTGATTCGGCATCAGGAGGGTTGCGTCGGGTCGGATGGCTTTCGGCAGCTCAGCTCTATGCGGCTGCTCGTATGCCCAGGAAAAAAATGACCTTCGCCATTTGGGCTAATGACTTAGGCGTGCTGCATTGGGGCAAAGAGGCGTATCGCTACACCGCCGATACCTCAGTTCGCTTCACAGGCATCGCTGCGCACAACCTTTTCAGCCCTGACCATAGCAATGCATTTTTAAGTTATTCCCTGGATAGCTTGCTCAACCATACCGGCGCTCAGAAAACAGAAGGTTCTGCTACCGTGCTGCTTCCTGCCCGATGGGCTGTGGCGATGTGCGCCCCCGTCGGCCCGAAATGGTCTATTACGGCTGCGGCATGGTATGAGTTATTTCCGGCACGAAAGCCCGAGCTGATGGTGCGGCCTGCCTGGCATGGCCGTAAGGTTACGCTCGCTGCCATACAAACCTTGGGAGGTATTTCCGGTTTTTCCCTGGGCGCTGACGTTGCCGTACGGGTTAAGTCCTTTGGCATAAGAGCGGCGACTGGCAATTTGCTTGCTTTCTTGCTTCCGGCCAAAACGGGTACTGCGGCAGTATTTTTGAATGTTGGGTACAGTTGGTAACCGCTGATGAAAGCGCAAGGCTTGTTGTTATTGGCCCTTAGTCTAAGCACCATCTCTTTGTTAAATGCGCAAATCGTTTTGGAGTACGACACGGTGCGGCAACGAGACCCACATCAGGTGAATCGTGAGCTCATGACCTTGTATTTTCCTTCGGGGCGGCTTTATCGTACCGGTGTGCTTTTGGATGGAAAAAAAACTGGTGTTTGGCGTACCTATTATGAAAACGGTGTTTTGAACAGCTTGGAAGAGTTTCATCAAGACATGCCGCACGGCGTGAGCCTGTTTATAGAACCCAACGGCACCTTACGTCGCGAAGTGTCGTACCGCTACGGTCAGCTTCATGGCCTCTTGCGTGAATACGGACGTAATGGGCGCCTGCTCAAAGAAGAACATTATCGCGAAGGGCAATTGCACGGCCGACGTATGCTCTTTTCGGAAGACGGAAAGGTGCAGGAAGAAGGCTTTTTCAAACATGGGTTGCGCGATAGCATCAACCGATGGGCTTATCCCAGCGGAGCCGTTTATGTGGAATATACCTACGTGCAAGGAAACATCACCGGACCGTTTCGGAAATTTTTTGAGAACGGAAAAGTTCAGGAAGAAGGTTTTTATGTCGACGGATTAGAAGATGGCTCGTGGCGTTATTTCGATGAAGCGGGGCGGCTGACTGCCTCAGGAAATTTCGTTCGGGGGAAGAAAACCGGCCTCTGGAAGTATTTTAACGCCGACGGCGAACTCATCCGAACCGAAACTTACGATGCCACCGGCAAGTTGTTAAAACAAAACATCATAAAAAAATGAAATTGTTCTTCCGATTTGTAGCGGTTTCTGTCGTGTTGCAGTGGGCCATGTTTTCGCATGGTCAAATCACCATCACGCAATCGGATCTGCCTGAAGTGGACGATACCTACATCCTTACTTATGCCGTCGGTTTTCAAACCGATCTTGAGCTGACGGGAGCTGGATTTTTCTGGGATTTCAGCGGCTTGACACCTCTGTTTTCCGTGGGGGATACCTTTAAGGCCATCAGCGATCTGTCGGGTGCCTTTCAGTTTTTCTTTTTGTTTTCTGATATGGCCAACCGCGGACCCGCTGCCGCATTCCTGGAAAATTTGGGCTTGGAAGGGGCATATACCGTTTATACCCTCACCTCATCCAAATTGCAGATAGACGGATATGCCGCTGAGCTTTTGGGCATTCCCATCCCTATGGTGTATGGTTCGAAAGATGTAGTTTATCACCTGCCTTTGCATTATGGAAAACAAGATTCATCTCAAGCCTTTTTGGAATTTTCGCTGCCTGGAGTGTTTTATTTCGCTCAAAACCGCAAACGCGTAAACACGGTGGATGGTTGGGGCACAGTTTTGACACCTATCGGTATGTTCGAATGTCTGCGCATCAAGTCAATAGTTACCGAAAGCGATTCGATTTTCGTTGACACCCTGCAGCTCGGAAGTCGGTTTGACCTGCAAACGATTGAGTACAAATGGTTGGCCCCGGGTCAAGGCCTTCCGGTGGTGCAGGTCAATGCTCAGATGGTGGGCGGCTTTCCGGTTGTCACCCAAGTCATCTATAAGGACACTGTATTTCATAGCATCGGAATAGCTGAGGTAAATCATCCGGAACTAACGATATGGCCCAATCCCGCGGCCCAGTGGGTTTTCATCCATTTGCCTGAGCAGTTCGGAATGTTGACGGTGCACGATGCCACGGGTCGAGTTTGGTGGAATCGTGAGGCATCAGGTCGTACCTTGCTACCGGTGGCGCTGTGGCCCGAAGGTTGCTACCTGATTAGCTTCACCCATCAGAGCGGTCGATACGGAGGCAAGCTGATGGTCAGCAGGCCTTGAGCAGTATGCTGTAGTGCGTGGGGTGCTCGCGGCTGCCTTGCGGGAATTTCTACCTTTGTTTTTGTCAACCAAAAATGTAAATGGCTACCATCTTGATTATAGATGACGAGAAGAGCATCCGGCGGATGCTGCGGGAAATCCTCGAATATGAAGGCTACAAAGTGGAGGAAGCTGCCGACGGGCTGGAAGGGCTGGAATTGATTAAGGAAAAATCTTTCGATGCCGTATTGTTAGACATCAAGATGCCCAAGATGGATGGGCTGGAGGTGCTGGCAAAGATTATGGAAATCAACAGCGACCTTCCGGTACTGATCATCTCTGGGCATGGTACCATAGACACCGCGGTAGAGGCCGTCAAAAAAGGAGCTTATGATTTTATAGCCAAGCCCATGGACCTGAACCGGCTGCTGATCAGCCTGCGTAATGCTTTAGATAAAGTGACGCTGGTTCGGGAAACGCGGGTATTAAAACGGAAAGTCAGCGGTACGCGGGAGATGTTGGGCAAGTCACCGGCCATTCAACGGATTCGAGAAAAAATTGAAAAGGTAGCGCCCACAGATGCCCGTGTGTTGATCACCGGTGAAAATGGAACAGGCAAGGAACTGGTGGCCCGCTGGATTCATGAAAAAAGTGCTCGTGCAAAGGGGCCCCTGGTGGAGGTCAATTGTGCAGCCATCCCCAGTGAGCTCATCGAAAGCGAATTGTTTGGTCACGAAAAAGGGGCCTTCACCTCGGCAATCAAACAACGAATTGGCAAGTTTGAACAAGCCAACGGCGGAACCTTGTTTTTGGATGAAGTAGGCGACATGAGCTTGAGTGCCCAGGCGAAAGTGTTGCGGGCCTTGCAAGAAAACAAGATTACCCGAGTGGGCGGCGATAAAGATATTCCTGTGGATGTGCGAGTGATTGCGGCCACCAACAAAGACTTGTTGCGTGAGGCCGATCGGGGAAATTTCCGGCTCGACCTGTACCACCGTTTAAGCGTAATCATCATTCACGTACCGACACTGAATGAACGAAAAGAAGACATTCCTATTCTGGCAGAACGCTTCATGCAAGAAATCTGTGAAGAGTATGGTCTTCCGCGTAAGACCATCACCCCTAAAGCCATGGAGGTGCTAACCAATATTCACTGGACCGGTAACATCAGGGAGTTGCACAACGTTATAGAGCGGCTGGTCATACTGTGCGACAGCAAGATCACGGAAGAAGATGTGCTGGCCTATGCCGTAGCCAACGTGACCAAAGATCCGTTGGAGGCATTGTTTAATCGCTTCGACAAGTTTGCCGACTTTCGAGACGAAATGGAAAAGCGGTTTATTGAATACAAGCTGCGGGTGAATAACTGGAATGTATCTAAGACTGCCGACGAAATTGATATGCAGCGCAGCCATTTATACAGTAAGATGGAGAAATACGGTCTTCGACGTGAAGAGCTGCATGGCTCTTAAACCAAGGCGAAGCCAAACAAACGGAAGCAAGTTTTTATTAAAAAAACAACGATGTAAATTGAAAGGTGCGGCCATCAAACAGACCGCGGTCGCTCAGCTTGAGTTCAGGAATGACCAGCAGCGCCAAGAACGATAAGCTCATGAACGGAGCACGGAGGCGGCATCCTGCAGCGTGGGCAATGCGGTTCAGCCATTCGTATTGAGCAGCAGCTGCAGGGCACGATTCCGTGGTCATCAAGCCGGCTACCGGCAGGGGGAGTACAGCCTCAGCATTGGGCGTGACGGCAGCCAGGCCCCCTTTTTGCGCTATGACTGCATTCACGGCATGACAAAGCAAATCATCGTCTGTGCCAACGGCAACAATGTTGTGTGAGTCGTGCGCCACACTGCTGGCCAGAGCTGCATCGCGTAGGCCAAAACCACGTACAAAGGCTACAGCGGGGCGAGCCTCGAAATACCGGTTCACCACCGTAAGCTTCAAGAGATCTGTTTCCTGATTACTTACAGCTTTATCAGCGACACAGCAAGGGTCTGCGTAGCCGCTTCGGGTGATGAGTTGACCGTCTAATACTTCAATAACGCGTAAGCGACTACCGCTGCACGGTACGGCAAAGTCTTCAGGCTTTTTGAAATGGCAACGAAAAACATTCATCACTGATGCTGGTGAATATGGGAGCAACGCGGTGCCTTCACGGGCGACACAAACGCCTCGAACATAGGTGGCTAATGGGGTGAAATCGTTCAAGTTGTTCACCAGGACAAAATCAGCCGAATCACCGGGCTGCAACAATCCGCACGAAAGTTTGTAATGGCGAACCGGATTGACACAAGCAGCCTGCAGGACATGCCACAACGGAATACCGTATTCTACGGCCCGACGCACCAAATCGTTGATGTGACTTTTAAGCAAATCGTCGGGATGCTTATCGTCGCTGCAGAACATGACGCGGTCGGGATATTGACTCAGCAGCGGGATCAGCGCATCGAAATTTTTTGCTGCACTGCCTTCACGGATGAGGATGTGCATACCGTGCTGCAGCTTCCACAGGGCCTCCTCATAGCTGAAACATTCATGATCGGTGGTGATGACCGGGTCAGGGCCAAACCGACCATTAGCCTTGATGTAGTTGATGGCCTCGGAACCGGTAAGGCCAGGTGCATGTCCGTCTATGGGTTTGCCCACAGCACGGGCCGCAGCAATTTTTCGATATACTTCGTCATCGTTGTGGAGCACGCCGGGGAAATTCATCATTTCGCTCAGGTAGCCGATGTCGGGCCTTTGCAATAAAGCTGCCACCTGACCGCTGTTGAGTTCGGCACCCGCCGTCTCAAAAGCCGTAGCAGGAACACAACTGGGTGCACCGAAGCAAAAATGGAAGGCTTGACGGGCAGCATTGCCCAGCATGTATTCAATGCCATCCAATCCCAACACGTTGGCGATTTCATGAGGGTCTGAAACACATGCTACGGTTCCGTGCACGACGGCCTGCTGCGCAAAAGCGGCTGGCACCAACATGGAGCTTTCAACGTGTACGTGTGCATCCACAAATCCAGGAAGCAAATAGGGCAGTCCATCGCCGGCTTCTTGCGTGATGCTTGAAATGCTTCCGCCCTCAATCGTCACGCAACCAGGGTAAATACGGCGGTGCACCACATCTACAATTTGGGCGCGTATATGTTCCATGCGCTGGAGGCAAAACAACAATTTCCTAACCGAAGCTAGGCCATTGAATTTTTTTTTCGCAACAGGCAATGTTTAACTTTGGCGCCACTTCTGAAAAAACCTCAAAAACAATCCATATGGCAAAAACGATTGTTGTTCCCTTGCTGTTGATGGTTGCGCTTAGTTCTTGCGTATCTACAAAGAAATACAAAGCCGCCTTGGCGCGATATGACTCATTGCAGCGCAACTATTATTTAGTCGAAGATCAGTTGCGTACGTGCTTGAGTGAAAAGGACGCCAATAGGCGAAGGGTGGCGCAGTTGGAAGAAGAGAATGCCCAGCTGCGTGCTACCAGCAACCTGCTTACAGCGCAACTGGCGGATCTGTCGGTAATCACCAAGCAGCAGGCTGAAAGCATCAATCAGTCATTGCAGCAATTAGGTATCAAGGATGCCTTCATCAAGGGATTGCAAGCGCAAATAGCCAAGAAAGACTCGCTGTTGCTTGCCTTGACGATGAACCTAAAAGGTGCGTTGAAAGATGTAAATGACCAAGATATCGAAGTGAAAGTGGAAGGTAGTGCTGTAATGATTTCCATCTCCGATAAGCTGCTGTTCCGAAGCGGCAGTTATCAAATCACCAGCAGTGCGCGTGAAGTTTTGGAAAAAATTGCAGCCGTGGTTAATGGGCAGCCTAACCTCAAGTTCATGATTGAAGGGCATACGGACAATAAGCCCATCCGCACGGAATGCCTGCGTGACAACTGGGATTTAAGCGTGATGCGTGCCACCTCAATAGCTCGAGCCTTACAGGAACAATATAAAGTCGATCCAGCGCGAATGATCCCCTGTGGGCGAGGCGAATACATTCCGATTGCCAGCAACGACACGCCTGAGGGCAGGCAAAAGAACCGACGCATTAAAATCATCATGTTACCGCAGCTTGATGAGTTCTTCAAGTTGATGGAACAGAAATAATCGGCACACTCCAGTTGTGCGTCACGGCCGTAGTCCGAACTTGCGGGCTGCGGCCGTGTCGCCTTTCAGGCGGTAAGTAAGGCTGAGGTTGCTGCGCAGGTTGTGGTGGTGGGGATCGATGGCTAATGCTCGATGATAGATGACCAGAGCAGAATCGTATTGCTGCTGTACGGCATAGCAGTTTCCCATGTTAGTTAGGGCATCGACAAATTGAGGTTCGTAGTGTAAAGCTTTGCGGTAGTAAGCGATCGCTTGTGGGTAATCGCCTAAAGCCGCAAACACATTCCCCATGTTATACAAGGCTTTGCTGTTTATCGGCCTGAGTTGCAGGGCCCGGTGTAAATAATGCAAGGCGCTGTCTTGCTTGCCCTGCCTTGAGAAAAACAAACCCATATTGTTGTATGCATCGAAGGCTGTATCGTTCAACGCCAAGGCTTGATGTAGGGCGGCATATGCTTCTTTATATCGACCACTTTCTCCATATGCAAGGCCCATTTGAACCCAATGAACAGCAGAAAGTTTTTGCATGTGCATGCGGGCGCGTTCAAAACAGGCAATGGCTTTTTCGTATTCATCTAATTCATTATAAGCAAATCCCAGATTAAACCATGCTTCGCCATAGTAGTTGAGGATTTCCAGGCCTGCTTGAAGGTGCGCAATGCCTTCCTGTAGCCACTGCCGGCGGCGTTGGTCGTCGGCTTCGGGCAGGGCTTTCTCAAAAATTATGGTACTACCCAAGGCATATCGAATACGGGCGCTGTTGGGGTTGGTTTGCACATCATGCTGTAGCAGGGTGTAATTGTCTTTCCAGTCGCGATTGCGGTCAATGGTTTTTAGGCTCAGCACAAGAAAAAAGGGCAGAAATAGCCGATACCATGCTGGCGGTAATATAGCAGCAAAGCCGCGACTTAGGTGTTGGCTCGGATTTTTCCGAACCAGAACCAGGGGTATGGTCATACAAAAGCCGAGGGAAGGCAAAAACAAAAACCGCTCAGCCATGGTAGACTCGATCATCAAAAAAATGTTGGCCACTGGTGCCAGCGTTAGGGCAAAAAACCAGATGCCGTAGGTATAAGCCTTCTTGCGTTGTAACCCCCGCAACATGACGTAGGCCAATCCGAGGGACAACAAAAGGATCAACCACACGGCCGGGTCGCCGAAGTCTTTCAGGGGGATACTGTTGTAGGAATAATCGTAGCTGAGGGGATGAGGTATAAACAAAAGTTTTATATATAGCCCAATAATGTATAGAGCTGTTGCCAGACGTTGATCGTAACGGTCGCCGGCAGCGGCCAACGAATTGTTGATGGGTTCTATTTTTTCAAAATTGACTAGAGCCCCCAAGGCCTGATAACGCAGCAGCAGGTACAGCAGCAGGCTGCCGGCCATCCAGAGGGCTACAAGCACGTAGGCGCGGCGCGAGGGCACGCGGAAATAATACCAGGTCAAGGGCACCAACAACAGACCAGCCACTGCCGACTCTTTGCTCATCAATGCCAGAAAGAAGCAGGTTGCCGTCAGCAGCAACCACATAACTGCCGGTTGCTTCAGGTAGCGCAAGGAAGCCCAAAGCGCCAAAACGATCATGAGGGCTGCCAGTAGTTCATCCAGGCTTTTGACGTTGGCCACCACTTCGGTATGAATAGGATGGACGGCAAACCACAGGCTCATTACACCCAACACCCAGGGCGGCTGTGCAGTAAACAATAGCACCATTAAATATGCCGCAAGGCCTGCCGTCACACCATAAATCAAAACATTTGTCATATGATACAACCAGGGACGGCTTCCGGCTATTTCATAAAGCGCAGCGAAAACCATCAAGGGGAGGGGACGATAGAGGCTTTCTTTCCTGTCGTGAAAGCCAGCTCGGTAGGGCGTGGTTAGAATTTCAGGAATGGCTGCAAGACCTTTTGTAGTGATCTTGTTTTTGGTGATCACCGTGGCATCGTCGACGGTAAATTCATGGCCCAATGTGTTGACATACAACAGGGCGGCCAGCAGGCCACAAAAAAGCGGAAGGAATCGTGTAAGGCGAGCCGTTTCGTAAGAGGTAGGAGCCTGGCCCTGTGCAGCAGCCGCCTTTTTCTTTGCTTGTGCTGGCATGGACTGGCAGCAAGTTTACAGCTACGGTTTGGCTTTTTCACCTTTTGGAGTGTTTTACTTTCGCAGCATGAACCAATATGCGCCGAATGCCCGCGTGTGGGTTTATCTGAGTGATCGTCAACTTTCTGATCAAGAAGTAAAGGAAATAGAGCAAGAACTCAAGCAGTTTTGCCGCCAGTGGAGGGCGCATGGCCAATTGTTGCGTGCCGATGCATTTGTGTTGCACCATCGACTTGTGGTTTTGGTCGCAGATGAATCGGTTAATGCCGTCAGCGGTTGTTCCATCGACGCTTCCGTCCGAATGCTCCAACAACTGGGTAAACGCTACGGGGTTGACTTTTTGAATCGCCGCCTAATCGCCTTGTACGTTGGTGGGGAAATAGTTGTGGAGGATTATCAGCGATTGCCCGGCCGCCTGATGCATCATGAATTTCCCGAAGAGCCTCAGGTCTTTAACACCTGGCTAACAGACTGGCAGACCTTCACCACCCGCTTTCTTATACCGTTGAGCGAATCACCCTGGAATCGCTATCTGAAGCAAACTCTTGCACCCTAACGCTTTTGGGCTTGCTCCCATTCAATCACTGCATGCTCGACATCGTGAAACAAATCGTGGATACGGGATAACCGACTAAAAATAGCCGTATCGGTAGCTCCCTGCTGAATGACATCGTGTAATGCTGCGCATGAAGACACGAGCACGTCTATTTTGGACTCGATTTCCTCAGGTAGAGAAGCCTCACCATACATCGCTTTTTCAATCAACCGAGCTTTTTCCAACAACTCAGCACTGCGGTTGCGGATGGGTTGATAATTGCTGTCGTCAGCCATAGGATGATATGTGAATGCCAGAGTGTAGTGAAAATCATCTACGGCCTGCTTAAGGCTGGTTTGAGCATTTCCTTGGGGGACGAAAACGATGAATGAAAACAGAAGAAGGACCCAACGCATAACGCAAAATTAACAGTGTGCAAAGCTTTTTTGCGGTTTTGCTGAAACCGAAAGTTACAGACGTGCGTATGCGCGGAAAAAGCCAATGATGGCCATTACACAATCCCAAGCACTGCGGTGGGCAATCTTGTTGCAACGGCTGAGTTTAGTTTTGACCCTGTTAGGCATGCTGTCGTTGATGCTGTCGTAGAAAAGCATTAACGAATATTATTATAAAAAATTTTCAATTTAATATGTTTTCCTGCCCGTGCAAAGAAGCTGTAAGTTCTACGTTTCTCATGCGTTAGTATATAGCAACGAGCGGATCACCTCCGGCCACCTGGGCAGCCCGATACATGCCCTGCCCATTGAAAATCATGGCTATGGTGCCGTTAGGGTCAACAGCAATCAGTCCGCCTTCTCCTCCTGCAGGTTTTAGTTTTTCCATAATTACGCAGTGGGCCGCAGCATTCACCGACATGCCTTTATAGGCCATCAGGCAGTGTACGTCAAAGGCGGCGACGTGGCGTATGAAGAATTCGCCATGACCGGTGCATGAAACCGCACACGTGCGATTGTCTGCATATGTACCTGCGCCGATAATCGGGCTGTCGCCGACCCGGCCGTAACGCTTATTGTTAAGTCCACCTGTAGAGGTAGCAGCCGCCACGTTGCCGTGTGGATCGCAGGCTACGGCGCCTACGGTGCCCAAAGGAATCGTGGCGCCATCATCCAACTGCATGGCCTGCCGACGTCGGGCCTGTAAAAATTGTTCGTAGCGTCGTTCGGTAAAAAAATAATCGGGAGTTACCAGTTTCATGCCCTGCTCTACGGCGAATTGTTCGGCTCCGGCTCCGCACAGCATCACGTGTTGCGATCGCTGCAACACCAGGTGCGCCAATTGTACCGGATTTCTTATCCGCGACACGGCGCACACCGCTCCGGCTGCCAACGTGCGGCCGTCCATGACCGAAGCATCCATTTCATGTTGTCCCTGGTGATTGAAAACCGAACCCCGTCCGGCATTGAAGAGGGGATAGTCCTCCAAAATACTTACGGCCAAAACCACAGCACTGACGGCGTCGGCTCCTTGCGTCAAGGCGGAAAACCCCTGCTGAAGGGCAAGGAGCAATCCCTGCTCGTACTGGCGCCTGAGCTCATCGGTCATCTCAGAGCGGGGTAATACACCTGCCCCGCCATGGACTGCTAAAGCAAACGGCATATCTTGTTTTTGAAATGGTTGTCAGGAAAAGTAAGAAAAGTCGGTACCTTTAGCTTTAGTCCCCCCAATGTCTTCTGCAATTAAAAAACTGCTATGTTGGTTTTTCAGCACAGGGGGAAGCTTGTTTTTGGCTTCAGCTCAAACGTTCACAAACTCCATTGGTGGTTCCATTAAAGAGGTCAACATCCAGAATTTCTTTCCAATAGAAGTCAGTGGCTTGCCACCTGTTATTGACTCAACAAGCTTCGGACTGGTTAAAGTTTGTTTTCACATCGAACATTCATACGTGGGCGACCTTGATGTCCTACTGCAAAGCCCGGACAACACGGTGATCAACATTGCCAATAATTACGGTGGATCGCAAAACAACTACTATGAAACCTGTGTAGCCGAAAATGCAACGGATGGGGAATTGGCCGACGGCGTCGCGCCTTTTTATGGAACCTTTTATCCGAATGAATCCCTCAACCTGCTTAACAACGGACAGAATCCTAACGGAATTTGGTACCTGGTTGTAATCGATGAAATGCCACAGGACACAGGAAAACTGCTTTGGGTATCCCTCACTTTCGACAACGACCCGCCTCCAACCCACACGGAAGGGGATTGCAAAGTGGGCAACGCTGCTGCCTGCCAATGCCCTGACGGTACCAACGAATGTGACTTATTACCTAATATGATCAATTCGGCCAATTACATCTCCCAAAATTGGACGGAAAAAGTCGGTTTTATCCGTTTGGGGGTGGCAACGCCAAACATTGGTTATGGTCCCCTGGAAGTACACGGCACAGGGGAGTGCTATTGTGATTCAATACCGGCCGATTGTGCTGCTCCCTGTCCCGACGGAAAGTGGCCTAAGGAAAAGGTAATTCAGGTCATTTACCACAAAAGCGATGCAGCCATGACCAGCTATAGTCTGCCTGCTGGTACCATGACCTATCACCCCACCCATGGCCACATTCATGTGGACGACTGGACGCATAATTCCATTCGCATCCGGGGGCCGGATTCCAATCCAGCCACCTGGCCTATAGTGGCCCAAAGCGAAAAAGTGAGTTTTTGTCTGGTAAACTTGGGGAATTGTTCGTCGAGCAATCAGTATTGCGTGGATAAAAACGGAATAGTGCGCGATAAAAACAACCTACCCAACTTCGGCCTGGGTCTGCATACCGGCTGTGATTACGACCAGGGTATTTATGTCGGGAAATATGATGCATACCATCAATATATTGAAGGACAGGAAATTTATTTCGACAGTCTGTGCAACGGCACCTACTACATCGTATCGGTGACCAATCCCACAAAATCCATCTTAGAAAGCGATTACGATGATAATGCCGTTGCCGTTGAAATCAAATTGAAAAAACAAGGCAAGAATTGCTGTACCGCCTCCTTTCGTGCTGATGTGACTTATGGCTTAGCTCCTTTGCAGGTGGCCTTTATGGACAGCACAGTGCCGGTAGCTCATTCATGGCTTTGGGACTTTGGTGATGGTGCTACGTCAACCAGTCAATTCCCGACGCACGTGTACACTGCACCGGGGGTTTATACTGTAAAGCTGATCACCCAAGGCAGCACCGGTTGTACCGACACGGCCATAAAAGCGGATTACATCGTTGTTGATGTGGCTACGCAGGCAGAACCCGTATTTCGTCCGCAGGAGATACGACTTCACATCAGCCCCAATCCTTTTACTGAGTTGGCCACCGTTGAAGTGTACGTACCGCAGGCATTACCGGCACGGCTTGCTTTATGTGATCTTGCCGGAGCCGAAAAACAGCTGATTGCCGAGGGCTTCTTGCCTGCCGGCGTAAATCGTTGGACCTTGCATGGTGCTTCTATAGCGGAGGGAATGTACTTGCTGCAGGCAACGGTTGCTGGCACCAGGCATGTGTGTAAAGTAATGCGATGGCCCTAAAACCCTTAGCCAGAAGGTGAAGGCAGTTCAATGAGGTTGTCGATCGTTTCAGCGACGATGCAATCGTGCGGGTCGGTGTGGGTTAGTAACACTTGAGGAAAATTGCCCTGTTTAAGCAAGCGCAGAAAAGCGTGACGACGGCTGCTGTCTAGACGGTCGGCATAATCATCCACGAGCAGCAAAGGTGCTTGACGGTTGTTTTGCGTCAGGAAGGCATGTTGTGCCAGCCGCAAGGCAAGGGTGAACGATTTTTTTTGCCCCTGAGAGCCGTAATGTCGGATGGGTTGTCCATTAAGCAGAAACTGTAGATCATCGCGGTGCATGCCTGCGGTGGTGTGCTTCAGTTGCAGGTCGTAGTGCCGGCGCCCGGCCAGCACCTGGCTTAACGGTTGTTTTGCTGCACAGGTTTGATACTGCACGGTAACAAGCTCTTTTCCTCCACTCAATTCATGAAAAAATTCGATTACCCCTTCAGCCAGCTTTTCGGCCAGCCGCGAGCGATGTTCCCACAACACATGAGCCGGTTGGTTTAATTGCTCATCGACGGTTTGAAGCAAAAGCAGATCGGGTTTTGTTGGTTCCAATTGGCGTAACAAAGCGTTGCGCTGCTGCAATAGCCGGTTATACTGCAACAATGCCTCTAAATAGCCGGGGGAAGTTTGAGCCAACGTCAGATCCATGAAGCGGCGTCGGTCATGACCCGACTCATCCACCAGCAGATGGTCTGAAGGTGAGGCGACCACGACCGTGAATCGACCCACGTGGTCGGTCAAGCGCGGTTGCAAAACCCCGTTGACGTATATGCGTTTGCCCTCATCGGAGCTCCAGGTAAGCCCTACCTCGGCCTGCGGTTGAAAGAAACCCTGGAGCCTCATGCTCGGCGCATGATGGAGCACAACCTGGCGATCGGAGCCGGACAGAAAACTTTTGCCGATGCACAAAAAATGAATTGCTTCCAGAATACTGGTTTTTCCTGTGGCGTTCGGGCCGTAGATCAAATTGAGGCCCGGCACAAAATCAAAAGAAGCATTTTTGAAACAGCGAAAAGAATATAGCCTTAGCGAGCAAAGGGTAGGTCCCCTCAGAATCTCTTGGCTGATTTCGTTTAACTTCGCCCCAGAAGCAGGCAGCTGTGGCACGTTCAAAAGTAAAGAAAGCCCCAGATAATAACGGACAGGAGGTCGCCCTAGCAGCCCGGCCAACACCGGAATTTGATAAAGCTACCTACTTGTTTTGGTATGAAACGATGCTGCGCATCCGGCGTTTTGAAGAACGGGCCGGCATGTTGTACAGTCAGCAAAAAATCCGGGGCTTTTGTCACTTATATATCGGCCAAGAAGCAGTAGCGGCGGGTTCGGTAACGGCACTTCGGCCCTCTGACCCCGTCATCACGGCCTATCGCGACCATGGGTTGGCCCTGGCACGGGGTATGTCAGCGCGTGAATGCATGGCCGAACTGTTTGGCAAGGTGGACGGCTGTTCTAAAGGCAAGGGCGGTTCTATGCATTTTTTCTCTAAAGAGAAAAATTTTTTTGGAGGCCATGGCATTGTAGGCGCCCAGATACCTTTAGGGGCAGGTATTGCATTTGCGGAAAAATACAGGGGTACCGACAACGTTTGTGCTTGTTATTTCGGTGATGGTGCTGCCCGGCAGGGGGCCCTCCATGAAACGTTTAACATGGCCATGATGTGGAAACTGCCTGTGGTTTTTATTTGTGAAAACAACTTATATGCGATGGGCACTTCTGTACAGCGGTCCAGTAACGTTACTGACATATACCGGCTTGGATGTGCTTATGACATGCCGGCACGCGCTGTGGATGGGCATAGCTGTGAAGAGGTGCATCGGGCCATAGCCGAAGCAGCAGCGCATTGCCGTGAGGGCAAAGGCCCCTATTTTTTAGAAATAAAAACGTATCGGTACAAAGGGCATAGCATGAGCGATCCGGCCAAGTATCGGACCAAGGACGAGCTGGAAGCACACAAAGCCAGGGACCCGATTGAAACGCTTTTGGCGTATATGCTGAACCGCAAGCTGGTTAATCTGGCAGAAGTGGAAGCCATTAACCAGCAAATAATGGAAGAAATTGATGAAGCCGTAGCTTTTGCAGAAGCATCACCTTTCCCCGACCCGGAAGAATTATACAAGGACAATTACGTTCAAGCGGATTATCCGTTTCTTCGTGAAGAGTGGTGAGCAGCCAAAATCACATTAAAAAATTTCTACTAAAAAATCTGAGGCAGACCAGCTATGAGTGAACAGAAAAGCAGCACGGCCGGTGGTGCGCCAGCAGCTCCTCCCGCACCCAGTTTGGAAGAGCGGCTGTCGGACTTTGAATCGTGGGTGAATGCGAACCGGAAAATTCTTACCTATATCGTGGGGGGAATTGTAGGGCTGGTGGTGCTCTATGTGGCCTTTAGCCGATTTTATCTGGCGCCGCGCAACGACGAAGCCAACAACCAAATGTTCATGGCGCAGCAATGGTTTGGGCAAGACTCGTTGCGTCGCGCTTTGTACGGTGACGGCAACTACCCCGGCTTCTTGCAGATCATCAGCGATTATCGCTGGACGGACGCCGCCAACCTGGCCCATTACTACGCAGGCATCTGTTATTTGCGCCTTGATTCTTTTGAATTCGCAATCGAGCACTTGAAGAAATTCAAGGGTCGCGATAAGATCGTTACGGCCATGGCATACGGTGCCCTGGGCGATGCTTATTCGGAGCTCGGCCAGTTTGAACAAGCTATCTCATTTTACAAAAAAGCCGCCTACCATAAGGAAAACGATGTGGTCACGCCTGTTTATCTCAAGCGGGCGGGCCTTTTGTTAGAGCGCCTGAACCGGCATGAGGAAGCTTTGTTGATCTATCAGGAAATCAAGAATAAGTTTCCCAACACCACCGAAGGGCGGGAAATGGACAAGTACATCGGTCGGCTCGAAAATGCCGAACATAATTCATGAGCTGGACTGCGCCTATGATGTGCCGGTTCATCGGCCTGTGGGTTTTGGCGGGTATGCTTGGCGGGTGCTCGGGGAAAAAATCCGAAGATGCCGCTACTGAGGAGGAAAACATTTTAAAGCGCTTTTCCGACAAAGAACTGCATACCAATTGGCAACAGGCTCTGATCGATACCGCTCAAATTCTGCCGGGCGGCCCACGCAAAAACGATATTCCGGCTATTGACTATCCTGAATTTATCAGCGTGGCGCAAGCGGCTGATGTATTGCAGCCTATGGATTTTGGCATTTTGGTACAGATCAACGAAGTCACACGCTTTTATCCGTTACGGATTCTGAATTGGCACGAGATCGTCAACGACGTCGTTGGCGGTGTTCCGGTAGCTGTCACCTTTTGTCCGTTGTGTGGTTCAGCCATCACATTTAGCAGAGTGCTCGGATCCGACACGCTGTTGTTTGGTGTGAGCGGCCTTTTGTATGAATCCAACTTACTGATGTTTGACGAAGAAACAGAATCGTTGTGGCTGCAGGCTAGCGGAGTATGTGTGGTTGGGGATTACGTTGGCAAGCGACTTGCTTTGGTCAACAGCATGATCGTTGCTTTTGAAGAAGTGCTGCGGCATCATCCGCAGGCTCAGGTCTTAAGTTTCCAGACAGGATACGACCGGAATTATATGCAAAATCCTTATGCTGCATACGATCGCACCGAAGAACTGTTTTTCCCGGTTTCGCGGATGTTCCCTTTGTTTTCCAACAAAGACATGATGTATGTGGTTGCTCTCGATACCCTCACTGTGGCATTTCATTGGAAGACACTTGTGGAACAAGGCCGAGCGGAAGTGAATACGTCCCGCGGGCCCTTGACCGTGTACGTAACTGATTACATGCCTCGCGCTACCTTAAGTCAGCAAAAAGATCCGCTGCCTGGCTATTTTTCTTTTTGGTTCAGTTGGTATGCCGTGCACGGCACCCACGGCCTTTACTGGCCCCAACAGCAGTTGAGGTAACGACAAACTCCGTTATTGTCCCAAATAGCTGCGCAAAAGGCGACTTCGGGAGGCCGTGCGCAGCTTGTTAATGGCTTTATCTTTTATTTGGCGCACGCGTTCTCGGGTTAGGGCAAAGCGTTCGCCGATATCTTCCAACGACATGGGATGTTCCACGCCGATTCCGAAGTAAAGTTTTATGACATCGCGTTGGCGTTCGGTCAGCGTGTTCAGGGAACGCTCAATTTCCCGCCGCAGCGAATCGTTGTAAACGACGTGCTGGTCGGTGGGCTGGCTGTTGGGGTTTTCTAAAACATCCAACAACGAATTGTCTTCCCCTTCGGCAAAAGGAGCATCTACGCTTACGTGACGTGCTGCAATGCCTAAGGTGGTTTCTACTTCTTCCGTCGGAATGTCCAGTACTGCGGCCAGCTCATCGGGAGAGGGCTCGCGTTCAAATTCCTGTTCCAAGGCAGAAAAGGCTTTGTTGATTTTGTTGAGCGACCCAACCTTGTTTAACGGCAAGCGAACAATTCGGCTCTGCTCGGCCAATGCCTGAAGAATGGACTGGCGAATCCACCATACGGCATAGGAGATAAACTTGAAGCCGCGTGTTTCATCGAAGCGCTGGGCGGCCTTGATTAAACCCAAATTTCCCTCATTGATGAGATCGCTGAGTGACAAGCCCTGGTTTTGATATTGCTTGGCCACCGAGACCACAAAGCGCAAATTGGCTTTGGTCAGTTTTTCCAACGCCTGTTGGTCACCTTGCTTGATCTTTTTTGCCAGTTCTACTTCTTCTTCTGGCGTGAGCAGATCAACCTTTCCGATTTCCTGTAAGTACTTTTCAAGGGACTGTGACTCGCGATTGGTAATGGATTTGGTAATCTTTAACTGACGCATAGGCATGGAGGGGTTAAGTGGGTTAGGGGTGTTTTAAGTTGGACAAGCAAATATAAAAAGTTGTGCTTCGAAGCAAAATTTTCTGCCAGAAGCGGCCAGCAGGGTATGAAAATGCATTAGGCGATCGGCCAGAAACTTGTTTTATTTACAGCCCTGAGTACATTTACTGTCACGCCTGATTCTTTACAATGTCCAGCGGCAACCGAAAATTCACCCGAGAGTATGTAATCAAGTCTTCCCCTGCTATTCTGTGGGAGATGTTGAGCACGCCTTCTGGTTTGGCTGAGTGGTTTGCCAACGAAGTCGATCAGCGGGGCAAAGAGTTTTTCTTCACTTGGGAAAGTGAAAAGCAATCGGCGCGGGTAATTGCACAAGAGGAGGAGCACTTCATCCGATTTCAATGGTCCAATGCGCCGCCGGATGAGTATTTTGAATTTCGCATCGATATTACCGACATTACCAACGACACGGTATTGATCATTACAGATTTTGCAAATCCATCTGAACAACACGATGCCGAAATGTTATGGGACCAGCAGGTTCATCAGTTAAAAAAACGGTTAGGCGTTTTATAACAATAGACGCTGCATATAATGTTGCCAGGTTGCGACAGCGTCGTCAGGCAGTCGTTCCAGGTGGTTAAGGGAACGGCGGCGCATCAGTTTCAGATAGGGCAGCGGAGCTACCCGCCGGCTGAGGTCTCGTGAATTCAGCTCGCGTAGGCGCTGAACATAGCCGGGCTTGAAATGATGCTGCCACGGATCTTCACTGATGCAAACGTAATCAGTAAGCAACCACTGTGCTGGCGGCAGGCGCTGAAGCTGCCGCAAGGCGCGTTCGGCTTCCGGTCCTTTCAGCAAAAAGGTAAAAGCTACATGATGTCCCCACCAGATCATGGTGCGGTAGGCAAACCATCGATCGTGACGGAAAAGCCGTGGAAAATCCAAAATCATGTAAGGAAAACCCTGATAGTTTTCCCCTTTGGAGATCTTTCCGTAGTTCAGGTCCATGCCTTCGGGCCACGGATAGGTTGTTTGCTTCAGGGCCGTCAGCAACAGATCACGCGTATCTTGCAAACAAACGAGAAGCTTTTCGGTGACCTGCCGTTTCACCCGAAAGATGCGGCGTGAACGAAGCAGGGTAATCTGCTGAGCAGAAAGGGATAGTTTTGGATTTGTGCGGCGCAAGACAATACACTTCCTAAGCGGGCTTAAAGGTAGCAGCTTGCCCTGGCGTTTGGGTTTACGTCTGACCGACCGCTATGTTTTGAGTCTGTTCATAGGGCCGTTTGTAATCACTTTTCTGCTCACATTGTTTGTTTTGATCATGCAGTTTTTATGGAAGTATGTTGAAGACCTGGCCGGTAAGGGCTTGCCTTGGTGGGTGGTGGGAGAATTTTTGGTGTACGCTACCGCTGCCACCATGGTACCGTTGGCCTTGCCTTTAGCGACCTTGCTGGCGTCGATGATGACGGTGGGCTCTTTGGCCGAAAATCAAGAACTGCCGGCCCTAAAAACCTCGGGCATTTCCCTGTGGCGCGTACTTCGCCCGCTGTTGCTTTTGTCGGTACTGATCAGTGCAGGTGCTTTGGCATTTGCCAACTATGTGGTACCGGCTGCTTATTTACGGTTTGGAGCACTCTACTACGACATCGCCCGGCAACGACCGGCCTTTAACCTGAAGCCAGGCGTGTTCTACAAAGAAATTGAAGGGTTTAGCATACGTATAGGTAGCAAAGACGAGGAGGGAGGAAACATTAGCGATGTTTTGATTTATGACCATACGCAGGGCAAGGCCAATGAGTCGGTGGTGGTAGCGCAAAGGGGCAAGATGTACACCACAGCCGATGGGCGATTTCTCGTACTTGAGTTGTACGACGGCTACCAGTATCGTGAGCTGACGGCTACAACGCGCCCCACCCGCGAAAACGAACACGTGCGCCTCAGTTTTGCGACGTGGCGTAAGGTTTTTGACTTGTCTGATTTTACCCTTACCCGTACCGACACCCGGCTTTTCAGAGAAAGCTATCAAATGCAGAATCTGCGCCAGCTCTCGGCATCCATTGACACGATGCAGTTAGAACTTCAATCAGACGTCATGGAAGCTCGTCAATTTGCCCGCCCGTATTTAGCTTTTTCGCGAATCAATTTAGACAGTTTGCGGCAACAAAATCGACCAGGAACCCGTGGAGCACAGCTCAAGCCCGCGGCGGATACGTTGGCGGTAGTCATGAAAGCTTTGGCTACTGCGCGCAATCTGAAAGGGTATTACGATTACATGGCGCGAGCGCAGGAAGGCAAGGCAGAGTTGCTGCGTCGCTATCAGAATGAGCGGCAACGCAAGTTCACTCTTTCTTTTGCTTGCCTGTTGTTATTTCTGATCGGAGCTCCGTTGGGAGCGATTATTCGAAAAGGAGGTTTTGGTTTGCCGTTTGTAGCCTCTGTCTTTTTCTTCATCATGTACTACATCCTTTCCGTTGCCGGTGAAAAAATGGCTCGCGAGGGCGTATTGACTCCGGTGGCGGGTATGTGGTTTTCCTCCTTTTTGGTCATGCCGCTGGCTTTGTTTTTGATGTACACGGCAAATCGGGATTCCGCGGTACTGCAACTGGAAGCATACCAACGTTGGTGGCGCAAAATGGCGAAGGCCATTCCGTTGCTGCGTGCTTAAGTGGTGGGTGGGTTATATAGATGCCAGCGCCATATCCGATGCCGATGTAAAAAATGACGAATGCTTACCCACAGCACACCAATGCCGTACACAAAGCTTCTTTTCCAGCTGATAGTGCTTGCTTGGGGAAAATAACGGGTCGGACAGGTGATTTCTGCAACTTCAAACCCAGCCATGAACAGTTGCGAAAGCATTTGGTTGTCAAAGACGAAGTCATCGCTATTGGCTTCCAAGTTGATGCTGGTCAATGCCTCACGAGAAAAGGCCCGGTAACCCGTGTGGTATTCAGAAAGCTTTTGTTGCAACAGCAGATTTTGGATAAACGTTAACAGTCGGTTGAAGACGTATTTATAGAGGGGCATGCCGCCTTTTAGTGCGCCGGTACCCAAGATTCGAGAACCCAGCACTACATGGTAAAGGCCTTCGGCAATCAGGGCCGCCATAGCAGGAATCAGGCGGGGGGTGTATTGGTAGTCGGGATGCAACATGATAATGATGTCCGCCTGAAGTTCCAGTGCTTTTTTGTAGCAGGTCTTTTGGTTTGCGCCGTAACCGCGGTTGTGGTCGTGTACCAAAATATGGCGGATGCCCAGCTTACGGGCCAGCGTCACGGTGGCATCGCTGCTGTGGTCATCGACTAATACGACGTCGTCAACCAAAGGGAACGGTATTTCCCGGTACGTGGCTTCAAGGGTATGCTCGGCATTGTAGGCCGGCAGCACCACTACGATCTTCTTGCCGTTTAGCATGGAGGGTGGGTAGTGAAACTGGTAAGGAAAAAGACTCGCTCAGCAAGGCCCGTGCTGCCCAAATGGAACAGGCGCAGAATCGCTGCTCGCCCTTGCGGGCCCAGATCAAAGGTATAGTGGTTTACAAAAAGTTTTATATGTTGGTTCAACACATCGTCGCTGAGTTCTTGCGCGTGTTGTCGTACAAATGCCATAGTCTCTTCGGGATGTGCGTATGCGTAGTACAGGCTTTGGCGAATATCGTCTTCCACATTCTTGAGTACCGGCTCAGGTAAGCTTCTGCGAGCCGCAATGCCGCCCAAAGGCACGGGTAAATTATACTGTGCTTCCCACATGGCGCCCAGGTCGGCGAGGAGTTCCAAGCCGGCCTTATAATAGGTGAAGCGGCTTTCGTGAATCAGCAAACCTAAATCGGCAGTTCCGTTTTGTACTGCTGCAATAATCTGGTTGTACGGTAAACAAAGCCAGTGCCGGTAGTGAGGGAAAAATAACCTGAGGAGAAAACAGGCCGTCGTATGCTCGCCCGGCACGGCTACACGGGGAAATTCGGGTGATTGTTCTTTGAAGTGAGGGCGGCATACCAAAACAGGACCGCAGCCATAGCCCAAGGCGCCACCGCTGTTCAGCAACCAATATTTATGGGCAATTTGGGGATATAAAGCCAGACTGATCTTGCACAGGTCAGTAGCTTCATGGAGAGCTAACTCATTCAACGATTCGATATCGGTGAGTGTCAGTTTCCAGGCAAATGGGGACCGAACCTTTTTATGAACCAGTGCATAGAAGACAAATGTGTCGTTGGGGCATGGGGAGAGGGCTATGCTAAGTTTCACAGGTTAAAAATATGCCGTTGCCTCAGAGGCGCTGTTTTTGTGTGCGGGGAAAAGCATGTAGCTTTTCGCGCATGCAACTGGTGCTGGCATCAGCTTCGCCGCGACGCAGGCAGCTTTTGGAAGCCGTCGGTCTGAAGTTTCGTGTTGTCGTGCCTGAGGTGAAGGAACATTATCCCGGGCATTTGGCCGCTGCAGAAGTGGCCCCCTTCCTGTCGCACAAAAAAGCATTATCGTTGGTGGGGCAGCTGGCTGCGGATGAGCTGCTGGTGGCCGCTGATACCTGCGTAATCCTGCAGGAACAGGTTTTGGGTAAGCCGCAGGGCGAGCAGGAAGCCATAGCCATGTTGCAAGCATTGTCGGGAACAGAACATTTCGTAGTTACAGGTGTCACTTTGATGCATAAAGAAAAAATGCATACGTTTTCAGAAACCACAGCAGTAAAGTTTCGCCCCCTGCCCCTTGAACTCATTCGTCATTATGTGCAAACCTATCGGCCTTTTGACAAGGCAGGGGCCTATGGCATTCAGGAGTTCATCGGTTACATCGGTGTGCAGGGCATTCGAGGGTGCTTTTACAACGTAATGGGATTGCCTGTGGGCCGACTGCTTGAAGAGTTGACTGACTGGGGTTATCCATGGCAACAGTTTTGTAATAAGCACCTCATCTGACTGCAGCAAGACACACTTCGATAGCTCGTTGTGCATAGGCCTTACGTTCTGTCTTGTACAGGTGCTAATTTTCACCCTGAAATGCGTATTTGCCAGCTCTTGCTCTCGTGTCTTTGGGGTTGGGTCCTCTCAGCGCAGGCACAAGTAGTTACGGGTTTGAAAGCTGAATACCGACACGGCCAAATCTTTATTGTCTGGAACAATATTCCCGGAGTGGACAGTGGCTTCTATTATGTTTATGCCAATGCCCATCCCATAACTGCGGCAAACATTCAAAGCAGTACTTATTTGGGTCGGGTGCCCTACAATTTCTCCCTGGACATAAGATTCATGCAAGCTGCGGCCGACAACAAGCCTCGAAGGCTGGTTATCAACGATGAACCGCGACAGATGGTACGTCTGGATCAAAATGTATTCGTTTACACCTGTACGCAAAACAATCAGATCACCTACTTCGCCGTTCGCTGTGATTATGGGAATACGTCGCCGAATTGGATGGTGATTCCCGGTGCCAACTCTTTGGAGGCAGGCTTTGGCGTGGTTCAAAAAGTGGCTCCCGTCAAAGCCTACCTTCAGGAAAGCAACGTGGATTTTCCAGGAAGCAACAATGGTGAACGGATGGATGTGTACCTCCACTACGGGGGCAAGTGGGCCAACACTTATTACCCGGAAATGAGCAATGAGGGATGCTTGGCCTTTCACTTCGGCATTATAAAAAGCGGGCCGATCAACGGCAAGAATGCCGGCTTTCTAAAGTTTCACGGCGGTAATGGCAACTTCATCAGCAATGCTATAGGCGTAGTCATCGATAGCTCATGGAAAATCTCTTTTGACGACTGGATTCCCAATTTCAACTTTTCGGCCAACGGTTTCAATACCCGATGGCTTGGGCATCATGAAAATTTCGATGTGTATAAAGCCTCACCGCAAGATGCTCCCCCCGTAAGCGGGGTGATCAAAGCTTACACCGTGCGTCGGATCCGGTGGGAGCTGAATTGGATTCTGAGCCGTTGGCCCAACGCCATCGACACCAACCGCCTTTATCTGGTGGGCAGCTCGCAGGGAACGGCAGGCGTATGGTCGCAATTGTTGGCCTATCCCACAGCATATGCTTGCGGCGGGGCTACCGACGGCAAACTAAACATGGCTGCCGCCGACGACAGTAATCCCGATTGCAAATACAATGAAGGAGGCTTGGCACGTACAGAAACCCGCGTTTTATGGGGGCATGAAGATCAGACAAACCTATTCACGGACTTGCCCGACCCGAACAATCCAGGCAACAACCTGCGCATCTATGACTTTACCAATGTCGGCTACATGATGGCTGCGCTGCAACGCGAAGGCTTAACCTTTACGCAGGCTTTGAACGGTAAAGAAGACGACAATACCTGCTGGGAAGAAAAAATCGGGGTTTATGAGGCATCCAGTCAATACCGCATCGGAGGCCTTTACCTGTGGGACCTGCGCAGCCACGGCGGAGGGCAAAAAGAATGGAAGCCTCTCAACCTCAAAGCCATGCTTCGCTACGCCCGCAACAGGAGTTTTCCCGCCTTTAGCTATTGTACGTGTAACGGAAACCCCGGCGACACGTATAACCCATTGCCTCCATATTATGATGGAGATCCGGTAGGAGCTATTAACGGAAATGTGGACTGGGTTGAAAGCAGCATCATAGACAGCGACACCATGTGGCAGATTCAATTATTTGCCTTCCAACAGACCTTGCTCTCCGGTGGGAAATATCCTTCAGTTATGCCCGATCATTTTATTGCGGATGTCACCATAAGGCGGCCGCAAAAGTTCAAAGGCTTTACACCGGGAACTGAACTGTGCTGGACTAATACCTATCCTACGGGTTCCCAAAGTGGATCGGTCACCATACAGTACGACACCAAAGGGCCTTTGCCTATCACTATACCCGCTGTTCGCATTGACACCGGAAAAAGCGTGCTCACCGTCAAACTTTGTAAAGGTCAATATCAGCGCCTGCAGCTTTCAAGTAGTAAAACGATCGGTTTGCAGCTTCATGGCTCGCCTGCGCGTCATCTCATTAAGGGCACGGTTTTGATTCCTGAACACTCCACGGGTCTCTTGTATTTGCTGGATGGCTATGGGCGCACGCTTCAAGTACAATCTTTAGCTGGAAACGGTCTGGAAACGGCTTTTTCTTTTTCAGGCATGCATTTGCCGACAGGCATTTATTTCGTGCGCCTTCAGGTGACCGATCAATATGTCGTCAGATGGTGTCTGATTCAATAAATAGGACTGGCCATATGAGAATTTCTACGATGATGTATAAAACATTCTTTGCTTGTCTTTTCAAATTTTGGGTGTGGCAAGCTTGGCTCGCATATGCGGGCAGTTTGGCTGCTCAAACCGTCACCAATATCTCAGCTGCATACCGCAATGGGCAAATCTTTATTACATGGACCAATATACCGGGGGTGGACTCAGGCTTTTATTACGTTTACACCAACAGTGAACCCATTACCAACACCAACTTCTCCCAATCTGTTTACCTGGGGAGAGTGCCTTACAATTCTGCTTTCAATTTCCGGCTTACCTACGCATTGCGCATCCCTACGCTGAAAGAATATTTTGTAATCAACGATGCGCCGAAACAGGTTCTGGATTCCACGCAGGGATTTTTCGTGATGAACTGTACCCAGGCAAATGCTCCGGCCTATTTCGCCGTGCGGTGTGATTATGGTTCTAAAGCTCCGAACTGGTCGGTGACGGCAGGTAGCAATGCCACGGTGACTCCTGTCTATCAGCAGCTCGATCCCATCAAGGCCTACTTCGTGAAAAAAATCAAGGCCGGCGGTAAAAACGATTCTATGGAGATATATGTTCATTACGGTGGTAAAGTGGGCGTGGGCACTTATCCAGCCATGGCCAACGAGGGTTGTTTGGCCTTTCATTTCGGCATCATCAAAAAAGGAACGTCTGGATCGTTGCCGATGTATATCAAATTCCATGGTGGCAATGGTGATTTTGTCAATGCTGCCATTTCAGCCAATTTGGGGGACTGTTGGAAAGTAACGTTGGACGACTGGATTCCCGCTTTTAAACTTAATCCTGAGGGGGCCAACACCCGTTGGTTGGGTTACCATGAAGCAGTGGACATCTACAATTTAAACTCTGCTACACTCCCTCCAACCTCAGGGATTATTAAAGCATACACCTTTCACCGTGTAGAATGGACTTTGCGGTGGATCATTTCCAACTGGCCAGGAGCCATAGACACCAATCGCATGTATCTAAACGGAGTATCCATGGGTTGCGGAGCAGCGCTCTTGCTAGCCACCCTCAGGCCGGAGCGTTATGTCGGCGCTGTTATTTCTATGGCCAAGTACAACCTCAATGCTCCCGATGACAGCAACCCGGACTGCAAATTCAATGAAGGTAAGAGTGCCCGCAGTGAAGTTCGTCGCCTTTGGGGAAACGAGGATTCGGTTAATCTGTCTACCGACATCCCCAAGCCTAATCATCCCGGCGAATTTTTCCGTGTCTATGACCTGACCAACACCAACCACATGCTGGATTATATCAAGTACAAACCTGTGCCGGTTATTCACGCGATCAATGGAAAAAGCGATGAGCTGACTTGTTGGGAAGAGAAAGTTCATTTGTACCAAACCGTCCAAAGCTTGAATATTGGCGGCTATTGGTATTGGGATTTGCGGGATCATGACGGAGAAAACGCAATGTGGTCTACCTTAAAGCTCAGCCGCCTTAGTCCGCTCACCGTCAAGTCATCCTATCCGGCATTCAGCAACGGAGAACTGGATGGAAATCCCGGAAGCATTCCCAATCCCCAACCACCGTATTATAGTGGTGACGACATCGGCACCCTGCACGGCTTTTATCAGTTCAATCCCTCTTCGGTGATCGATTCGGCAAGCTTTTGGCAAGCTTTCGTTTGGATCGAAGCCGATACCCTCTTGGATAATTCCCTTATTCCGGCGGCACTACCGACTTTTGCCCGAGTGGACATTACCTTGCAGCGAACGCAACACTTTAAAGGATTTCCTAAAAAAACCACGCTCTACTGGTGCAACATCCACAACGGTGATACAATCAAAATCGGAACCATCAAGCAGAAATATGCCAACGGTGTACCAAAGCCTCTGACCATTAAAAAAGTCAAAATATATCCAGAAGGAAACATCATTCGCGTTCAGACGACACCCTTCAGCCGCATCCAGGCGCTCACTGATTCCGGGAGGCCCTCTCTGACTGTTTATCCAAACCCTTCTGACGGCCGGTTTACGATATGTCTTCCCGCGGCCAGCCAGTTGAAGCTACAGGTGTATGCACTCACCGGTGCGCTGTTGGCAGAACACCACGTAAGTCAAATCACCGAGGGCAGCCTCTTTAGCTTTGATGCGTCGGGCTGGCCTCCAGGCAGTTATCTGTTGGTCGTCACCTCTGAAAGCTTCAGGCTCACTCAGCCTCTTATCCGGCAGTAGGTGCGGTTTCGGCCATCAGACAGGCAAGCCTGTACAGCAAGCGCGCTCCCACGATGGCGTCCCATGCATCTGAAACGGTTTTCTTACTGTTACCAACCGATACTTCCGTAAGATCGCAGCCCACGATGTGACGACCCGAATGCACGACGTGCAACAGCAACGTCAGTGTTTGCTCAAATTCCAGCCCACCGGGCACTGGGGTGCCGGTGTTGGGGCATAAATGCGGTGCAAGAACGTCCACATCAAAAGAAAGGTAAACTTTTTCCGGAAGCGCGTCCACGATTTGGGCGCATTGCGACAGCCATGAAGTGCCTGCAAATTGTTGGCGTTTTAGGTCGCGGTCTAAAAAAGCGACGATGCGCCCATTGCTTTTTTGAATGCGCTGCCATTCCGCTTCGCAGTAATCGCGGATGCCTACCTGCACCAACCGCGATATCTGAGGCATAAGGAGCGCTTGATGCATGATACTGGCATGTGAGTACGTGAAACCTTCGTAATCTTTTCGCAAGTCACAATGGGCATCCAGATGCAGAATGCCGAATTGTGTATGGCGTTGGGCAAGAGCCTGCAAATAACCAAGGGGGGTGGAATGATCGCCGCCCAGCAACACCACGCGTTTGCCTTGATCGAGCCAGTGGCTTACTTCTTGGCGCACTCTATCATTGAGCCACCTGCATCCTTCATTTATTTTTTTTAAATGCTTTGCATTTGTTTTCTTGCCCGAAAGCAAGTGATTTAGATGGTTTTCGGCCAGCTTGCGCAAGTCTTGACCCTTGCGAGCAATTTTTTTGTCTGGCGGCAGCATAAAGAAGCCCTTTTTCCAGGCGTCCGGAAAATCGGCATCATATAAATCCACTTGGACCGAAGCGCGCAGGATAGCCTGTGCTGCCTGTGCCGTTCCGGTTCGGTAGCTCACGGTAACTTCCCAAGGAACGGGCAGGATGATTACGCGCGCTTCTTCCGGCTGGTGCGGCAAGCCAAAGATGCCGTTTGCTGCAGCAGCATCGTTCGGATCAAAGGGGGTATCAGAAACAGCCATAGCTGATGGCAAAGCTAAACGCCTGCGCTCAGCGCCTTTACCGCTACGACGTAACTTTGCCTTACGCCTTTGTCTGCATGAAAAAAATCCACATCGTTGGCCTTGTCATCATCGCAGTGGCCATTGGGTTCATCATTTCCGTGGCAGGCGACTACAGCAGTTATGAAACGTTTGAGCGTGCTATGCAAATGCCGAACAAAGACGTTCAAATCGTCGGTTACTTGGTTACTGAAAAAGAGATGTATTACGATCCGATCAAAGATCCAAACTACTTCACCTTCTACATGCGTGATAAAGACAGCACCATACGTAAAGTGATTCTATACAACAGCAAACCACGCGACTTTGAGCGCAGTGAGCAGTTGGTGGTCACCGGCCGTATGCAAGGGGATGATTTCGTGGCCAAGAGTATTTTGATGAAGTGCCCATCAAAATACACCGACCATGAGTTGGTGTTATCACAACAAGGGCCTACAAGCTGATGGACGTCCAGTACATTGGGGAGCACCTCTGGGCCGGACAGCTCGGGCAACTGGCCGTATTTGCTTCATTGATGTTCTCAGCAGCAGCTGCCATTGCCTTTGGCGTAGGTCAGTATGGAAAAGTGGATCAGGCTGGATGGCTTCGCACAGCCACCCTGGCGTTCGTCATTCATGTGGGGGCTGTGGTTGCCATCGCTGCATTGTTGTTTTTGATCATTCAGAACCATTGGTTTGAGTACTATTATGCATGGGCTCACAGCAGCCGCGAACTGCCTAAAGAATACTTGCTTTCGTGCTTTTGGGAAGGACAGGAGGGAAGCTTCTTGTTGTGGATGTTCTGGAATGCGGTGCTTGGTCTGGTCATGTTATGGCGGCGGCCTCCTGCCTTTGCCGGCGTGATGGCTGTCGTATCAGTGGTGCAGTTCTTCTTGTCTTCCATGTTGCTCGGCATCTATGTATTTGACTATAAGATCGGCAGTACCCCTTTTGCATTGTTGCGTCATGAGATGCAAGATGCACCGATTTTTCAACGTGCCGATTATCTGAGTTTCATTGAAGATGGAAACGGTTTGAATCCTTTGCTTCAGAATTACTGGATGGTGATTCACCCGCCGGTGTTGTTTTTGGGTTTTGCCGCCACCTTGATTCCTTTTGCTTATGCGGCACACGGGCTGTTAAGCCGCAAATTCACGGCGTGGGCTCGTCCGGTATTGCCTTGGGCGCTGTTTGCAGCGGCTGCCCTCGGCTCCGGCATTATGATGGGAGGTGCCTGGGCCTATGAGTCGCTCACCTTTGGAGGCTATTGGGCCTGGGACCCCGTAGAAAACGCCTCACTGGTGCCCTGGCTGCTGTTGATAGCAGGAATTCACACCAACGTGGTTTATGTCCACACCGGCCGATCCTTGCGAATGACGTTCTTGTTTTATCTGCTGACGTTCATCTTCATTCTTTATTCCACCTTCTTGACCCGAAGCGGCATTCTGGGCGACACCTCAGTCCATGCCTTTACCGATCTGGGCATGAGTGGGCAGTTGCTGGTATATATGGGTGCGTTGTCCCTGCCGGCATTGATGTTATTGGTTTTGTATTGGAAAAAAATTCCCAGCATTGCCAAAGAGGAAGAGGCATTCAGCCGAGAGTTCTGGATCTTCGTCGGTACCCTTGTCCTTTTGTTGTCGAGTATTCAGATAACTTTCAGCACTTCGATTCCTGTTTGGAACAAGCTGTTCGGAACCAACTGGGCCCCACCTGCCGATCCTATTGAGCACTACAACAAGTGGCAATTACCCATAGCGATTGTTGTGTTGTTGCTGTCTGCATCGGGCTTGCTGCTGCGCTATCGCACGTCTGACGTGAAAAAATTTGGCAGACAAACAGCAGCGTTTGCCGCTGTCTCATTCATCCTGATGGTATTGTTGGAATGGCACTTTCGTTTTTCTAATGCAGCCGGGTGGCTGTTGCTGTTTGCATCGCTGTTTGGAATTTTGGTAAGTGGCTACCTGCTGGGGCGCAGTTTGAAGGGCCGAATTCGGGTGAGCGGTGGTGCGGTAGCTCATTTCGGCTTTGCCCTGCTCTTATTAGGCATTTTGATTTCCTCAGCAAAAAAAGAAGTCATTTCCATCAACAACGGCATGCCTCTGGGTGCCGGATTTACCGAAGAACAAAACCGCACCAACGTATTGCTGCTGAAGAACATGCCGGTGACCATGCGAGAATATACGGTCACCTACCTCGGCGATTCGGCAGCACCACCCAATTACTATTACAAAGTTCTATGGGAGCGCTTTGATACAGCTACCGGCCTGTTGCGCGAGAAATTCCTGTTATTGCCCAATGCACAGATTAACCCCCGAATGGGCTTAATTGCCAATCCTGACACGCGGCACTATTGGCACAAAGACTTGTACACCCATGTTACGTCGGTGCCGGACAAGAGCAAACCCATGGAGCGCGGCGAACCGGATTTTACTGAACATACCGTTGCCCTTGGCGACACTATTCGTTTGCAGCGTTCGGTGATAGTCGTCGAGTCATTAGGCAAGGCCCAAGCCCGGCAGGGTCAAAACTGGCAGCCCGATGACTTACCAGTGGAAGTCGTGCTGACCATCCGCATGAACGATGGACGAATCTTTCAGGCCCGACCGATTCATCTGATTCGCGATCTGAGGGTTTTTCACCTCGATGAGCATTTGCCTGAACTGGGGCTTACGATTCGGCTGGCGCGCATCCTGCCAGTCGAGCAAAAACTCATTCTTGCCATCGAAGAAACTGAACCGGAACAGGACTTCATCGTCCTTACAGCCATCATATTTCCCTATATCAATTTGGTTTGGTTAGGGACAATTTTTACTGTTTTAGGTTTCATCATGGCTTTAGTGCAACGGCATCGTTTGGCGACTACCTAGATGCTACTTGGCTATTTTCGTGCCTTCAAAACTGTGTACATGCAGCCGGTAGCGGTTACCATTGTAGGTGCAGGCAACGTCGGTTATCATCTGGCCTGGCATCTGCATAATGCCGGCCAGCGCATCGTGCAGGTATTCAGCCGTCATTTGCCTGCCGCTCGATGGATCGGCACGTTGCTGGATGTGCCATACACCGACAGGCTCGAAGACATTAACCAGGAATCCGAAATCTATTTGATCAGTGTCAAAGACGATGCCATCAGCGAGGTCGTGACCCGCTTGCGCTTGCCGGAAAAAATCGTTGCCCACACCTCAGGTACCGTACCAATGGACGTGTTGCAACCCGTGAGCCGCCGTTATGGAATCTTTTATCCCTTACAGACTTTATCGCGAAACATATCGGTCGATTTCTCCAGCATCCCCTTTTGCATTAATGGCTCAGATGAGTACACCTATGAGCGGCTTCGCACATTGGCCTCCTGCCTGACGCGTAAAGTAGTTCGGATCAACGATCAGCAACGCCTGGCAATACACGTTGCTGCTGTCTTTGCCAACAACTTCACCAATCACCTGTTTGCCATTGCTCAGCGCATTTTGGAAAGCCATGGCTTGTCGTTTGAAATCCTAAAACCACTTATCCACGAAACCGTTCGCAAAATCCAAAACCATCCTCCGCTGAATGTGCAGACAGGACCTGCCATTCGGGGCGACGTTCAGACCATAGCCCGTCATATCGAATTTTTGCGCAACATGGACGGCTTTAGTTCCTTGTACGAACAACTCAGTCATTCCATCGAGCGCATGCAACATGCCAGGACCTGAAACCCTGACATCAGGCCCCTTCCGCTTCGGAAAAAATGGCATAATTGATCTTTACTAACTGCCTATCTGACAACAGCTTTTGCTCTGGCTGGTCGTTTGTTACTTTATCTATGTTATGAATCTAAACAAGTTTACCATCAAGAGTCAGGAAGCCATCCAGAAGGCTCAGGAATTGGCTATGAGCAATCAGCATCAACAGATTGACACTTCCCATTTGCTTAAGGGCATGATGCTGGTCGATGAGAACGTTCTTTCCTACATCATGAAAAAAGCCGGCATCAATACGGCCCTGGTCGAACGCGAAGTGGATAAGCTCATCGACAAGCTGCCCCGAGTGAGCAATGCCACCCAGCAATATCTGACACAAGCCGCCCAGCAGGCTTTGATTAAAGCCCAGAACTATCTTACTGAGTTCAAGGATGATTTCGTTTCCTTAGAACACTTATTGCTGGCTTTGGCAACGGGCAGCGATGAAGTGGCTCGCCTGCTCAAAGATGCCGGTGCCGGCGAACGAGAGCTGAAACTGGCTATTGCCGATCTGCGCAAAGGCCGAAGGGTTACCGATCAAAGTGCTGAAAGCACCTACCATGCGCTCAGCAAATATGCGCGCAACCTCAACGAAATGGCATTAGCCGGCAAGCTCGATCCTGTAATTGGTCGTGACGAAGAAATCCGCCGTGTGCTACACATCCTATCGCGACGCACCAAAAACAACCCCGTGCTGGTCGGAGAGCCGGGGGTAGGCAAAACGGCCATTGCGGAAGGTATAGCCCATCGAATCGTAAATGGCGATGTACCGGAAAACCTCAAGACCAAGGTCATCTTTGCCTTGGATACGGGGGCTTTGCTGGCAGGTGCTAAATACCGCGGCGAATTTGAAGAACGCCTTAAAGCCGTCATCAAAGAAATCACTGAGTCGGATGGTCAATACATCCTGTTCATCGACGAAATCCATACGTTGGTGGGCGCCGGAGCTACCGAAGGAGCTATGGATGCTGCCAACATCCTTAAGCCGGCCTTAGCCCGCGGAGAACTACGCACCATCGGCGCTACCACACTCAACGAATACCAGAAATATTTTGAAAAAGATAAAGCGTTAGAGCGCCGCTTTCAGAAAGTGATGATCGACGAGCCGTCAGTGGAAGACGCAATCTCTATCCTGCGTGGGCTCAAGGAGCGATACGAAACACACCACAAGGTGCGCATTAAAGACGAAGCCATCATCGCAGCCGTGGAATTGTCGCATCGCTACATTAGCGATCGCTTCCTGCCCGACAAAGCCATAGACTTGATCGATGAGGCAGCGGCAAAGCTGCGCCTGCAGATGGATTCTGTGCCGGAAGCCTTGGATGAGATTGAGCGCCGCATCCGGCAATTGGAGATTGAGCGGGAAGCCATCAAACGAGAAAATGATGTCAAAAAGCTGGAAGAGCTTAACCGTCAAATTGAAGAGCTAAGTCGTGAACGCGATGCTTTCCGTGCGCGCTGGCAGAAAGAAAAGGAACATGCCGAAAAGGTTCAGGAAACCAAGCGCTTGATTGAGCAATACAAACTGGAAGCCGAGCAGGCCGAGCGGCAGGGGGACTACGGGCGAGTGGCTGAACTGCGTTATGGAAGAATTCGAGAAGCCGAACTGCGTCTCAAAGAGCTCGAGCAGCAACTGGCCGACAACCGCGATGGTTCCCGTTTGCTCAAGGAAGAAGTAGATGCCGAAGACATCGCCGAGATCGTCGCCAAATGGACCGGTATCCCGGTAGCCCGCATGTTGCAGAGCGAGCGGGAGAAACTGCTGCATTTGGAAGAAGAACTCCATAAACGGGTGATCGGTCAAGACGAAGCGATTGCGGCCGTGGCCGATGCCATCCGCCGCAACCGTGCAGGCCTAAGCGATCCGCGACGTCCCATAGGGTCTTTCGTCTTCCTCGGTACTACCGGTGTCGGGAAAACCGAACTGGCCAAGGCCCTGGCAGAAGTGATGTTTAACGACGAAACTCAGATGGTGCGCATTGACATGAGTGAATACCAAGAGCGCCACAGTGTCTCGCGGCTTATCGGTGCACCGCCAGGTTATGTCGGTTACGACGAAGGCGGACAACTAACCGAAGCCGTACGCCGCAAGCCTTACTCAGTTATCCTGCTCGACGAGTTTGAGAAAGCGCATCCCGACGTCTTTAATATCCTGCTTCAGGTGTTGGATGACGGCCGCCTGACAGACAACAAGGGTCGTGTCGTCAATTTCAAAAACACAATCATCATCATGACTTCCAACGTCGGTTCCCAAATCATTCAGCAAAACTTTGAAGGGGTTACCGAGCGTAATAAAGAAGCCGTCATGGAGCGCACTCGCATCGAAGTCATGGAGCAACTAAAACAAATGGTGCGCCCTGAGTTTTTGAACCGCATTGACGACATCATCTTGTTCAGCCCGCTGATGCCGGCCGAAATCCGTCAGATCGTTCGGTTGCAACTCAAGCACCTGGCGTCAATGCTGGCGCAAAACAACATTCACGTTGAGTTCACCGAAGAGCTGGTGGAACAGTTAGCCGAACGAGGTTTTGACCCGCAATACGGCGCACGGCCCCTCAAGCGGGTGATCCAGAAAGAAATTGTCAACGTGCTGTCGCGTAAAATTTTAGCCGGAGAACTGCGAAGCAACCACGCCATCCGCGTGGATTGGATCGGCGACAGTGCGGTGTTTTATAACCCCACCGAAAGTAAGGTAGAGGCGTAAAAACTTAGGATTCTTTTATAAGTGCAGGCATTTCCCTTTATCCCACTTCCTCGGCTTGTATCTCTACCATTCTGCGATACAAGCCGTGGGGTAAGCTCATGAGCTCTTCATGGGTTCCGGCTTCCACAAGCATCCCTTTGTCTAACACAAGGATGCGGTTGGCATGACGGACGGTACTCAATCGATGTGCAATCACGAGCGAAGTACGGTTTTGCATCAGGCGCTCTAAGGCCTCTTGGACCAGCCATTCGCTTTCACTGTCTAAGGAGCTGGTAGCTTCATCCAAGATCAAGATGACGGGATCTTTGAGGATTGCCCGGGCAATGGCTATGCGTTGCCGCTGCCCACCGCTGAGCTTCATGCCACGTTCGCCCACCACCGTCTGATAGCCTTGAGGGAAGCGTTCGATAAACTCATGCGCATGAGCGAAGCGTGCAGCCTCTTCTATCTGTTGGGCTGTGGCCTGTTCATTACCCATGGCAATATTTTCATAGATAGTTCCGCCAAACAGAATAACATCCTGAGGCACTAATGCGATCTGGCGCCGGAGCTGATGCAAGGGAAAGGTTCGGGCATTGCGACCGTCGAAAATAATGGTGCCGCTGTCAGGGTCGTAGAAACGCAGCAATAGTGCTGCAATCGTGCTTTTACCTGCACCGCTGGGCCCCACCAAGGCAACCCGCTCTCCGGGCCTGAGCTCAAAGCTGATGTGACGTAAAACCGGAACCTCGGGCCTGGAGGGGTAAGTAAAGCTGACGTTGTCAAAACGGACGGCTCCCTTTAATTTCCATGAAGGCTGCACCGATTCATCTGGCTCGCTGAGTTCTATTTCACCGCCACTGAACAACAAATGGCGCACTTGTTGAGTCGCCCCTAAGGTCTTTTGCAACTGACTGAACATTTCGGCAAAGCCGGCAAAAGTGCCCCCGACAAATACAGAAAAAATCACAAACATGATTAAAAGGCCTATGGAGAGTTCTCCTTGTTGAATGAGGTTGACTCCGTACCAAATGACTACGGCTATGGTACCGAAGACACTGAAAATCATAAACGAAACAAAGGCACCCCGGAACCGGGCATTGTTTATTGCGGTAACGGCCGCCCTTAAAATGCTTTGTCGATAGCGACGTATGGCTGCGCGCTCACCGGTAAACGACTTTACGACGGCAATACCGCTGAGCGTCTCCTGCACAATGGTGTTGCTGTCGGCCAGGTGATCTTGAACTTTTCGGGCCATCCTCCTGATGCGCAAGCCAAACACAACAGCCAACACCGCTAACAGTGGCACCACGGAAAGCATGACCAGTGCCAGCTTGAAGCTGATGATGAAAATGAAGACCAGGCCTATGACTAAAGTGAACACACCACGCAGTAATTCCGCCAGCGTAAATGAAACGGTATCCTGGATCAACGATAGATCAGCTGCCAAACGGCTGGTCAATTCGCCTACGCGCCGCTCGGCAAAAAAGGACATAGGCTTGCTCAAGATGCAGGCATAAACATCGGTACGCAACCGGGCTACTACCTTTTCACCAACTTCTGTGAGCAGATAGATGCGGCCGTACGAGAATAGGGTCTGCAACGATAACTGAACAAATACCAGCAGCAAAATCGTATTTAGGCTCCAGGACACAGTCCGAATCCATTGGCCCAGAGGTATGTTCCATGGCGAGAGCTGCGCAGGGGTCGCGGCTCCGGGCATTGCCGCATCAATCATCTTTCCGAGCAAAAAAGGAAATAAGCTGGTAGAAAAAGCCGAAAGCATAATGCAGCCTAATGCCAGCAAAAACTTCCATGCATGAGGTTTCAAATAATGCAAGAGGTAACGGGCCTGACGCAGGTTGGAGAGGGTAAGTGCTGCCTTTTGCTCGTTGTTTTCTGATCCCATTCGCTAGCTTAAACGTTCAAAATTAACTTTTCAACATAGGGTGGCTTCTCATGGTTTTTAGCTTTTGAAAGATCATATCCAATTATGGCCAAGCCTGTGCATGGCAAGTGACAAAGTTTCCATTCAGTTGATCGGCATCGAACGAAATGACATTGGTCTGTGTCTGATATGACAGAAATGGCACTGCCTGATCTTCAAAAAGCAAAAGGTGAGATTTTTGAGTTCAGAAGAGTACGGCGGCAGAATTCGTGCCTGCCGCTCCAAAAACAATGTTTATGACCGAGGAAGTAGAATTTTTACCCTTCATTGCCGTGAATGAACAGGAAAAGGTTAAGGAAGAAGTTCGGGAACGCGAATTACCGGTGTTGCCGGTACGCAACACAGTGTTGTTCCCTTCCATTATCATTCCGATCACGGTGGGCAGGGAAAAATCGATTCAGGCGCTAAAAGAGGCACATGGCAGCGACAAGCTCATTGGCGTAGTGGCACAGGTCAGTGCAGGGGTTGATGATCCTTCACCTGACGATTTGTTTCGTGTAGGCACGGTTGCCCATGTGCTCAAGATTTTACGTATGCCCGATGGCAGCACTACAGCCATCCTGCAGGGGCGCAGTCGTTTCGAAATCAAAAAATTCATTCATACCGAACCTTATCTGCGCGCTACCGTGCAGATTTTGGCCGATGATGAGCCGCAAAACGACAAGCAGTACGATGCCATCATCCTGAGCATACGGGAGCTGGCAGCCAAGGCCATTCAACTTTCGCCGCAATTGCCTTCTGAAGCCGGCATCATGTTGCGCAATATCGAGTCGGCAGAATTTCTCATGCACTTTGTGGTGAACAACCTGTCAGCTCCGGTCGCTGAAAAACAGAAAGTTCTGGAGATTGGCTCGCTAAAAGACCGGGCACAGAAGGTGCTTTCCTTGCTGGAGGCTGAGGTGCAGATGCTGGAATTGAAGAATGAGATTCAAAGCAAGGTGCGAAGCGATATCGAAAAGCAGCAAAAAGATTATTTCCTGCAACAGCAGCTGAAGACGATCCAGGAAGAGCTGGGTCAAACCAATCCGGTAGAAAAAGAAGTGCAGGAGCTTCGCGAGCGGGCTGCCAAGAAGAAATGGAACCAGCAGGTCAAAGAGCATTTTGAGAAGGAATTGCAGAAGTTAGAACGCAGCAACCCCATGTCGCCGGAATATGCGGTGGTGCAAAACTATTTGGAGGTGTTGCTGAGCTTGCCGTGGGGCGTTTTTACTAAAGACCGCTTTGACCTGAAACGCGCACGGAAAATTCTGGATCAGGATCACTACGGTCTTGAAAAAGTTAAGGATCGGATTTTGGAATACCTGGCCGTACTCAAACTTAAAGGCGATCTGAAGTCGCCTATCTTATGTTTTGTTGGCCCCCCCGGGGTAGGGAAAACTTCTTTAGGAAAATCCATAGCAAAGGCGCTGGGGCGCAAGTACGTGCGCATGTCGTTAGGCGGCCTGCACGATGAAGCCGAAATACGAGGCCATCGCAAAACATACATTGGTGCTATGCCAGGCCGCATCATACAATCCATCCGGAAAGCACAATCCAGCAATCCCGTTTTTGTGCTGGATGAAATAGACAAAGTGGGGGTAGATTTTCGCGGCGACCCCTCTTCGGCATTGCTTGAAGTACTGGATCCTGAGCAGAACAGTACTTTCTTTGACAACTACCTTGAAGTAGAGTACGACTTGAGCAAAGTGTTGTTTATCGCCACTGCCAATACGCTGACCACCATTCAGCCGGCTTTGCGCGATCGTATGGAGATCATCGAAATCAACGGATATAGCTTAGAGGAAAAAGTGCATATCGGGCTGCATCATCTGTTGCCCAAACAGATCAAAGAACATGGACTCAAGCCACGTGATGTGGTGATAAGCCCGCAGCTCATGGAACGCATTATAGAAGATTATACACGTGAGTCGGGCGTACGCGAGCTGGACCGCAAACTTGCCGCCATCATGCGGCATGTGGCCAAGCAAGTGGCTTTCAACGAAAAGCGAAATCCTGAACTCAGTGAGGCAGACCTCAAAACTTTTTTAGGCATCAAACGATATGACCGTGAATTGTATTGCACGGAAAATCCGCCGGGAGTTGCCATTGGCTTGGCATGGACCTCGGTTGGCGGTGAAATACTTTTTGTCGAAACCGTCATCAGCAAAGGAAAAGGTAACCTGAAGCTGACCGGCAACCTGGGCGACGTTATGAAGGAATCGGCCACCACTGCACTTACCTATATCAAAGCGCATGCAGACTTGTTGGGCATCAACGTAGATGATTTGGATAAGAAAGACATTCATGTGCATGTACCCGAAGGAGCGATACCTAAAGATGGCCCTTCGGCAGGCATTACCATGTTGGTGGCTATGGCTTCGGCCTTGTCGGGACGCAAGGTGAAAGACCGTCTAGCTATGACTGGCGAAATCACTTTGCGGGGTCGGGTGTTGCCGGTGGGCGGCATCAAAGAAAAAGTGCTGGCGGCACGGCGTGTCGGCATGAAAGAGGTGATGTTGCCTCGGCTTAACGAAAAAGATGTCAGCGAAATCAATCCTGAATTTATCCGAGATCTGAAATTCATTTACGTAGATACGATGGATGAAGTGTTGCGCCAGGCCTTGATGCCAGTGAAAGCCAAGAAGAAGAAAAGAGCAAGCAAAACGGTAAAAGCTATCAGTTCATGATTTTCCGAATATTTGTCCTGTTGCTTCTGCTGGCGGCGGGGGCGTGCTCACGGAACCCGACGCCGACTTTTTACGGCCAAGCGTTCGATACGGCATCTGCTGTTCCTTTGTCTGCCTTGTGGGATCGTTCAGAGCCTCTTGATTCCGTCGCCCTTGTAGTGGTGGGTCGGGTTCAGTCGGTGTGTCAGGCCGAAGGCTGTTGGCTCCGTCTGGCCGACGAACAAGGGCGTGAAGTGTTTGTGGATTGGAATTCCGCTTTTACGGTACCCAAAAACAGTGCAGGACGCCGTGCTTTCGTATTTGGTTACGTTCTTTACGACACCACGACGGTGCAGGAACAGCGTCAGCTGGGGCGCAACATCGTGCAGGGCGAACAACAGCCAGAACCTGCCGCGCAGCCATCACCACTCATAACATTACGGGCCAAAGGGGTGTGGCTGTAAGCCGCTATCGGTCCGTAAGCTAAAGCAAAAGCTGCACCTACATTTGCTTCATGAGACGAAAAAAGGTGACGCAGCGGCGCAAGCCTTTGATCTTGGTCACCAACGATGATGGCATAACAGCTCCAGGCATTCGGGCGCTGGCCGAAGAGATGCATCAATTAGGTGAGGTGGTGGTAGTGGCGCCCGACAGTCCGCAGTCCGGCATGGGGCATGCCATCACCATCGCCAGTCCCTTGCGATTAGAACCTGTCGATTTATTCGGAAACATCGAAGCCTATCAGTGCAGCGGTACGCCGGTGGATTGCGTTAAGTTAGCGGTGGACAAGATTTTGCCGCGCAAGCCGGATCTGTGTGTCAGCGGCATTAACCACGGCACCAATTCTTCGATCAATGTGATCTATTCAGGGACGATATCGGCAGCTATGGAAGCAGCCATTGAGGGCATTCCCGCTATTGGGTTTTCTCATCTCGATTATTCTTTTCAGGCCGACTTGACGTTGGCGCGGCGCGTGGCCTACCTGCTGGCAAAACAAGTGTTGCAGCATGGCTTACCCGAACACATTCTGCTCAATGTGAACATACCGAATGTGCCGCTCTCACGTTTTCAGGGCATTCGTATCTGTCGGCAAGCGGTGGCGCGGTGGGAAGAAGAGTTCGCAGAACGTATCGATCCGCGCGGCAAAAAGTATTACTGGCTTACCGGCCGGTTTGTCAACTACGATCCAGGCGATGACACCGATGAGTGGGCTCTGCAGCATGGTTATGCTTCCGTGGTGCCGGTGCAATACGATCTTACCGCCCATCATGCCATAGCATATTTGGCCAGCAACTGGAAACTGGATGGTTTACCCAAAACGACGCGGACCACGCAATAACCGCCACTTCGGGGCCTTTCTGGGACTGGTATTCCCGATGGCGGGATGGCTGTTGTTTTACCTGTTTGGCTTTTACGATCAGCTCACTCTGCGCCAGTATTGGGATTTTTTGTTCAGCAGCGGCAACATGGCTGCAGCACTCAGCGTCGCGCTAGTGGCCAACCTGCCCGTGTTTATTTATTTCATGTCGGAAAACTGCTATGAAACGATGCGGGGCATTTTGGGAGCAACCCTGTTTTATGCACTGCTGATAATCATATTTAAATTTTTTTGATGCGAATTTACCTGGTGGCTGGCGAAGCGTCGGGCGATCTGCATGGGGCGAGCCTGATCCTTGCCCTGCGGCAACAGCAAGACGTTCGGGTGCGCGGTATCGGAGGCGATCGGATGGCCGCTGCGGGCATGGAGTTGCTGCTGCATTATCGCCAAACGGCGTTTATGGGGTTTTGGGAAGTGCTGCGTCACTTGCCGCGCATCGTCAGAGCGCTCAGGCAAACCCAATCTGATATCACGCAGTGGCAACCCGATGTCTTGGTCTTGATTGACTATCCCGGTTTCAATCTACGGCTGGCGCGCTGGGCGCATCAACGGGGGCTGAAGGTGGTCTATTACATTGCGCCGCAGTTATGGGCATGGCATGCCGCACGCGTGCGCCTGATCCGAAAATATGTGGACTGTCTATTGGTCATTCTGCCTTTTGAGCCTGCTTTTTTCCGGCAACACGGAGTAGAAGCAATTTATGTAGGTCATCCGTTGTTGGATATTCTGGGTCAAGAAACGCACGACAGGAATAGGCAGCCGAGGTTGGTGGCTTTATTGCCCGGAAGTCGGCGGCAAGAGGTGGCCGCTATGTTACCTACTATGTTGAAGGCAGCAGCCGGCATCAAAGGTGTTGAAATTGCAGTGGCGGGATTGAGCTCGGTTGGCCAAGACTTTTATCACCGGTGGCTTCATGCATATCCTCAGGTGCAGCTTTGGTTGAACCGTACGCACGAGCTGTTGCGCCGTGCAAGCGCAGCGGTAGTCACCTCCGGAACGGCTACCTTAGAGACAGCCTTGTTGGGGGTGCCGCAAGTAGTTTGTTACCGTGGCAGCGAGCTCAGTTATCAGATTGCACGACGGCTGGTGCGGGTCCCCTATATCTCGCTGGTGAATCTGATTGTGAATCGGCCCTTGTTGAGAGAGCTTGTTCAACACCAGGTTAGGGCACCTGTAATTGCCGAAGAATTGAACCGGTTGTTGGATGATGAGGCTTATCGAGATGGCATTAAAGCAGGTTACATGGAACTCAGGCAGTTGTTGGGCGGGCCTGGAGCATCGCATCTGGCGGCACAATATGTGCTGCACTGTCCGAGTAGAAAAGCGTAGCGTATCTTTGCAACGCTATACGATTACGTACAGCATCATCGGGGAATTAGCTCAGTTGGCTAGAGCGCTTGCATGGCATGCAAGAGGTCACCGGTTCAAGTCCGGTATTCTCCACCACAGCAGAGATAAGTGAAGCGGCCGTTAAGCGTTCTGATTGCCGCACTTTTAGCAGGAATTGGTGGTTCAGGGGCCCTTGCGCAGATCAGTAATCCTGCTTTCGCTAAAGTATTAGATCAATTGCTAAGCCACTCGGTGCCCCTAATTTCGGTGCAAGAGGCAGCCCGCCGCGGTGATGTGGTATTTCTAGATGCAAGAGAAAAAGAGGAATATGAAATAAGTCACATAGCAGGGGCTTTGCATGTAGGTTACAAGAGTTTTCAGCCCCATGTGGTTCAACAGCTTTCAAGGGCACGACCGATTGTGGTCTATTGCTCGGTGGGTTATCGCAGTGAACGTATCGCAGAAAAACTTATTCAATCAGGTTTTACTCAAGTGTACAATTTGCACGGAGGCATCTTTGAATGGGTGAACCAGCAGCTTCCGATAGTGAATGCTGCAGGCGAAAAAACCCAACGGGTGCATGCCTACGATCGCGTGTGGGGAATATGGCTGCAGCGCGGTGAAAAAGTTTATTGATTACTTACCTTGAATGATAAAGCTGCCCCAGGCGCAAAACAAGCAGCGGCGCTGATCGCAATAGGAATGTTTCAAATACATCAGCGCCTGGGAATCGGCAGCGGAATGAGGGGTTATGCCGAGTTGCCTCCAGCGACGCACGATAGTGTTGTTTTCGGCGGGAAGCTGTTCGAGAAAACTTAGTGCACGCTGGCACCATGCTTCATTGCCATGGGTTTTTCCATATAAGAACAACATGGGAATGATGCAGTTAATCAGCAACAAGTTTAAGGTTTCATCGCCCAACGTTTTAGCACAGGGTGCTGAAATCGTCCCAAATCGGTAATGCATTTGCCAGTAGCCGGCCACAGAGGTTTTGAGCAATTCTTTGAGCTGCATTACGGTAGTGGCATCCAGCACCAACGACCACAAAGCCGGTTGCTGCTGAAAGAGCGATGCCAGTTGGGCGATGCGAAGAGTAGGAAAAGCAGCCGGCCTCAGGCGGAAAAAGCGCCACGAAGCCGGGGGAAGGCTAGGAAGGCCGTATTTTTTCTGCAAGTGCTTGAACTCTTGTTGCAGCAGACTTGTGTATTCATCAGAGCTGCGGCGAGGTAATAGGCCTGCGGTTCCGAACAACATCGCTTCAATTTGGACGGGTTGCCCCAAATGTCGGGCAAGCATCTTCAAGGGTACCCTTTGCGCCAACTGACGCATGGGTTCTGTGTTGACAGGAGCACCCAAGGCACCTGCCAACATCTGATAAAAGGTTTCCTGCCAGTCGTTGCGGTTTAGCTGCAATGATTCTTTTATAGGCTGAAGTCGTGCTTCAAGGCGTTCCACTACCACGCGTTGGAGCCAAGAGGTACGCAGAGGTTCAACAATATGGTTCAACGATGAGGCGCAGGGGACCCACTTTGTACTGCTTTGCAACTGCTGGTAACGTTGATAGAAATGCGAAGGCAGTTGATGACGCAATTCTATCGTGGCTACGGCGAGGTGGGGAGCCAGCGGGGCATCGTCTTCATAGACTACATGAAGAATGACATTGCGATAGGCAGGGTGGTTATCATGACCATGGGCTTGCCACTGACTGCTGCGCACGTGAATTTCAACATTTCCAGCCCATTCCAGGGGGCCGATACGCAGGCGGGCATTCAGGAAATCAGGACCTTCGTTTTGATTCCAATGCCCGATGTGCAAGATCTGAACTACACGACCGTCGGTGGTGGTTGGATTAGGGATGCCTGGCAGCCTCAAGCGCCATAGATAATGTAGAAAAGCCTCGCTCATATAAAAAATATTTTTATACAGCTTACGCCGTGCGTACTTTCTTCCCTAAAGATAAGCCGGTCGGTGCTGGCAGCCAATAGGGGACGGGTTTGCTGCAACAGGCACAGGGGGTGCGGTTACAAAGCTCGTGGGGCCGCGCGGCTTATGAAAAAATGCCATAGGTGCTTAACGCCAGCAGTGATTTTAAAAGCGATGTTTGTTTCAAGAATAGTCAACCGAAACGGTAAGCATCAAAAAATATATTTTAAAAAATATGTATAAAAAAAGCCAGATGGCCATGGCCATCTGGCTCCGTGCTTGCAGCCTGGTGTGATTAGGCCACCTTGATTTCGATGGCTTTAGGCTTGGCTTCCGGCGTTTTAGGCAGGGTGACTTTCAGAACACCATCGCTGTATTCAGCCGAAATTTTATCGGTCTGAACTGTGTCGGGCAACGTAAAGCTTCGGGTGAAGCTGGTGCACGAAAACTCCTTCATCGTAAAGTTTTCTTCTTCTTTGGAGTTTTCGCTCTTGCGTTCACCCGACACGGTCAACACGTTGCCGTCCACCTTGATGTTGAAGTCCCCCTTGCTGAATCCCGGCACAGCAAAGTCCATCCGGTAGTAGTCGTCTTTTTCTACGACGTTGACTGCCGGAATCCGTGCCGAGAACAGCGGACGCAGTGTGAAGCCAAAATCGTTGCTGAACAGGTCATTTACCCAGGCTTCAAAGGGCGACAGAGCGCTTTCGCTGAATTTTTTGAGTAACATGGCTTTTGGTTTTTGCCTAGAAAAACACAAAACGGATACCAGGCCCTCGTTTCTGTCAAAAGTTCCTGATTTGAGTCATAACCCCTGTAATAGTGGCAGATAACATATTAAAAAAAAGAAATTTTGTCGGATTCTGCATCCGATAGGGCGGTGTTTAAAAACTGAATAAACGGATTCATGGCTTTAAAAATGCGTTCCAGCCGGGACAACAGTTGAGGAGTAGCAATCACGTGTTGCGGAATCGGGGTGCTGCAGGTAAAACTCTTGAGTTTTAGCCATTCAATGGCCGGATGATCGGCGGCATAACCCCGGGGGGGTCTTGTGAGCTTCAAGTCTTCATCGAGCCCTTGGAAATACCTACGAAATGCAGGGGCTTGGATGATTTTCAAAAACGCAGGGTAGTTGTAATCAATCTCTTGACGAATCAAATACAACTGACGGGAGTCGGGCATCCAACAGCCGCCGGCAGCAAAGCAGTTGCCGGGTTCCAGGTGAAGGTAGTATCCGGCACCGGCAAAATTTTTTCCGTGCGCAGAGATGGCAATACCGATGTGCGTTTTAAAAGGGGACTTGTCTTTGGTAAAGCGTAGGTCGCGATAGATGCGAAACAAGCAAGCTTCAGCAGGGGTGTGGGCCACTGAAGGGTCAAATTGCCTTATGCGCTGAAGCAAGGCTGTGGTAAAAGCTAAAGCCTCGTTTCGAATGCGTTCGTACCGATGACGATTTGCTTCAAACCAACTGCGGTTATTGTGTTTTTTTAGTTGAGCTAGAAAGCGCAGGGTGTCAACCGGCAAGCCTGCCATGCTGAAGCTCAGTTGACCCCAAACGTGCCGTTATTGACGTAGTAGTAATAACTGGTGCCGCCGGAATAATTTGTCCAGTTGGTCAAATTAAAAGAGCCATTGCCGGACGGCGTGCCAGTAATGAGGTAGGCAGTTACGGCCTGCTGGTTGCGATTCCAGGTCAGCTTCACATTAGGATCGCATGTTTCCGGGCCCAGATTGGTCTTTTTGAGGAAATGGGCCGTACCGCTTCCGTACACTTTGGCTATACCGTTTTCGTCAATGCATACAGCGGTGTGTTCTTCGCAGCCAATACCGCGGGCATTCATGTTCCAATCTTCAACCATGCGGGCCATAAAGGTAACGTGGCGACCACGGCGATCGGGGTTGTCGTAATGTGTGTCGGTAATGGTCTGCGCAAGAAAGGGAATGCTGATGAAATCGCTTTTGCCCAGGGTTACCTCCGTGCGGTAAGGGTTGTTCATGGCCTGTTGCGATGTGACAGTGCCGTATTTGGCGGTAAAGTAAACCTCACCCAGTATAGCGCATCCCGCACTCGTCCCACCAACAGGTACTTTTTTTACATTAATTAAATAGTTTATAGCATCTTCTGTTAATGTGTTGCGCCATTTGTTGACATAGTCCCACTGATCGCCTCCAGCAATGAAAAGTGCTTCAGCAGCAACGATCTTGTTGTACACGTCTTGACGTTTGGCTTTGGATTTAGTATCAATGATGATGGTTTCGACGGAATTCACTCCCCCCAAATCGTAATAGATATAGTTGTTGTAGCCATCAGCACCAGTAGCGCGGATGACCACAAAATCACCTCCCCCGCTTCGGCTGATCATCCATTCAAATGCTTCATCTACATCTGCACCTCCACCCATCAGGCAGAAGCCGGGCTGGGTGGTAGTGGTGACGTCGGTCGCGTCGCCGGTAAGGTACGTTACCAGCTTCGCAGCCGTTTCGGGCAGGGCGTCCGCTTGTTCAAGGGTTATCTCGGGTTTGCTACAGGCGAGCACGCTTACGACAATGCTTAAAGCACAAAAACGTAAGGACATCATGCTGAAATTTGGCTCCAAAAGTAAAGCCTGGAAATCACCGACTCAATTGTCGGTAACGACTCATGAAGCGTTGTGCGGCCTGCGCATCACCGGCTTGTTGGTAGATCAGAGCAAGTAAATAATAAGGCTGTGGATTATACGGACTCAACATGGTGGCTTTTTGAAGATAGGCAATAGCTTGTTGTGTGTTGCCGGCAGAGGCGGCAGCAGAACCGGCAGTGATGAGTCCGTGAGGCGAAGTGGGAAAAAGACTTAAGTAATGCTGTGCGGTGCGAAGGGCCTCTGCAAAGCGGCCCATGTGCAAGTAGGTTTGTGCAAGCCAGAGGGCCGCATCTTCGTTTTGTGGGTTTTCCTCAAGGGCCTGTTCCAAATAGCGGAGGGCCTCCGTCCAATCATTCCGCTGCATGGCCTGGTAGCCGAGTAGATCCGACTTTCCTCCGCGTTCAATCACTGCCGAGAGCGGTACGCCATCGGCAGTATTTAAATACACTGCCTTGCGCGACGGCCAGGCGCCACTTTTAAGTTGGGAAGCATCTACGTCGCGGGAAAAATAGATGCCTACATCCCAGTCACGGGCACCGCGAGTTTTGGGGTTGCCAGGGGCATGCCATTTGGTGAATACGATATGAACCTTGTCGGTGTCGTTTCGGAAGTACCAATTGACCGGATCAACGGCGTTGGTGGCAATCAGGAGCTTGCGCTGAGCCGAGGCTTGCTGAAAATAGGAGCTGTGACGCAACCATTCAGAGGTTTTGCGGATGCTGTTCATATAATAATCAGTATCGTAGCGACCATATGCGCCACGAATGCCTCCGATCAGTTCATTGAAATACACATATTGATTTGGATGATTGGCTACACAGAAGCGCAGGGGCAAAAACAGGCCAACCGAAAAACCAAGAATGGCGGCGAAGCGAAGTGCTGGCCTGCGGGCAGCATTCCAGAGCCATTGCCAGGAAAGCGCAGCAAAAACGGCAATCAGTGGTAATAAAAACAGCATTTGACGCAGTCCATCATATAAAGCCGAGCTTTTATAAACGGTATAGGCCCAAGGAAAAATCAAAGCAAAAGCCACCAGCACGAGCAACGGCCTGGCCTGAGTGCGACGCAACAACAGCAGAGGAGATAACGCAAAACCAAACAAAACCACCAGGGGTGTTGTGATGCCAATCCATTTAGGTATGTAATACCACGGGATCTCGTCGCTCATGAGATGCCGGCCTTCAAACAACACGCGGATGCCCATGCTGAAATTAGTCATCTCACGTAAGGCAATGAAGGGATGGCTGAAGGGATTCAGCAAACCATAAGGCCAGAATAACAGTCCACCGAAATAGGCAACGATCATTACAACGAGCAGATTTCTCAGGAAGGGTATATAGCTCTTTTCGGTATAAAAAGCCCGGCGCACTTCCGGCATGAGTACATAAGCTCCGCCGGCAAAGGCGAGCAACATGCCCAGCAACACGAGCCCACCAACACGGATGTTTATGGTGAAGGCAATTGCCAGGGTGAGCATCATCCATGTGCGGAGCGTTACGCGGGGCACTTCAGCTACCATTTTTACCAAGTAATAAATAGACCATACATAGCCAAGGGCAAATGGGATGTCCTTGGGGTTGTTCATGGAGTGGCCGAAGAATTGGGGCCATGAAGCAAGCAACACCAACGCCAGCACGGCAGCCAGCCACCCTCCGAGACGATGCGCCAGCAAGCCGGTGAAAACGATAGCCGCCCAGCCACTTATGGAATTGATCAGGTGCCGCATGTCGTATTCATCCAAACCGCCGATGTAGCGGTTGGCAGCAGCAGAAATCATATTAAATAAGCCGCCATATAAATAAAGGTTGTCTTTGTTACCCACTTTAACATGCAGGCAAGAAGTATCGCGACCCCACGTGGTGTAAAAATCCAGAACGGCTTCGCCGTAGATTTTCTGATCAAGGTCATCGCCCGTAATTCCGTAATCAAAGCTGAGGGCAGCCATTAAAAACAGCAAAAAGGCGCTTAAGGAAAAAAAGGCCAGCCTGAAGGGAGCTTGTTGCGGCTGTGCAAATTCGGGGAAAGACTGGCGCCGCAGCACCTGCAGAGGCTCTGTCACAAAATATTCCCAACGGAGGCGTAAAGTGATGGTCAGCAACGCCCAAAACATGGGGATCATGTGGCGCCAGACGACGATCTTACTGCCCGGAACAGCTTGCCAGTGCAGGGGTAGTTCGTGAATGGCGAAGCCGTATTGACGAGCACGCAGCAACAATTCAATGTCGTGTGCCCAGCCGCAGTTATACAGTCGGCGAAAGAGGAATTGCCCTATGGCGGCCGGATAAAGCTTGAAACCACATTGGGTGTCGCGCAGGGGTAAAGCAGCGATCAGGCGGATGAATAGATTGAAAATGCGACCGGCCAAACGACGGCCCGTACTGTCGGTGACCTGCGAAAGCGGATGCTCACGAGAGCCAATCAGGATTTGTGGTTTTTCAAAACATTGGGGATAATGCTCCAGCCAGTGCAGCAAGGTAAGCGGCGATGCCGCCATATCGGCATCCAAAGTGAGCAGATGACTGCCCGAGGCTTTTGCTGCTCCTAATTTCAAAGCAGCACCTTTTCCCTGATTGTGGTCCAGTTCGATATAAATAAATCGCCCTTGTTGTTGAAGCTGTTGCAACCAGGCACTTTCAGCAACGCACTGAGCGGTGCGATCCGTGCTGCCGTCGTTGACCAAAATGATTTCAAAGTCAAAGGGGGCTTTGGCGGCAAACTGCTGCAGCTCTTGTTCCAAACGGCTGAAGCGAAGGGCCTCATTATAGCAGGGGATGATGAGGCTTAGCTTGCGCAATGGGGGGGCTGAGGCCGCTTTTTTTTCTTTAGCCATAATCGATCTCGCTTTTCCAGGCGCGTTCCAGCATGGGCCAGGTGATGGGCACGACGCCGGCATGTTCGCAGACCAACCCTCCACATAGGTTGGCGAGCTGCGCTGCCTGGTCCAGCAATAAGCCCGTGCTCAATGCCAGGGTCGCTACCGCAATGACGGTATCGCCGGCACCGGATACGTCTGCCACGTCACGGGGGTGCGCAGCTGCCCAGGCTGCCTGACGCCCATCGGCATAAAAGAGGCCTCGTTCGGCTAGCGTCAACAAAGTGATGCGGTGCTGCAGTCGACGCCGCAGCTGGCGGTGGATCATGAGCAACCCGTCGTGGGTGAGGGGGACATCTTCCAAGGTGAGGGCTTCGCGCACTTCCCGTAAATTGGGTTTAAATACATCTACTTTTTTATATGCAAAAAAGTTTTTACGCTTTGGATCGACAGCACTCAAAATGCCCTTTTTCCTGCAAAAATCAATAATGCGTTCGATGATGGTTTTGGTAAGCAACCCTTTGTTATAATCCTGAATGATGAGTGCCTGGGGTTGGAAGCTCTCCAGGGATTTAAACAGTTTCTGTAACAATTGTTGCTCCAGCTTCGCCGAGGGGCTTTTGGTGGTTTCCTGGTCGTAGCGGAGCATTTGGTGGTTTCGGGCCATGAGGCGCGTTTTGATGGCCGTAGTGTATTCCGGATTGGTAAACAAAAACAAATCTTTGATGCCATGATTGCGCAGCAGCCGATACAGTTTTGCGGCTGCCTCGTCGGGGCCCACCATGCCGCCAAGCCATACGCGTGCTCCCAATGAATGCAGGTTCACCGCCACATTAGCTGCTCCACCGGCGTGCTCGGTGATTTTTTCTACATGTAAGACAGGTACCGGCGCTTCCGGCGAAATGCGGTCTACCGTACCGATTAAGTACCGATCGAGCATTACATCACCCACTACGGCTATGCGTTGGTGCCGGAATTGTTTCTTGAGGTTTTGGAGCTCCACCGGCTTTTGATTTTTTAATGCAAGCGAGCCAGCGCATCGGCCATGCGCTGTATGCCTAGGCGAATCTTATCTTCCGATGCTGCGTAGCTGATCCGGATGCAATGATCGTTGCCAAACGCTTTTCCGGTGACTACAGCCACCTGTGCTTGGCGGATCAGGTAATCAGCCAGCACATCGGCTGTCGTAATGTGCCAGTGGTCATAGCGCTTTCCGATGTAATAGCTGATGTCGGGAAACACATAGAAGGCTCCTTCGGGTTGGTTGGGGATGACACCAGGAATGTTGCGCAACAAGGAAATGATCAGGTCGCGCCTGCGGCGAAAAGCTTCGCACATCTGGCGGGTCTCGGTCTGATCGCCGGTGAGCGCTGCAAGGGCGGCTCGCTGCGCAATAGTGTTTGCGCCGGAAGTGATTTGACCTTGCATTTTGTCGCAGGCGCGGGCCAGCCATAAAGGAGCGCCGATGTAACCCAAACGCCAACCGGTCATCGCATATGCTTTCGAGACGCCATTAACGACTACCACACGATCTTGTAGTTGTTCAAACTGAGCTATGCTGTAATGAGTGCCTGTGAAAGAAATGTATTCGTAAATCTCATCGCTGATGATGAACACATGAGGATACCGGGCAAACACCTCAGCTAAGGTGGCCAGTTCCTCACGGCTATATACACTCCCTGTCGGATTGCACGGAGAAGAAAAGCAAAAAACTTTGGTTCGCGCCGTAATAGCCTGTTCCAACTGTTCTGGAGTAATCTTGAAGTTGTTGTTCACTTCGGTAGGGATGGTGACCATGGTGCCTTGAGCCAGCTTAACCATTTCGCGGTAGCTAACCCAATAAGGGGCCGGCAAAATCACTTCATCCCCTTCATTGATCAGTACTAACATGATGTTGGCCAATGCTTGTTTGGCACCGGTAGAAACTACAATTTGATCGGGAGAAAAATCCAGACCATTATCTCTTTTGAATTTTTCACTAATGGCTTGACGTAATTCCGCATAGCCTGCCACGGGGGGATAATGCGTGTACCCTTCGTCGATGGCGCGCTTGGCCGCTTCGCAAATGTGGGCAGGCGTAGGAAAATCAGGTTCGCCCAAGCTTAAATCGATAATGTCGAAACCCTGGGCACGTAATTCACGACTAAGCCGGGCCGTCTGCAGCGTTTCTGATTCCGCCAGCTGCTGGATGCGATGAGACAGGAAGTGCATGCAGGTGGCGGCGAAGTTAGCCATAGATAAGAGGAAGTGCCCGGTGCTGCGCCCTATATTTGCACCCGGATACGGCACCGACGGGAGGGTTGCCTTAAAACACAACATCACATCGATTGAGGCGAGGTAGCTCAGCTGGCTAGAGCGCGGCACTCATAATGCCGAGGTCGAGAGTTCAAGTCTCTCCCTCGCTACCACTAAGCTGATGAGGCCGCTTCCGTCCGTTGCCGCAGCCTGCAGCGGTCCATGCTTATTCGAAAATATTACAAGCCTGTTTCCGTCAGTGATGAAGAGCAGCAACTGTATGAGGCAGTAGCTGCCGAAGCAGCTAAGCTCCAAGCACCCGTTTATCTGGTTGGAGGCCATGTACGCGACAAGCTGTTGCAGCGTGAAAGCAAAGACATTGACTTTACCGTAGTAGGCGATGGTCCACAGTTGGCCGAAGCCGTTGGGAAGCGCCTGGGCGTCTCTGTAGTGACATACAAAAACTTCGGTACAGCACGCCTCCAGTACCATGATTTTATCGTGGAGTTTGTCGGGGCACGCCGCGAGTCCTATCGCCCAGCCTCGCGCAAACCTGAAGTTCAGGCCGGCACCCTCATGGATGACCTTGCCCGTCGTGATTTCACCATCAATGCTTTGGCCATCAGTCTTAATGCCGATGATTACGGCATGGTGCTGGACGCCTTTGACGGCTTGGGCGATTTGGAACGGCGGCTGTTGCGCACGCCCTTAGACCCCGACATCACTTTTGCGGACGATCCGCTGCGCATGTTGCGCGCAGCGCGCTTTGCAGCACAACTCGATTTTACTCCTCTGGTTGAGGTTCGGCAAGCAATGCGCAACAATGCCGAGCGTATCCGGATCGTTTCGGTGGAGCGCATTACCGATGAGTTGAACAAAATGCTGATGGCTCCAAAACCCTCAATAGCTTTTGATCTTCTCTTTAAAACCGGATTGTTGCAGGAAGTCTTGCCGGAGCTGGCATTACTCTATGGGGTGGAACATATTGAAGGCAAGGGCCATAAAGACAACTTCTACCATACGTTGCAGGTACTTGATCAGGTTGCTCGGCGCAGCGATCATCTGTGGTTGCGGTGGGCCGCCTTACTCCACGATGTGGGCAAATACGACACCAAGCGTTTTGAGAAAGGAAAAGGATGGACCTTTCACGGCCATGAAGTGGTGGGCGCACGAAAAGTTGAAGCCATCTTCCGCCGCCTGCATTTGCCGCTGAATGAACCGCTGAAGTTTGTGCAAAAGATGGTGTTGCTTCATTTGCGGCCCATCGCCTTGAGCAAGGAAGAAGTCACTGATTCAGCCATGCGGCGGTTGTTGTTTGATGCCGGTAATGATTTGGAAGACTTGCTCATATTGTGTGAAAGCGACATAACGAGCAAGAATGAAAAAAAGGTTAAAAAATATTTGGAAAATTTTCAGCTTGTGCGGCGTAAGCTGGCTGAGGTAGAAGAGCGTGACCGAATCCGCAATTGGCAGCCGCCGGTCAGTGGTGAGGTGATCATGAAAACCTTTGGCAAGCCGCCCGGACGCGAAATCGGCATAATTAAAGAAGCCATTCGGGAAGCCATTTTGGAAGGAAAGATCAACAACACATTTGAAGATGCTTATGCATTCATGCTGCAGAAGGCTGCAGAATTGGGATGGGAACCGGTAACAAAAAATTAGAAAGGGAAAGCTTGCTCGTTTCACTGAATTGAGTTTCTTTGCCCGAGGGCAACGGTAAAAATCTCAAAGCTTATGTCGGTGCTGCGCTTTCGAATTATGTACGAGGAAGATGATACGATTTACCGTGAAGTTGAAATTCTTTCTTCGCAAACGTTGCAAAAGTTTGTGGAAAGTGTTCGCAGCAGCTTTGGTTTGGCACCCCAACTTGCTGCTGAGCTCTACACCGGAAACGATGCCTGGCACAAGGTGCATCATTTGCCCTTGACAGGATCCCTGCCTGCAGGAGGCAGCGGCGCACAGGGCGTTTTGGGCGCTCAGCCGCTGATCAAGTTTATCTTCGATCCGCATCAGCGTTTCATCTTTGAAATTAACGATACATCGGAGCAGTTGCTTATCGAACTGTACAGCATTAGCGATGCCGTACGTTCGGACGTGAGCTATCCGGTATTGGTCCGTTCCAATGGAGCTTCTCCATTTCGTAAGGAGGAACCGGCAGTTGCCGGCATTCCGGCGGGGCCAGCTCCGAGCACTAAAGGGAATCAAAAAGAAGAGGAGGAAGATGAGGAAGTCGAGGATGCCGATTATGAAGGTCCGGATGATTTTGAAGAAGAAATAATGCTGGAGGAAGAAGCCGACGAACTTCCCTCGGGCGATCTCATGGAAGGCGACGCCATGGAAGAACCAGAAGAAGAGGAAGGAAGTGCTGACCTTGGCCTGGACGAAGAATTTTTTGATGATTCGTTTGATGATGACTTGAATGAAGACGATTTTGAAGATGATTTTCGTTGAAATCGCACCGAACGTTGAAACCGATTTTGGTGGTGGTGACAGGGCCTACGGCGTCCGGTAAAACAATTCTGAGTATTCGCCTGGCCAAATATTTTCAAACCGAGATCCTCTCTGCCGACGCCCGACAATTTTACCGAGAGCTACGCATAGGGGTAGGGCGCCCAGATCCGGAGCAGTTGCGTGAGGTACCGCATCATTTCATCGCCCACATTTCCATTCATGAGTCGTATAGTGCAGGCGCTTACGAACGCGATGCATTGGCGCTGTTAGACCAACTGTTTGCGCAGCATCGAGTGGTAATACTTGTGGGCGGTTCGGGTTTGTTTATTCGTGCCGTCACCCGTGGCCTCGATCCACTACCCTCCGTATCGTCAGTTGTGACGCAACAGTTGCAAAATACCTATCAGGAGCGAGGCCTTGCCTGGCTGCAGCAAGAACTAAGGAAGCTCGATCCCGATTATTACAAAAAGGTGGATTTGTGCAATCCGCGCCGGCTGTTGCGCGCCTTGGCCGTCTGTTATGCAAGCGGCCGACCCTATTCTTCCTTTCTTCGAGGACAGCCTAAACCCAGACCCTTCAGCATAATGAAGTTTGCCATAAGACTTTCTGCTGATGTATTAAGAAAAAAAATAAATCAACGTATTGATCAAATGTTGGAGCAGGGATGGCTGGAAGAAGCCCGAGCCTTGTACCCCTATCGGCATTTAAATGCCCTGCGCACCGTGGGTTATCCCCAGTTGTTTCAGTATCTGGAAGGAGGCTGCACTTGGGAAAAGGCTGTCGAAACCATACGCATAAAGACTTGGCAGTACGCCCGTAGACAGCTCACTTGGCTTCGGGCCGAACCCGATGTCCGGTATATTGGTCCTGACGACGATGCACTGATTCAAACGGCAGTCCATCATTTAACAACAGGCAAATGAATCCATGCGGCGTATTGCTGTTCTGTCGGACACACACGGCTTTTTGGGCGATATCTCCTGGATGCAGGACTGCAACGAAATTTGGCATGCCGGCGATTGGGGGCCCGGGGTGGAAAGTCAACTGCCTCAAGGAAAAGTAGTGCGTGGCGTTCATGGCAACATCGATGACGCAGCCATCAGAAAACAATTTCCGGAAGAACTGCACTTTGAATCCGAAGGGCTCAGGGTGTATATGAGGCATATCGGAGGCTATCCGGGCCATTATGCCTCGGGTGTAGCAGAACGACTGATCTCGTTGCGGCCTCATCTGTTTATATGTGGCCACTCACATATATTGAAAATTGTACGTGACCCACAACTCCATGGTATGTGGTGCATCAATCCGGGGGCCGCGGGTCGGGTAGGTTTGCATCAGGTGCGTACAGCGGTGCGGCTGACCTTAGATCAAGGGCGTATTGTCGGCATGGAGGTGGTGGAATTAGGCCCCCGATCGGAACGCTGACTCATGCAACTATGAAGCCCTTCTTACTTTAGCCCACTGATTTGAACCGATGTTTATCCGCAGCAGATCACCCTTACGTTTGGGATTGGCCGGTGGAGGTACCGACGTCAGTCCGTATTCTGACCTTTACGGCGGCGCCATCCTCAACGCTACCATTTCGCTTTATGCCTACGCTACCATAGAGCCTACCGACGATGGACGCATCGTTTTTCATTCGATAGACCAAAAGCAACAGATAAGTTTTGCCAGTGCCGATCAGCTCCCTACGGAAGGTGAGCTAAACCTGTTGTGCGGCATTTACAACCGTATTGTGCGCGATTTTGTGCGTCGGCCGTTGAGCTTTCGGCTTTCGACTTACGTAGATGCGCCCGCGGGCAGCGGTTTGGGCACCTCGTCATCGCTGGTGGTTGCTGTACTGCAGGCTTTTGCCGAATGGTTAGCTCTTCCGTTAGGTGAATATGAGCTGGCCCACCTGGCCTATGAAATCGAACGCATCGATTTAGCGCAGGCCGGAGGCAAACAAGACCAATATGCAGCCGCCTTTGGCGGTTTCAATTTCATGGAATTTTACGGCAACGACAAGGTAATTGTCAATCCGTTACGCATTAAAGAAAATTATCTTAATGAAATGCAGCATTGCCTGCTGTTATACTATACGGGCACCAGCCGGCTCAGTTCCCGCATTATTGAACAGCAGGCAGGGAATGTTAAAGCCCAGAAAGAACAGTCGATAGAAGCCATGCATCGGCTTAAAGAACAGGCTGTGTTGATGAAAGAAGCCATCTTGCAGGGCCGTTTAGATGAAATCGGCACACTTTTGAATTATGGATGGCAATTCAAAAAACAGACGGCTGAAGGGATTTCCAATCCACTCATTGATGAAATCTACGAAGCAGCCCTGCAGGCCGGTGCGTCGGGGGGAAAGATTTCCGGCGCTGGGGGCGGTGGCTTTATGTTTTTCTGGTGTCCGGGCTTTACGCGCTATGCAGTGTTGGAACGACTGAAAGAATTTGGCGGTGAGTTCCGGCGTTTTCAGTTTACCAAACACGGCGTCGTCTCCTGGATAATTAAATAAACATTTTTATGATGGATTCCGGTCAGATCAGGAAAATTTTTGAATCGTCGGTTTTGGTCAAGCAGCAGGTACTTGCTGATGCCTCATTGCTGGATCGGGTGCGTCAGGTGGCGGAGGCCATCGTACATTGCTACCGAAAGGGAGGTAAGGTTTTGTTTTGCGGCAACGGCGGTAGCGCTGCCGATGCCCAGCATCTGGCAGCGGAACTCAGCGGACGTTTCTACAGCGATCGTGACCCTCTGGATGCTGAGGCCTTGCACGTGAACACATCCTACCTGACAGCAGTAGGTAACGATTACGGCTACGACCAGGTTTTTTCCCGACTGGTTAAGGCCCGGGGGCGAAGCGGTGATGTCCTCATCGCTCTTTCTACCTCTGGTAATTCGGCAAACGTGATTCGTGCTTTGGAAGAGGCGCGTCGCCTGGGGCTGCTCACCGTAGGCATGACCGGAGCCACCGGAGGCAGGATGGCCTCCCTGTGCGACATTTTGCTCAATGTTCCCTCCACTGATACCCCCCGAATTCAGGAGGTGCACATGCTTATGGGGCACATCATATGCCAACTGGTGGAGGCTGAACTCTTTGCTGCCGGCCGGTAATGGATGCCATCGTATTGGCGGGAGGACTAGGTACCCGGTTGCGGCCCCTGGTGGCTGACGTTCCGAAGCCGATGGCGCGCATCGGGGGCATCCCTTTTTTGGAATATGTTTTTCATTATGCCGTAAGCAACGGTGTAACCTGCCTGTGGGTGGCATGTGGTTACCGTCATGAGGCTATTCAGGAATATTTTGGAAATCAGTATCAAGGCATACCCATCCGGTACGTCGTTGAGCAAACTCCTTTGGGTACCGGCGGAGGTCTGCGCAAGGCGATTAAGCAATCCGCTGCGGAAGAGTACATCGTGTTAAACGGCGATACGATTTTTTGTGTGCCCCTGCGCGACCTGGTTTGGCGCAGCCGATCCTTTGATGCCGAATTGGCTTTGGCGCTCAAACCCATGAAGCGCCTCACGCGCTATGGTGTAGTCCAGACCGAAACCGACGGACGCATCGTCAGCTTTCATGAAAAAAACTACTATGAAAAAGGAACAATTAACGGCGGAGTGTATTATGTGAAGCGAAGCCTTTTTGAGGACTTGGTATGGCCTGAGGCCTTTTCGTTAGAGCAGGATGTATTGCAGACACATTATCGGCATAGAAAGTTTTATGGCTTTGGTTATGATGCCTATTTTATCGACATCGGGGTTCCGGATGATTTTTTTCGGGCGCGTAAAGAGCTGCCCGATCACGTGCAGCCTCGCAATCCGGTATTATTTCCCGATGCCTCATGGACCCTTTTTCTAGACCGAGACGGAGTGATCAATCAAAAAAAAGATAATGACTACATCCGGTCGGTGCAGGAATTTTTGTTTCTCCCCGAAGTGCCCGAAGCACTGGCCCGCTTGGCGCGCCTTTTCGGCCGCATCATCATCGTCACCAATCAGCAGGGTGTGGGCAAAGGAATCATGCGGATGGAAGATGTGGACGCCATCCATAATTACATGAAAGAGCAGGTTCGTTTGAACGGAGGGCGAATCGATGCAGTTTATGTGGCGCCCGAGCTGGCCTCTCCAAATCCGGTGTTGCGAAAACCGGCTACCGGCATGGCCATTCAGGCCAAAGCGGATTTTCCAGAAATCGATTTTCGTCGCTCCGTAGTCATCGGCGATGCTCTAACCGACCTGGAGTTTGGAAAGCGTCTGGGCATGATCACAGTGTTTTTGGCGCCACGGCATGTACGCCAACCTGAGCTGGCTGACTTTACGGCAGAAAACTTAGCTGCTGCGGTTTGGCTATTTGGTAGCAAGCATTAACGCTCTTCGATGCGGCTGACCTTGATGGTATTGGTTCGGCTTCGCGCATGCAGCGGCATACTGGCCGTGTTGATGACCAGGTCTTTAGGCTTCACAAATCCCAATTCGCGCAGAATGGTATTGACATCGTGGATGGTGTCATCCGTTGAAGTGAAGCGATCGTAATAAAAAGCCCGAACGCCCCATAAGAGATTGAGCATATATAAAAGCAATTTATTATCGGTAAAAATAAATATGGGTGTACGGGGGCGAAAGCTGGAGAGCTGAAAGGCGGTATATCCGGAATGGGTGGTGCTGACAATGGCCTTCGCCTTCAGTACGTCGGCTATGATGCAGGCCTGCCGGCAAACTTCGTCACTGACGTAAGTAGGTGAGGCAGGATTGGTGTTTTTCTTTTTGCTGTAAACGGTATCCATCGTTTCGGCCACCTCAATGATCTTGCGCATGATGCGCACGGCCTCAACGGGAAAGGCACCACTGGAGGTCTCGGCACTCAGCATGACGGCATCTGCACCGTCGAGTACTGCATTGGTGACGTCGTTTGCTTCGGCTCGTGTTGGCGCAGGATTGGTGATCATGCTTTCCATCATCTGGGTGGCAATTATGACCGGCTTGGCCTGTTGAATGCATTGCTGCACGATGGATTTCTGCAAGACCGGTACGACGGCCAAATCCATTTCTACACCCAGATCACCCCGGGCAACCATTATGGCGTCGGCTGCTTGAATGATTTCCGCTATGTTTTTAACGGCTTCCGGCTTTTCAATTTTAGCAATGACTTTCGAGCGGCAATTATGGTTTTGCAAATGTTTTTTCAGTTGCAGGACATCATAGGCGTTGCGGACAAAAGAAAGGGCAATCCATTCCAACTGGTTTGCCATGGCGAACATCAGGTCATGTTTGTCTTTTTCCGACAAGGCCGGCACCGAGAGTTTGCTTTCCGGAAAGTTGATGCCTTTACGGGAAGTCAGGGGCCCGCCGTGCAACACCAGGGCTTCCAGCCGGTGGCCGTGGCGGCTCAAGACCTGCAGCTGCAGGCGGCCATCGTCCAACAGCACGCGATGGCCGGGTTGAACGTCTGCGGTCAGATTAGGAAAATTTACAAAGAGTTCTTCTGCGGAGCTTATGCCTTCCTTTTCGTTAATCCAGATGTGTTTGCCGGCTTCCAAAACGATCTGTCCGTTGCGGACGAGTCCGATCCGCAGCTTTGGACCTTGAAGGTCTCCGATAAGGCAGACATGGGTGCCCAAACGGGCATTGGCAGCTCGAACGAAATCAATGGTTTGTTGATGTTCAGCAAGAGAGCTGTGTGAAAAGTTGATGCGCGCCACGTCCATGCCGGCGCGAATCATTTCGTTGATGTGTTGTTCGGTACGTGAGGCAGGGCCAATGGTGGCGACGATCTTGGTTCGGTTTCCGGAAACAAGCATAGAGGCGGCAAAAATAGAAATCGCTTCAGCGTGCCTGCTCCAGGTAGTATTGCGCGGCTTTTTTTCCGCGCTGTGCGGCTTGGTGAGCGGGTTGTAAGGCAAGGCAACGTTCAAAACTGTTTAATGCATCGCCAAATCGACCCGTTTCAAATTGTGCCCCACCCAGGTTGTACCACGCCTCGGCATGGGTGCTGTCGGCCGCCACAGCCAGGGTGAGATACAGCACTGCCGAATCGTATTGCTTGCGGATGCCGGCATCAATGCCAAGCTGAAAACTTTTGGCAAACAAATAGGTAAAGTATTTTTTTAATGTTTTGTTTTCCGGGCTAAGCTGTCGGGCTTGCAGCCAGAAATGCGCGGCCTGGGGCAGGCTATCTAAACGGCTATAGGCCACCCCCAGATTGAGTAGGGCGGGTAGGTAAGTTGGTTGAATGGCCAGAGCCCGCTTCAGGTAAGCTACCGCTTGCAGGTAATAATTGTTTTTATCGGCAGCCTGCGCGCTGTCGCCCGCGGCAATTAAGGCTATGCCCGCATATGTGTTGGCCCGTCCACTTTGAGACGAGATGTGTACATCATGTAGCAGCAACGTGCGGTTGTCTTTCCATACAGCACTTCGTTTGACGGTAACGAAGCTGCACAATACCAAAAGCGTCATCAATAACAATAGAGCTGCTTGATGCCCTATGCGTTTTTCAACAGGCAGACGTGACAGAAATTCAGAGGTGATCCAGCTGACGGCGGCAATAAAAGGCAATGAGGCCTGAAACAAAAATCGCTCAGCTAAAGGAGTGCCTACATTGAAAAACAAATTGGAAACCAGTAGCAAAGTCATGAGGTAGAAAACGATACACCAGCTGAAAACCGGATAACGAGTGCGGCAGCCGAACGCCACAGCAACAATCAGAAGATGAACCGCCACCGAGACCCATACTAAGGGTTGGTGAAAATTTGCATATGGTATTTGATGATACGAGTAATCGTATGTCAACGGATGTGGGAAAAACAACAGTTTCAAATAGGTTAGAAAAACGACGGCTATAGTAGCTAACTTCTGCTCAGCGGTGGCGAGCAAATAAGGATGATCCATCACCTCCGTTACGGGTGGCGTACGCAGGGGGGTAGCCGAATTTCGCAGCAGCAGATAAAAAACAGCGATCAGCCAAAATCCCGTGGCGTAGAGCAGAGAGTGCTTCGGAGGAATTTTTCTCACCCACAATAACCACAGGGGAATCAGGATGGTAAAGATCAACCCGTTTTCCTTAGACAACAGGGCCAGGAAAAACCACAAACCCGAAATGACCGGCCAGCGGCCGTTGGTAACCTCACCGTCCAATTGCATCAGACATGCCAACAGAAAAAACAAAGACAGCAATTCGTCGCGGCTTTTGATGTTAGCGACTACCTCCGTGTGTACCGGATGAACGACAAACAGAAGGGCAGCGGCTATGGCCCAACCATGGCGGGTGGGAAATACAAATTGACGCAGCCAAAACAAAACCATCGTGCATACCACACCATACCACAGGATGTGAAACAGATGATGAACCTCTGCCCGCATGCCAAACAATTCCACCTCGAGGGCAAAGAGCATAAGCGACAGCGGGCGATAACGGCCTCCGGACAGGAATTCGCTGGTACCGATGGAGCCGTGAAAACTGTCGTGTCGAAGAAGGTCAGGAATACCCGCAAGGCCGCGCTGAACATATTTGTTTTTTTCCAATACCAAACCGTCGTCCAATACGAATCCATGGTTCACGGTATTGGCATACAAAAGGATGGCTGCCGCAAAAACCAGCACATCTGCAGCACGGCTTTGCACGAATTCGACTGCACGGCAGCACCAACGCGGCAGTTCCTTTTGCTGGCGGGCCGATGACATGCTTCCCTAAGTTAGGGACCTATAGGTAGAGATCCCGGTACCAAGCCATCCGCTTCATAAGTGCGCTGCCTGCTGATACAGCGGATGGCAGCGCAACAGCGTTTCCCGCAGATATTCCCGGTTTAAATGAGTGTAAATTTCTGTAGTGGTGATGCTGGCATGGCCCAACATTTGCTGGACAGCGCGCAGGTCGGCCCCTCCTTCCACCAGGTGCGTGGCGAAGGAGTGGCGTAGTGTATGGGGACTTATTTTTTTTCGGATACCCGCTTTCGCTGCCAATTCTTTGATGACCATGAACACATACATGCGCGACAGGTGGCGGCCTCGCTGATTGAGAAAAACAAATTCTTCGTGTCCGCTGACTGCCTTAATGCGGCTGCGTACGTGATGCAGGTAATGATTCAGGTGTTGAATTGCTGATTGGCCTATGGGAACCAAGCGTTCTTTGTTGCCCTTCCCTGTTATTCGCAAAAAACCGACTTCGAGAAACAAATTGCGATACTGAAGGTGGGTTAACTCGCTGACGCGCAAACCGCAACCGTACAATACTTCGACGATAGCGCGGTTGCGCAGGCCATCCGGTCGGCTGTGGTCGATGCATGCCAGCATTCGATTGATTTCATCGATGTGCAGCACCTCGGGCAGTTTGCGCCGAAGGCGCGGACCTTCCAGCAATTCGGCAGGGTCGTGCTGGGTAAGGTTTTCTGCAACCAGGTAGCGATAGAAAGATCGGATGCCGGAGCGGATGCGGGCTTGTGATGCCGCACTCAGACCACGACGGCTTAGTTCGGCAAGAAAGCTCTGTAAGTGCTCAGTGGTCACCTGGGCTGGTGATTGAACCAGGCCGTGGTGTTGCAAAAACTCCTGCAAGAGGCGAACGTCGTGTAGGTAGCCATTGCGCGTATGCTCGGCTAAAGACCGTTCCAGCATTAGATAGGTTTGAAACCCCTTGATGGTGCTGTGCCAGTCCATGAGATAAAGATGAACTACGCCCCCGAGGTTGCTGACCCTGTGGAAATGGTTTTTGCTAACTTGCAACGCCGCATTGTCTGTTTTTCTGATTTGCTAATACGTGAAAATCCTCATCATCAACGGTCCTAATCTCAACCTGTTGGGCCAGCGGGAGCCACAGCTTTATGGCAGTCAGCGATTTGAGGATTATGTGGAAGAGTTGCGCAGCAGATTTGTAGAGCATCAGATCCTGTATTTTCAAAGTAATGAGGAAGGAGCCCTCATCAATCGGTTGCATGCGGCCCAGCAGGAGGTGGATGCCGTTGTGCTCAATCCGGGTGGGTTCACACACACGTCGGTAGCGCTGGCCGATGCGGTGGCCGCCATCAAGTTGCCGGTAATTGAAGTTCACATCACTAATCCATGGGCACGCGAGCCTTATCGCAGGCATTCGTTGCTGGAGGGAAAGTGTGCCGGCACGATTTCAGGGATCGGTTTGGCCGGTTATGAGCTTGCGGTTGAGTTGCTGGTCGAGCAAGAAGGGCGCAGCTGAGAAAAATACTTTTTCTTTAATATGAAGAAAGACCAAACCAGAGAGCCTGCGTAAACGGCGGTGTGTGAAAAAAAGTTTCGCCGGGGTCCAGTTGCCTTTAGCGTAGGCCATCGATACAGAAAATGCCCATGGGCACGGACAATTGCCAGCACATCGCGCGGATAGCCTCGCAAAACCGACCGAATAGCCGAAATGCCGTCCAGGGCCATGCGCGCCGGAATGATCCAGCACGCCTGACGCAGCGGCAGGTTTTTGGCAAGCATCAGCAAATTATTACGGTAATTTAAATATGTTTTCAAGGGATGGCCTTGGGGTAAAGCACTGCCACCCACGTGATATACCACACTGTCGGGGCAATACCACACCTGGTGTCCTTGGTTTTTGAGGCGCCAGCACAAATCAATTTCTTCCATGTGGGCAAAAAAGTAGGGATCCAGGCCACCGAGCGATACGTACAAATGCCGGCGCACGGCCATACAGGCCCCGGAGGCCCAAAAAATTTCGGTGGGCACGGCGTATTGGTTTTGGTCTTTCTCGAGCACATCAAACAATCGGCCGCGGCAAAAGGTGTAGCCAAAACAATCGATCCAGCCACCGGCAGCACCGGCGTATTCGAAATATTCCTTTTGCGTATAGGAACGGATTCGCGGCTGAACGGCGCCTACCTTGGGCTGCTCAGCAAAAATTTTTAGAATAGGTTCCAGCCAATGGGCAGTGACCTCAACGTCCTGATTGAGCAGAACGATGATGTCTTGCGAGAGCTGTTTGATCACTTCATTATACCCGCCGGCATACCCATGGTTATGCGAAAGCTGTAGAAAGGTAAGTTGTGGATAGGTCTTTCGGATAAATTCTGCGGTACCGTCATCAGAGGCATTATCAACGACAATGATTTGAGCGTAATGAGGGGTGTGCTGGACGACAGAGGGCAGAAACTGCTGCAGATGCGTCTTGCCACGCCAACACAAAATGACTACAGCTACAGAGGGAACGGAAAGTTCCATAGGAAGCCGCCAAAGATAGACGAAGCGTCGGCCCTCAAGGGTTAACGTTCAAACAGCTTGTCCACCTGGCTGCCGAATACAGGCCGAAAACGGGTTTCGTCTAGGTTGTAATAATCACTGCTTTCCCGAAAAGCACGATATATGCGGAAACGCCAACGGGGGTCGTACAACTCACCACGGGCATCGCTGTGAATCAACGTGTAATTGTTGGTTGCCAATTCCATGTTGCAAAAGACGAAGCGTACGTTGCGTTGGTTGTTGCCTAACTGATAGTAGTGCCATATCTCGTACGGATAAGCACCTGCTTCGAAAGGATGGCCTTCGATAGAGTTGGGCGCCCCGTACTGCAAATACACGCGACCCCGGTCGGTTTCAAAGCCGTATTGCGTTGGTGTGCTGTAATAGTAATTGACCACATCTACCTCTTGCTTGTACTTCTGCCATGCCGTGTAGGGCTGGTCGCTACGGCGTTGCCAGAACGCATAAAAAAATTGTTGTTTTTGTCGCACTTCATCTGTTTTGACCAGCGACAAAATGTAGCTGCGCTCTTCCAGGTCAGCAGTGGGGATCAAACATTTCAGATAGTAATTCAAGGAATCGGGTGCAAGGGCTTCTGCAAAGGTTCCGCTGATGTCGATCATCCGAAAATCACTGACCGGTGCTCTGAGCGAAGTGTGCTCACGGTGGAAATGCCGCACCTGGCTGGCCAGGAATTCATTGTTCTTGTTTCGCACCTCAACCAACAGATAGTAGTTGCCTGTAGGCAATTCTGAAATATCAAAAGCACCAAATAAGACGTTGATTGCATCAGTTTTTTGCTTGGTAAAGCGGTGCATTTGCTGTGCCACCTGATGGCTCAGCGCACTGCGCACCGAATAAAACACAATTACATCGTCGGTACGAGCCGTTAAATCAGTATTGTAGATTTCAGCATAAAAGTCTAATCTGTTTTGTTCAGGACCGAAATAGGGGACGACCAAAGGCTTGATGTCGAAGCCGTATTTCGTGTAGATGTTGGGTTGTCCTGCAGGTTGGAAATGTTGGACCAAGGTGATTTCGGAAACAGCCGGCTCTTGGCGGCTGAAGCGTGCATCTACGCCTTGTGAAAAAGATGCATTGACTTCCGGTCGGTTGGCGTCAGAGGCGTAAAGTTTAACCGTGTACTCACCGGGAGGCAGAAAAACTCGGTGCAAATCCAATAGGGTAAAATTCAAATTGCTGGTATCGGGAAGAGGCGGCGTGTTTAGGCGGTAGCTGTCGGTGGCAACGACCACCGTGTCTTTTTCAAATTGCAAATAGATGTTTAAGGCGGCCTGGAATGAGTGATTATCAGTACGTACATAGGTCAATGCAAATCCTGGGGTTGCCACTGTAGTTTCCAGATAAACAGAGTCTTTTTCTGGAATGTAAAAAGCTTGGCAATTCATGTACAGGCGCAAGTTTTGCGCCGCTGCTATCACTGCAGCACAGCAGAGCAGGCCAAATGCTCCACCCCACCTTTGCAGCATAACTTAAAGTTAGGAATTACAGATGGAATCAACAGATGATGGATGGGCCTTGGAAGGTACGCTACACGTACCCTCGCATTGCCTGGCCCCGGTAGTAGAGTGGATACAATTCATGCGTTTTTCTTCTGTGATTATCTGTGAAGGGGAGCGTTTCGAAAAATCAGGGTACAGCAACCGCTATCGCATTGCAGCGGCAAATGGCCCTTTATTGCTAACCATACCCGTTGTGGGAGGTCGGGCTGTCCGAAAGCCGGTGGCCGAAGTTTCTGTTTGCTACGAACACGATTGGAGGCGGCAACACGTTCGGAGCTGGAAGGCTGCTTATGGGAAAAGTCCCTTTTTTCTTTACTATGGAGATGAGCTGATAGCTGAATTGTGTAGTGGTGAAAAAAACCTTGCCGTACTTAACCGAAAGCTGTTGCTCTGCTGCCTGCGTCTTTTGGATCTGAAAATAAACCTCACTTTTTCAAATGAACCCCTGCCCAAAGCAAAAGTTAACGAGCCAATAATGGTCCGTCCTTACCGTCAGGTGTTTGCCACGCGATTTGGCTTTTTATCAAATATGAGCATCATTGATTTGTTGTTCAATATGGGTCCGGATGCAGTCACCTACCTGTTCAGGCAGTAGTGGGCAATGGCTACTTTCGCATAGCCTCTTTGACGGCCGTGAGAAACAGAAGGTTTTTAGCCGCCTGGACCATAGGGCTGGTTGTTACCCTGCCCCTGTGGGCACAGCAGTCTTTTGATCGGCAAACCATCAGCATAGGCAATTTGGGTCTTTCCCTCACCAATGTAGGCACGTTGGGTAGGCCAGACCGCGTCAACGATCCCACAGGGCCCCCGTCTATGGAGTACCCGTTGAAAAGCGGAATCGAACACTTGTTTGAGGGCGGGATCTGGATCGGAGCTTTGGTCGAAGGACAAACAGCCGTTTCTACGGCCGCCGTTGATGCACCGACCGGCTACAATGCCGGAGCCGCAGGCTTCGAGTTCACAGCTGAGCCCGGCTCTTTCATTCAACAGCGCAGCACGTTATCCTACAGCGACTACTTTTCTTTAGCCGCTGTCTCGCATCAAGATATGGTCATGGAGTTCACCGATGCTTATACCATCATTCCGGGTACTTCAATTCCGATAGCAGACCACCAGCTACCCTTAGGTGCACGTGTACGACTTGAAGCTTATGCCTGGAACTACAGTTTTGCCGACTACTTCGTTATTCTGAATTACACTATTACTAATGCATCAAACAAGATTTGGGATTCGGTTTGGGTAGGCATGTGGACCGATCTGGTTGTCCGCAATGTGTATGTGGCTACTGACAATGGCACAGCTTTTTTCTCGCACGGTGGAGGGGGTTACGTAGATTCGCTCACGGCGCTTTATGCCTATGATGTAGACGGCGATCCCGGCTACACTAACTCCTACGGAGCATCCCAATTTTTAGGGATATTGTGGCGCGATCAGTTCCTTCATCCGGTCAATGCCGCCCAGGTTATAGCAGCGGGCTATCCTGAACCACGAGTTCACGCCAACTTCTGGAATTTCCGCAAGTTCGATGGCACTCAGTTCGGTGCTCCGGCCGATGATGTGCAACGTTACCAAAAATTAAAGCAGGGTTTAGATTTCACCGACCCCATGCTGGTAACCCAGCTCAAACTGCCATCTAACCGAATTCAGCTTTTAAGTGCAGGCCCCATTTTACAGGTATTGCCCGGCGAATCGTTTACTTATGTGGCCGCATTGGTTTGTGCCCGTCAATTAAAAGGGGGTGTTGATGATTCGGAAAGCCGCAGGGAACTTGAGGAACATTTAGGCTGGTCACGCCGCACTTTTTTAGGGGAGGACACCAATGAAAATGGAAGGCTCGATGAAGGAGAAGATTTGATTCCGAATGGAAAACTCGATCGATACATTCTACCGGAACCTCCGGCCGAGCCGCGCGTGCGGGTAGTTGCCGGTGCCAATGCTGTAACCGTATATTGGGATGATCGTGCCGAAGCGTCGGTTGATCCTATTTCTAAGAAAAAGGATTTTGAGGGTTATCGTATTTATCGAAGCAATGTCGGCGATGAGATCAAAAACATTACGGCGTTGAACCTGATTGCCCAATGGGATAAACCTGATAATAATGTTGGATACAACAACGGTTTTTCGCTGGTCCGGTTAAATGAGCCCGTTTTCTTTGAAGGCGACACCACAGCATACTGGTATCGGTTCGAGTTAACCGGCCTTCTTAATGGCTGGCAATACGTGCTTGTAGTCACGGCTTTTGATGAAGGGGATGCACAGCTGGGTCTGGAGCCCTTAGAATCATCGTTTACGGTAAATACTTTTCGCGTTTGGCCGGGTACGCCCCCTACGGACAGCAACCGCGTAGGTGTTTATCCCAATCCTTACCGACAGCATGCTGCCTGGGATGGACCAACAGCCCAAAGCCAAAAAATCTGGTTTTACAATCTTCCCGAACATTGTGAAATCACCATTTATACCTTGAGCGGTGAAGTGGTGGCCGTTTTGCAACACGATAGTCGCTATATAGGTCAAGACATCCGGTGGTTTGAGCAATATGGAGGCGATCCAAAGCAACGCCGTTTTAGCGGAGGAGAACACGCCTGGGATTTGCTTTCGACCAACCGCCAGGCAGTGGCTCAAGGTGTATATTTGTTTAGCGTAAAAGACCTACGGACTGGTGCCGTGCAGCAAGGTCAATTTGTCATTATGCGTTAGTAAAAACAAATTAATAGCTGCATCGGTTTTTTCGTTTACGAAGAAGGTAGATTTGCGCAGGCATCTGAAAGTAAGAAATGATGAGAAAAAACTTTTCCATGAAAAACCTATTTGTACCGCTTTTCCTTTTGCTCAGCTGCTCGCTTTCGGCCCAATACCCGCTGGTTAGCATTTATGACTTGCAATACGTTAACGCCCAATTACTGGCAGCAGGGGCAGATACGTCGGCTTATTATTTGGATACGGTACGTGTCGAAGGCATCGTGACTTTTAATCCCTGTGATTATGGTTTGAGCACCACAGGCAGTCGTGTCGGTACGTGGTTGTCCGACGGAACCTCGAATCAGTGGAGCGGGGTGCATGTGCTGTTGGATCCCGGCGCCATCGGCTACACCGGCAGCATTAATGACCTGAACAATGCAGTGACCTTCATCGATAACTTTCAGGTGGGGAACAAAGTACAATGCACGGCAATAGTAAGCAGTTTTGGTTTAAGTGGTGCACCTGTTCCCGGAAATACGCAATTGTTGTTGTTGCCAACTGCTTCCATACTCAAAGGGATCGGTCAGCCTGTACCTACGCCGCCGGTTTTGACCATTGACCAGTTTATGAAAAGCGATGGGGCGGGGGGTCAGGTGTTGCAACGCCTTACCGGAGAGCCGTGGGAAGGCGTTTATGTAGAAATTCAAAACGTGCAGGTTGTAGATGTCTCCTATGGCACGGGTTCCAATGCAGGCCGAATTTTTTGGAGCATTCAGGATCAGTATGGAAACAAGATGCCCATACGGGATGTCTCGGGCTGGATCCGTAACGATACCTCCGACAATTTTTGCACAGCTCAAGGATCCAATACACCGCAGACCTGGGACATCACACCTTACATCGGAGCTACCCTCAGCTATGTACGCGGAATTATTTTGGAATTCTGTTCTTCTACCACCGGTTGTCAATATTACCTGGCCCCTCGAGACTGGAACGATATCGGGCCCATTAATTTTTCCTCTCCCGTGGTCAGCAACGTGAAGTTAGCCATTACCGTTCCTACTACCTCACAAAGCCAAACTGTTTCGGCAACCATAACGGATGCCGACGGTACGGTGGCTTCTGCTTCTCTTTACTATTCCGTTGGGTTGGGCAACACAAGCTTCCAATCAGTGCCCATGCTTCAACTTGCCGGCAACACCTGGTCAGGTACGATTCCCCCACAAGGTCCTGACAGTGTTTATGTAAACTATTGGATTAAGGCAGTAGATAATTCCGGAAACGTCACGTATTACCCCGATAGCCTGGCCACCAATTCGTTTTACTGGGTCAAAAATGACGGCATCAACTCATTAAAAGATATTCAATACAATCCTACCGGCTCAGGTACGCCGTTTTTGGCGGGCAAATGGTTGTACAATATGAACGTCGAAGGCACTGTAATGGCTACCGTAGGCTTCTCCGACTTGGGGTTGACGACACTTCAGGACGGCCCCGGTGCATGGAACGGTATTTATTTGCGCGGACAAAATCTGAATCCGCTCAAAAGAGGTGATCGCATTAAAATCACCTCGGCAAAGGTTTTCGAAAGCTTCAACGTAACGTACCTCGACAGCATCTCATATCTGGTGTTGAGTTCCGGCAATGCCCTGTATGAACCTTACCAGGGCCTGAGTGCAAAAGACATTCAGAGTGGTGTTTTTGCCGCTACCGAACCGTTTGAGGGGGTTCTGCTCGGCTTCGAAGACCTCTTCGTGGTCAACTTAAACCCCGATGCGCCTTCCAATTTTGGCGAATGGGCAGTGGACCACGATACGAACGATAATGTCGGCATGCGCTGCGATGATTACAGCAACGACATCAACTTCAATTTCAACATCGATTCGCTAAGTGTGAATCAGCCACTGGATTATTTATATGGTGTATTGTATTTCAGCTTCAATAACTGGAAGCTTTTGCCCCGGAACAAAAACGATATAGCGGGATTTTTTACCATAGGAATTTCACAGTCCGACCCGCAACTGACCTTTTCTCTGTTTCCAAATCCGTCCAGCGGTAGCGTGTGGATTGAACTGAATCAAATCAATGAAGCCGGTGAGTTGATTGTTTATACGCCGGACGGAAAAGCCATACATGCCGAAAAAATAATTCCCACTACGGCGGAAAAGCAGAAGTTGCTATTGTTGCCGAAGCTACCGGCAGGCTGCTATTATGTGGTGCTGCAAGCGGGCGTGCACCGCGCCCGGGCCAAGCTCATGCTTATCCCATAGTGTTGGGATGGTGGGTACAGAGGTATCGGACTAAAGAACGCCGCGCTACCGGCAGCAAGGTCTCTTGCAACGGATAGCTGGCCGTAGCTTCAACAGCATAGGCGGCAGGATTACCTGCAGCTTTTAATTGATTAATCACCTGAAGCTTAATTGCCTCTAAGGTATTGGTAAAGCTCTGCCGGTATTCTCCGATAAAGTCAGTGCGAATACCCCGGTATTGTTCATCACTGCTCTCAAACACAGTAATCTGATAGCGATAAACTTTAGTGTCGCGGGTATGGGGCAGAACTAACATCATGAAGCCTGTTTCCGGATTTAACGAGACAATACCCACCGGATAGATTTGCAGATGCTGTTCCACATCATGATATAGCTCACGCCCTTCCATAAGGCTTTGGTACATGCGTGGAATTGCATAGTCCAAAATAGCTTCAACTTCTTCCATGCACGAGTCGTCCACGATCATGCGTTCATATTCGATAGTAAAATTTTCTAAATCAATTCGGGAAATTTGCCGAGGGAACTGCCGACTTACAAAGGTTTTGTTTTGCTTGATGGTAATCAAATTGTTATAGTGTGCCAGCAGGTCACTCAGGAAAGGGTAAAGCCGATGTTGGTCAAAGTTCCTGTTGACTTCTTTCAAATATGCCAGCAGTAAGTACTTTTTGTATTCGAAGTCAATAAGTCCCTCCGTGATCCAATTTGGTTGCAAGTGCGTCATAGCGCTTTTTTCTTGCTATTGTACGAAATAAATACAGAAAAAATTATGCCGTGCTGTACAACTTTCAACGACCTAAACTTAAAGGTCTTTTACATACGTCGGGGAGCTGGGATGCCCAACAGCGAAAGGCCATCGGCCAATATCCGTCGAACAAAGTCGGACAAAAGCAGCCTGAAGGTCCGAATGGCGGAATCCTCGACTTGCAATACCGGCAGCTCATGATAAAACTGATTGTAGCTTTTGGCCAAATGATATAGGTAATTTGCCAGTACGGCCGGTTCTAACTCTGCTGCAGCTTCGGCTAAGGTGGCGGGATAGCGATAAACGGTGCGCAGCACCTCTCGTTCGACAGATTGCAGCGACGAAGGCAGGTTGACTTCGGCCGGCAGGGTGCCGGCTTTGGCCAAAAGCGAGCAGATGCGCGCATGGGTGTATTGTACAAATGGACCGGTAAAACCATGAAAATCTATCGATTCTTCGGGGTGAAACACCATCCGTTTTCGAGCATGCACTTTTAGGATGAAAAACTTCAGTGCGCCCAAACCAATGTCTTGAAAAAGCTGTTGTTGCTCGGCTTGGGACAGGTCGGCGATCTTGCCATGCTGAGCGCTGTAACGGGCGGCAGTGGCCTTCATTTCGTCAATCAGGTCGTCGGCATCTACTACCGTGCCCTCGCGCGATTTCATGCGGCCAGTGGGTAACTCTACCAGTCCATAGCTGAGGTGATGAATGCCCTCGGCAAAAGGCAAATTAAGGCGACGGCAGATGGCCTTTAATACTTTGAAATGGTAATCTTGCTCGCTGGCAACGGTGTAGATCATTTGGGCGGGGGCGAAGTCATTCCACCGCTCAACGGCTGTGGCTATGTCTTGAGTGATGTAAACGGAAGTGCCGTCGGAGCGCAACAGCAGTTTGTGGTCTAACCCTTCATCGCTCAGATCGGCCCAGATGGATCCATCGGCTTTCTGATAAAAGACGCCTTTCTTCAACCCTTCCAGAACCAGTTGCTTTCCTTTCAGATAGGTTTCGGATTCAAAATATTCTTTATGAAACCAGACCCCCAGCTTGCGATAGGTTTGAGCAAAGCCTTGATAGACCCAGTTGTTCATGGTTGCCCACAGGCCACGCACTTCGGGGTCACCTGCTTCCCAGGCTTGCAACATCTGCTGTACCTCCTGCTGTAAAGGGGCGTTGCGTCGCGCTTCTTCTTCGCTCATACCTTCGGCGCGCAAGGCATCAATCTGTTTTTTTAGTTCCTGCTCAAAACGCACGTAGTATTCGCCGACCAAAAAATCGCCTTTGACGCCACTGCTTTCAGGGGTTTCATGCTTTCCGAATTTCTTATACGCCAACATGCTTTTGCAGATGTGCACGCCGCGATCGTTTAGAATATTTACGCGGATGACCTCATGCCCAACGGCTTGCAAAATCTCGCTGACGGCGTAGCCGATAAATATGTTGCGCAGGTGACCGAGGTGGAGAGGCTTGTTGGTATTTGGACCACAGAACTCGACCAAAACACGGGGTTGCTTCGTCGTTGCGTGGCCGTAGTGAGGATTGGTGCGTTGCTGCAGTAAAAAGTCACACCAAAACCTGTCCGACAACAAGAGGTTCACGTAGCCCCTGATGGCTTCGGCTTTGTCAATTTCCGGCCAAAGTGTGGGCAGCTCTGCGGCCAGCTGTTCTGCCAACTGCTGAGGGGGTACACCGGCCGACTCGGCCAGCGGGAATACCACAATGGTAAAATCAGCCTTAACTTCCGCTGGCGGCAGCTTGATGACGATGAATTCTGGCGCTACAGGGTGCTGGTAACGGTGCGCAAGCAGCTCGCTGACTCGCGAACGAAGCTCGGTTTCCACAACACCGGAAAAAGCGGTCACGGCTAATTGTTCTGCAATTGGTTGGTGACTTTCAGCAGAATTTCAAAAGCGTTTTCCGCCATGAAGTTTTCGCGATCTAACGTGGGGTTCACTTCCGTAATTTCAAAGCAACAAATTTTGGGACTTTGCACGAGACGTTGCAACAAGGAAGCCGCTTGCTTTTCGGTAATGCCGTTAGGGGCTGGAGTACCGGTGCCTCTGGAAATTGTCGGATCCATGCTGTCGACATCAAAAGAAATATAAATGATGTCGCACGGTTCAACAGCTTGCAGGACTTCACGGCCAATTTTGTCTATGCCTAAATTGTTGATCTCCTCTGTGGTGAACACCTTTACGCGATTTTGCCGGATGAGAAATTCCTCTTGCGGCTCATAGTCACGTAAGGCTACATAAACCAGATTGTCGTAACGGATTTTAGGTGAAATGCCACCTAATTTCTTGAACGCTTCCCAAAACGCAATGGTTTGCTCATCGGGATTGTTGATGCGCTGGGCCAGATTGTCTTCGGCGAGTGCAGCAGCTAAAGGCATGCCATGCAAGTTGCCGGAAGGCGTGGTGTACGGGGAATGTAAGTCGGCGTGGGCGTCGATCCAGATCACGCCAATGCGCGCATCGGGATACGCCAATCGGATGCCGGCTATGGTACCGACAGCCGTGGAATGGTCGCCAGAGATAACGATAGGAAAGATGTTTTGTTGAAGGGTGCGGCAGACGGCATGCATTACGCGCTCACATACCGTCATGACGTGTGGTCCACGGCGGGCGTGCAAGCTGCCTGGGGCATCCAGCAGCCGATCGTTTTCATGCGGGATTTTTTCGATCGGATACTGACGAAAAAAGCTGCTGCCAAAATCTAGGGCAGCAATGCGAATGGCTTCGAAGCCCAGACTGGCGCCTCGGGTGCCGGCTCCCAACTCCGATTCAACCGCCAAAATCTTTATGTGGCGCACGGCTCAAAGATAGCAAGGGCTTTTGCCGAGGTTGAAAAATTCCCTTTGCAGAAGCAGAATTGACCATGGTTTTTCGTTTAGTTTCGCACGTCTTTTTAAAAATGATGACAGGTCTGAAATGACAAACACCTATCGAGATCTGATTCATCAGACCTTTGACTTTCCCCAAAATGGGTTTGAAGAAAAAGACGGTGAACTCATCTTTAACGGCGTACGCGTGATGGACATCATCCGGCGCTACGGCACACCGCTGAAGCTGATCTATCTGCCCAAAATATCGGAGAAAATACAAGAGGCGCAGGCTATGTTTCGCAAAGCCTTCCGACAACACAACTATAAAGGAAAATATTATTACAGTTATTGTACCAAAAGTTCACATTTCAGCTATATTTTGGAACAAGTGCTCAAGAATAAAGTGCATTTAGAAACATCATATGCATATGATATTGATATCATCAGAAGGCTGCATCAGCGAAAGCTTCTGGATAAGGAACGATACATCATCTGCAACGGATTTAAAGAGCGCACGTACACCAGCAAGATTGCGGGCTTGATCAACGATGGGTTTGTCAACACCATTCCGGTGCTGGACAACAAAGAAGAGTTGGAGGCTTATCAGCGGTCGGTACGGGGTGTGTGCAAAATCGGCATTCGTATAGCGGCCGAGGAGGAGCCAACGTTTGAGTTTTATACCAGCCGTTTGGGCATCCGCTGGCGCGACATCTTGGAATTCTATGTGCAGCAAATTCATAACAACAAGAAGTTTGAGCTACGGATGCTGCACTTTTTTATCAATACCGGCATCCGAGATAACGCCTACTACTGGAGTGAGCTAAACAAGGCGCTCAATGTATTCTGTCAGTTGCGCAAGATTTGTCCAACACTCTCTGCGCTCAACATTGGGGGAGGTTTTCCCATCCGCAATTCGTTAGGCTTCGAATATGATTACCAGTACATGGTTAGTGAAATCGTGGCGCAGATCAAAAATGCCTGCCGACGCAATCGCATACCGGTGCCGGATATTTTTACGGAATTCGGGAGCTACACAGTGGGAGAGTGCGGTGCGAACATTTACAAGGTGATTGGCCAAAAACAGCAGAATGATGCCGAGTTATGGTATATGATTGACTCGTCGTTTATCACCACCTTGCCAGACACGTGGGGAATCGGTCAGCGCTTCCTCATGCTGCCTATCAACAAGTGGGACAAGGAGTACCAGAAGGTGAATTTAGGTGGCCTCACTTGTGATGCGCAGGATTATTACAACAGCGAAGTTCACATCAATCAGGTGTTTCTGCCCAAAATTCATAATGGAGATGCTTTATATATTGGTTTTTTTCATACGGGTGCCTATCAAGATCAGCTCAGCGGCTATGGGGGCATCAAACATTGCTTAATCCCTTCCCCCAAGGTGGTGCTTATTGACCGAGACAAGGACGGCAAGCTCACCGATCGGCTGTTTGCCCGCCAGCAAACCGCCGCCAGCATGCTCAAGATTCTTGGCTACAGCTAAGATCGTTCCGCTCAGTTCAGGTGGCGGAAGTCGACCGGTACAACTCGGCTGACCCCTTCCTCTGGCATGGTGATGCCGTAAATGCAATCCACAGCAGCCATGGTCTGCTTGTTGTGCGTAACCAGAATGAATTGCGACTGCTTGGAAAAGTCGCGGATGATTTTATTGAATTTGCCGATGTTGGCATCGTCGAGTGGGGCATCGACTTCGTCCAAAACACAAAACGGAGCCGGCTTGTAGAGGTAAAGAGCAAAGAGTAAAGCAATGGCCGTAAGGGTTTTTTCGCCTCCACTCAGCTGATCGATGATTTGTGGCTTTTTCCCCTTAGGTCGGGCAATGATCAGAATAGATGACTCGAGCACGTTTGAGGGGTCGCTCAGTATCAAGTCGCATTCATCCTCTTCGGAAAACAGGCTTTTAAAAACTTTTTGAAAGTTGGCCTTGATGCTTTGGAAGGCCTCGGTAAACCGTTGCCGGGCAGTCGTTTCTATTTCTGCTATGGTAGCCAATAACGATTCTTTTGCTGCCAAAAGGTCATTTTTTTGGGCTACAATAAAATCATATCGCTGTTTCATTTCTTGGTATGCCTCGGCGGCCATGGGATTTATATCGCCGTAGGTTTCCAGCCGATGACGCAGCTTGTTGGCCTGCTGTTGCAGTTCTTCTAAGCTGTGCGTCGGGTCGGGAGAACGCTCCAGCAATCCCTCCAGCGATATTTTGAATTCCAATTCCATCCTGTCGCGTAGCGATTGAAGTTGAAGCTTGAGCTCATTAAGCTGATCTTTGACGGCGCTCAAGAGTTGGTTGTTTTGGTCGCGGTTGAACAGCGTCTGTTGATAGGCTTCTTCCAGCTGGTTTATGTTCGACCGGCACAGAAAGTACCGTTGTTCGATGGCCGCTACATCGGCAGAAAGCTGTTGTTGTGTTTGGCGGTCGGCAGTGCATTCCTGTTCCAACAGTTTTAGCTCCTGTTCCTGAAGCAAATAGTTTTCCGTCAGCTCGGCGGCCTGTTGGTCGTAGCCATCCAGTTGCTGGGTAATGCTTTGGATCTGTTGCTGACGAAGGCTTCGCTCGCGAATGGCTGTTTCCAAATGATTTTGTTCTTGCACCAAGCGCAAATGCAGATCGTTGAAAAAAGCTGTGGCCCGCTGCACCTCTTGCTCTGAGGTGTTGAGCTCATCGGTTATTTCTGCCAAATGCTCTACAATCGCTTGCAACTGGTTGGAAGCAGCCACCACTTTTATGTGCACGTCATGTTCCTGCTCGCGCAGGCGAGCCCGCGTTGCTTCCCGCATTTGGGCTTGCTGTTGGTATTGCCTGCTTGCCTTTTCCAACGACTCCAGATTAGCCCGCAAGGCCGAGGCCTGCTGGCGAAGAGCATGCCACCGCTCGCGCGCCTGATCTAAAGCATCGTCTTGTGATTGCTGTCGAAGCTGGGCCAGGTCTTCTTGGTGCTGGCGTATTTGGTGCTGCAGCTCTCTGGCCCGTTGCTGAAGCTGACGAATTTCAGCTTCTAAGGCTTCCAGGTTTTTGATGCGGCCCAAACGTTTTCCGGAAGCTAAACCCACATGGCCCCCCGCAAGGTAATGAGGGCCAATCAAGTAGCGACCGCTTTGTGCCAACACAACAGCATTGCGGGGTATCGTTGGTAGTTTTTCTGCCTGTTCCTCTTTGAGCACATACACCATATGAAGTAGATGTTGCACCAACTTTCGATATGGAATATCTGTCTCAACGATATCTGTGGCGGGTATCAAGCCTTCCACCGCTGGTGTGGTCGGTGCATCAGGAGCCACTTCGCTGAGGACAAAAAAGCTGGCCCGACCTTTTGCTGATTCGTGTAGCAATTGGATGGCAGCCCAGGCCTCTTCCTTTGAGCGGACCACGTAGTAGTTCAGGTAGGGGTCGAGATAGGTTTCAATGGCCACGCGGTACTCGGCCGGACAGTTAATGATGTCGGCAAGGAGGGGGGCCTGCGTGCTCCATTCGGGGTGTTGCCGAAGATAACGAATAGACTCAGGAAAGCCTTCGAGATTGTCCAAAAAACTTTTGGTGAGGTTGTACTCATTTTGACGGGCATCCAAATTGCGGAATAAGGAACGCAACTCTTCGTGCAATTGATCCAACTCTGCCTCACACTGTTCTAACTGCTGTTGCAAAACATCACCGGCCTGTGCTAACCGGCGCACCTCTTCATGGCTGAGCTGTTCCTGCTGTTCTACGTCGGTCAATGAGGCCGTCAACTGTAAGAATTCCTGCTGCCTTTGCTGTTGGTCGGTTGCGGCCCGCTGTTCTTCGTCGGCAAGGGCCTGGACCTGCGTTCGGATGATAGAAAGCTGGCGCTGCAGGTCAGCAAGAAGGCGCTCTGCCTCCTCGCGCGCGGCAGTACGGGCCAGGTGGCGCTCTTTCAGATCGGCATAAACAGCTTGGATGCGGTTGCGCTCGCGTGTTGCGGCTTCCCAATCACGCTGGGCACGCTGCACCGCCGCTTCGTGTTGTTCTAACTCACGATCAAGCTCAGTTAACTGCGCAACAAGTTGCTGGTGTTGCTGTAATGCTTGTTGTCGCAATTGATGCAAGCGCAGGCGTTGCTCCTCGATGTGGCGCAGGGTTTCACGCAAAAAAGCCTGTTGCTGTTCTTTTTTTCGGAGGGCATCGGTAAAATCCTGCAGACGCCGGTTTGCGGCTGTAAGCTGTTGCTCCTTGTGCAGCAGTTGCGTTTTTTCCGATGCAATCCGGTTGCTCAGCCCTGAAAGATGCGTTTCCAGGACTGCTTGTTCCTGTTCAAGTTGTTGCTGCTGATTTTGCAAACGTTGTAGCTGCTGCTTGTAGCCTTCCAAATGATGTAGGGCCAGTTCTATACTTACTTGTCGATACGATTCCCGCAGTTGCTGATAGCGTTCTGCCTTTCGGGCCTGAGTTTCCAGCGCTTTAAGGTTCGTTTCTATTTCCATCAACAGGTCGTCAACCCGGTTTAAATCCTGCTCGGTGGCCTCCAGCTTGGCCAGCGATTCTTTTTTCCTCACTTTATACTTAGAGATGCCGGCCGCTTGTTCAAAAAGGCGTCGTCGCGCACCGTCTTTATCGTTGAGCAGATCATCCACCATCGACAATTCCATGATGGCATAGGTGTCGCTCGAAATCCCGGAGTCCAGAAAAAGAGCAGTAATGTCTTTAAGGCGGCAGGTGATTCCGTTAAGCCGGTATTCGCTTTCCCCGTTTCGGTAATAATGACGGGAGATAGTAACGGTATGATATTCGGTAGGCAAAAGGTTACGGTCGTTCACAAAGGTCAAAGAAACCTCAGCTAACGAGGCAGGCTTGCGTTTGCGGGTACCGTTGAAGATGACGTTTTCCATTTTCTCAGACCGCAATACGCTGGTCTTTTGTTCTCCCAGTACCCAACGGATGGCGTCCACAATGTTGGACTTACCGCTTCCGTTCGGTCCCACCACACCGGTCACTGCTTCATTGAAGTGAATAACCGTTTTTTCGGGAAAACTTTTAAACCCTTTTAATTCCAGAGAAACCAGTTTCATTTGAACAATGCTAATCCGTTACAAAGTTAGCAGCAGCACAGGGGCGGGTTCGTTAGGTGTGGAAATGTGGAAAAACATCCAGCTACTCGTTCTTCAGCCCATAGGGTTGCTTTGGGCTTGTCGTTTCTGTTGTATTTGCTGAATTTTTTTATAACGCGCAATGGTTATGGGACTGCCGAACAAAAACCAAAGCCGGTGCCGCCACGACGGGGCCGACTGCAAGTCTTTCATCAGCTCAATCAATTCATGAAAAACGAGATAAAAAGGGTTGGAAGAGTGGATTGGCGTTGTCAGTCCGTACACAGGGCGATCCTGTTCAGCCATGTAGGTGCCAAACAGGCGGTCCCAAATGATGAAGGTAGCTCCGAAATTTTTGTCCAAATACTTTTTCTGCGACCCGTGGTGAACGCGATGATTGGATGGGGTGGCAAAGATGTACTCAATCCAGGGGTGCAGCTTGCCGATGTATTCGGTGTGCACCCAGTATTGGAACAGTACGGCTACTTGGTTGACTACAAAAAAGACCAACGGATGAAAGCCGGCGGCGATTACCGGAATGAAAAACAGGATTTTCAATTGCTGAATCCATGAGAGGCGAAACGACACGGCCAGGTTGTAGTGATTGGCGCTGTGGTGTGGCACATGTGTGGCCCACCACAGGCGTTGCTCATGCGAGATGCGGTGAGCCCAGTAGCTGCAAAAATCATGCAGCACATAGCAGGGGAAAAACAGCCACCATACGAAATGCTGCCGCCAAGGGATCAAATTATAAATAAAAACAGTAATAGAAAAAAGAATAATTTTTGTCAGGTAGTTGCTCAGCAAGTAGCCCAAACCAACGAGTACTGACCCGCGCAGTTCCGAGTGGTCGTAAATATCGTCGCGGTGTTGCCAGCGGGCTACGAGGTATTCCAACACGGCAAAAAAGATCATCAGCGGGACTGCCCACAGAATCAATTGCGGAGCTTGCTCGTCGATGGAACGGATTTGATCGAAGGTAATGGGCGGAGCTCCAAAAATGTCGGCGGATAACATACAAATCGAGCGCAAGTTACTGTTTGTTTGGTGTGCAATGTGTTTTTTTTCAAAAGATTCCGAAACGCCTCAGGCCTGGGACCGAAATGTTACCTCTACTTTATCCCGCACACGCAGGTTGAGCAGCTTGGCGGCATGGGCATGGTTAATGGCAATTTCTAAATAGCCGGCTGCGTTGAAAAAACAAAGCATGCGTCCATGATCTACGGAACCATAATCCTGACTGAGTTGGTTCAGCTCATCGTACCGTTTAAACTTAATTTGAAATGGACGCCCATTGCCAATGCGCTCAAAATCGTGGCGGCTGATGTTGACAATACAATTACCGAAGTGGTCAACATGTATGACTTCTCCACGCAGGAAGTCGCGGCTGAGTACGGGAAGTCCAAAGCTCAGGCGCACGAAGTCGGTGCATGGCGAGCCGATGCTGTTCGGCGGTTTTCCCAAAGCCAAAGCCACTACAGCAGCCACACACGGCTGTGCCATCAATGAGGGTTGCACTTGGGGCAGAAGGTCAGGGTCGGTGCGCCAGACGGCATCCGCTTCATCGGCCTCCCAGAGCAGCGCCAGCAATCCGTTGTCGGGGGCCACAAACCAATGGGAACGATAGGAGGCGATCAGCGGCTGCTTTCTGCTGCCTCCATAAGTGTCGGCTAAGGCCAGGTGAATAGTGCCCTCAGGAAAATGGGCAAAAGCCTGGCGCAGTACAAAAGCGGCCTGTAGGATGTTGTATGGCTCAATTTGATGAGTGATGTCAACTATCGTAACGTCTCTAAGATATCGCAGCAGGGTGCCGTGGAGGGCCGCGGCATAGTAATCCGTATTGCCCAGGTCAGTCGTCAAGGTTACGATGGCCATGGCGGAGGGTTACGGCGACAAAGCGGGGAACAGCATTGGGGACGAATTTGGTTAGTTTTGCATAAATCGTTTGCATTGACTGAGCTGGTTATTCACTTGGATGCCATTGATCCGGTGGATTTGTTGGGCGTAAACAATTCCCGGCTTCAACTTTTGCGAAATGCATTTCCAAGGGTGAAATTTTCCTCGCGAGGCAACAAGTTGCGTATTGAAGGAAGCACACAAGATTTGGAGTTGCTGGAGGCCAAGATCAATCAAATGGTCCAGTTCATTGAAAAATACGGGCGCTTGTCGGACAAGACGGTGGAAGATCTGTTGGCCGATGTGGATCCTTTTGGGGTGGAAGTGCCCGATGTTTCCGACGTAATTACTTACGGGCCTGGTGGGACTGTCATCAAGGCACGTACGGCCGGTCAAAAACAGATGGTGACTTTGGCTGAAAATAATGATGTGGTTTTTGCTATTGGTCCAGCTGGTACAGGCAAAACCTACACGGCCGTAGCATTGGCCGTTAGGGCGTTGAAAAACAAGGAGGTTCGCAAAATCATTCTTACACGCCCGGCTGTAGAAGCCGGTGAGAACTTGGGCTATTTGCCCGGCGATTTGAAAGAAAAAATAGATCCCTACCTACGGCCTCTTTACGATGCCTTGGATGACATGATCCCGATTGAAAAATTAAACTATTACATGAGCAATCGCATCATTGAGGTGGCTCCTTTGGCCTTCATGCGAGGACGTACCCTGGATCATGCCTACATCTTGTTGGATGAAGCCCAAAACACCACTGAATCCCAACTAAAGATGTTTCTTACGCGGATCGGTCCCAGCGCTAAATGCATCATTACCGGGGATATTACGCAGATTGACTTGCCACGCCATCAACGCAGCGGTTTAACCAAGGCACTCAGCATCCTCAAAGGGGTGGAGGGCATTGCCGCAGTCTATTTGACCGAACGCGATGTGGTGCGTCACCCCTTGGTAAAACAGATCATTCGGGCCTATGAAGAAGCCGAAAAGAAGGAGCGCGAAAGGCAACAAGGGATTGAATAAGAGCGGTTCACACTTCAGGCAGATTCAAAGTTTTGGTATTTCCTGCGGCAACAACGTACCAACCCATTTCAGAAAATAGCTTAGTCCTTCCTCGTGCTGTTCGGTTATATGATAATGGATCTGCTCGTTAAGGTACTTATACACATCAACATTGGGAAAATTTACCTGCTGTTCGCTAGCCACCTGGCGAGCATGCGCTGCAATGGATGCAAAAGTTCGTTCCAACAACTCTGACCAGTTGATGCTGGATTGAGCTTTTCCAATCCAGGCGGCAAAAACGAAAGGCCTTCCGGTCCATTCTTTCCATGCTTGGCCCAAATCGAAGCAATGCGGAAAGTGCTCACGTAAGCGAAGCGCACGGTCGCCAATAAGCAGTCCTGCCGTTGACCGCTTGATTTGCCTTTCGAATCCTAAAGAGGCATGTTTGAATTCCCAGTTTACTTTCCAATAATGGCGGGCCAGCAGTTGTACCAATAGGGCTGAGGTTCGCGATTGATAATCCAGCCACACCTCTTGTATTTGATCCAAGCCAACCTGTGCACACAACAATACAGACCCCACGGCTCCATTGCAGCCGATGCCGTAGCGCGAATAGCGTTGCAGCGCATCGCTCTCAAGGAGCACTGTTACGGGTACCAATCCTAAATCCAGGGTTCCGCCTAACACCTGCCTGGCCAAGGCAGCCGGGTGGTCCACAACCAGGCTATTGTGCCGAGAGTCCATCAACCCATGCAGGGCGCGGATATATGGCAAAGTGTTTAAATAAGAAACGACACCAATACGAGCTGTAATCATGAGCTTATAGGAACGGAATTCGTACAGGTTCGTAAATAGAAACGTTGATTTTCATAGCGAAGAATATATAAGATAAAATTATAATGCGCGTATTGCTCCATTTCCTCCAAAGGTGTCTGAAGCAGTTCGGACAATAAGATGCGCAAAGCCCGGCCATGGGTACAAACCAAAATCAGCCGGTACGCACTGTCGATGAGCTGACGGCGAAAACGGTGCATACGCTTTTGTACCATAAGCGGGCTTTCGCCTTGTGGGGCACAGGCATCCAGATGGCCTTGGCGCCAGGCCTGGATCAGCTTTCGATAAGCTTGATGGAACTGCTCGGTAGCAGGTTTCCCCTCAAATAAACCCCAACTGATTTCATCTAAATCGGCAGTTGCAATCCATGGAATTCCCTTTGCGATAAAACCGGCCACCGACTGTTGGGTGCGCAACAACGATGATGTGTAAACAGCTTCGAAAGGAACAGAGCCGTAAAGGCTGAAAAAGCGCTGTGCCTGCTGCAGACCGTGGTCGTTCAGAGGGGGATTTAAACCACGACCCTGAATGGTGCCGTTTCGGTTTGCATCGGTTTCTCCGTGGCGGATCAGATAAATTTCCTTACTGAGCATTTTTTAGCAGGGCGCTTCGCAAAGTAAAAGCACCGAAGGTAGCACTGCGAATTAGGGGGGTGCACCACCGTATCTTTGCATTGTGAATAAAGGTCGTGTGCTGGTAGCCATGAGCGGAGGTGTGGACAGCACCGTAGCTGCCGTGTTGCTTCATGAAGCCGGGTACGAAGTCATCGGCGTCACCTTGAAGACCTGGGATTACGCTTCGAGCGGAGGACAGCGAAAGGAAACCGGCTGCTGCAATTTGGATTCCATCAACGATGCCCGTCAGGTGGCTGTAGAACGGGGATTCCCTCATTATGTCATTGACATCCGATCTGAATTTGGAGATTTCGTCGTACAGGACTTCATTCAGGAATATCTGGCCGGGCGCACGCCTAATCCCTGTGTCTTGTGCAACACACATATAAAGTGGGCGGCGCTGATCCGTAGGGCTAAGCAAATGAACTGCACTTACATTGCTACCGGTCACTATGCGCAAATTCGCCAGCACGGCAACCGATTTATTGTGGCTAAGGGCGTCGATGAAACCAAAGACCAGTCTTACGTATTATGGGGCGTGGCCCAGCAACACTTGGCCATGACCTTATTTCCTTTAGGGAGCTATCGTAAAAAGGAAATTCGTGAGCTGTGTCGGAAGTGGGGTTATGAATCACTGGCGCAGAAAAGCGAATCTTACGAAATCTGCTTTGTGCCGGACAACGATTACCGAGGCTTTCTCAAGCGGAAAGTGCCCGGACTAGCCGAACGCCTGTCGGGGGGCACTTTTCGTGATGTGCAGGGCAAGCCGCTTGGCACCCACGAAGGTTACCCCTTTTACACCATCGGGCAGCGCAAGGGTCTGGGCTTAGCTGCGGGCAAGCCTTTGTATGTGACCGGCATTGACGTAGCCACCAACACCGTCACGTTAGGAGGTGCCGAAGAACTTTTGCGTCGCTCGCTGACGGCGCGCAAGATCAACCTGCAAAAGTTTGATCAGATTCCTGATGGGTACCCTGCCGTTACAAAGGTGCGCTACAGAGACCCGGGCACGCCCGGTCGGCTCTATCAGTTAGATGCCGACACGGTTCGTGTGGATTTCGATCGGCCGGTGAAGGCTGTGGCGCCGGGCCAGTCGGCTGTATTTTATGATGGTGACGAAGTCATTGGTGGCGGCATCATCTGGGAAGCAGCCTGATAAATTTAAATTTTTTATATACGTATAAAAACTATAAGCTGTTAACATTTATCTATTGACCGACCTGAAGGGTACGTACGAAGGTTTTTGGGCCGTTACAGCAACAGGTGCAAAATTTGCTGCGCTTTCGTAGGTGTTCAAGGTGAGAGGTTCTTCCAGAAATGGCAAGGGGTGAGAGCAACTAAGTTCATGGAATGCTGTGAGGTTGCCCGCCCGTCTGCGTTGAGGTTCCGTTCAACTGAAAATTACCACGGCATAGGTTTTCCATCGCGAAAAAATTGGCCGGTAGGGCCTTCTGGAGGTAATAGAGCGGCCCAGACGATGCCTGCGGCCCCATCGGCTACAGGTCGGGCGCCCTGTTGTGCTGCACCTTCGTAGGTGGCTACCCATCCCGGACAGACGGCATTCACCAAGACAGGCGTGCCCAGCCGCCGTTCATCTAAAGCCAACCGCACGGTCAACGCATTCAACGCAGCTTTCGAAATGGCATATGCGGCATTAATCTGATTACCGCTATTCAATCCATATCGCGGGTCGCCAAATGATCCGGCTCCACTGGAGACGTTTACTATTCGACCCCGACGGCTGCGTCGAAGCAGCGGCAGAAATGCTTGACACATCTGCCAGGTTCCCCATAGATTTACTTCCAAAATTTGTCTTGCCCAATCAAGGTCAGCAGTGCTGGTTTGTTCGGCATACGGTCCAGAAATACCTGCGTTGTTAATAAGGATATCCAGACGGCCAAAGGTTCTGTCAACCCAATGTACGGCCGACCTGATGTGATCGGTTTGCGTGATGTCCAGTTGAAGGGTATGAACGGCTCCCAAAACATTTTCACTGCGCAATAGGGCGGCATGCGCCTCGGCATCTGCGCCTCTACGGGCAGTAAGGATTACGGTGCATCCTTTCATCGCCAGTTGTCGGCACACTTCAATGCCTAAGCCCATGCGCCGACCTACCCCGGTTACTAAAGCAATGAAGTCCATAGGGGTTCATGATCAAGATCAGGAAAGTGGCGTTGCCGGTGTATGAGCGCGCATTTCTTTACCATTCAAGGACATGGTTCATGTGATTCAAGCCATCGACTTACCGTATCCCTCCATGCCGCTTGCGCGGCCGTCAAGGTTCCGTGTTGTGTCTGCTGGTCATAAACTATGTGGACGCTGTCGCATTGCCGGTTGTACGTGTCGAACAGCTCTTTCAGCATTGGACGCATTACGCGGCTTCCTTGCAAGCGTTGTAAGTGACGGCAAAACTTGCGGGCATAAACTTCGGTGATGTCAAAATGGAGTTGCTCGTGCTGCAATACAGCCGGTTCTTTTACCCGCATCCATGAGGCCTGCGGATCAAAAGTGGCCCGCACTTCCCATTGCGTTAAGGCCCCGTTAACGGTTTCGTAGGAAAATCTTATGGTACTTCGCGTCGTGGCTGCCCACGGACTGTTGGAAGGAATGCGGCCGCGAAAGTCTGCATAGGTCAGTGGCCGATGAGCCGACCACACTACCTCGCGGTCGTTTATTCTAACCCAACTTAAGGCCAAGTACAGCAATAACGGCAGCAAGCCCATTTGACCCAAGGGGAAAGTTAGAAAATCTTAGGCCGGTACGTTTTTTTTACGTGAGGTGACAGTTAACCATCGGGTATGATCACGGCTTCGCACACGGTGTGGATGAAATGGTTCGGCTGGTGGTACGTGCCTTGGTTGCTGCATCGCCATTTTGAGGCAGTTCATTTTTTGGATGTACCGAACATAGCCAACAGAGCAGTTTTGTTGCTCAGCAACCACCAAAGCTGGTGGGATCCGTTTCTGGTGATTCGCGCCAATCAGCGGTATTTTCACAAGAAGTACTTTGTGATGATGTTGGAGCACGAATTGAGGCGCCGGCCAGGCGTGCGCCAGGCCGGCGCCTTCTCCATAAAACCGGGAAGCCGCTCGATACTCAACAGTCTGGAATATGCTACTACGGTGCTGCAAAATCCTCAACATCTGTTGCATATCTTTCCCCAAGGCCGCATCAGTTCGCCTTGCTCGGCTGCCATAACTTTTCGCCGCGGCATCCGGTACATTTTAGAACACGCCGAGCCTCAGTACCAGATCTGTTTTACGGCGTTATTCCTGCATTATTTCAACAAACCCCGGCCTGAGGCCTTTGCATTCTTTCGTCTCGTAAATGAGCAAAGCCCATCTTTTGCTTCGCTCAATAAATCATATCAGGATTTCTATGATCAATGCAGGCAGCAAGTGGAACTGGAATATCAAAAACGGTTTTAATGGAGTGGCTGGGCTGGAGTGGATTGGCGTTTGCGGTGGTTCGGGGGATAATATCGTTGCTGAATTTACTGTGGCCACCGCAGCTTCGTCCCACAAATCCAAGGCACAGCAGTGTGTCGGTGCTCATTCCGGCACGCAACGAGGCGCACAGAGTCGGGCTTCTGTTGGAAGCGCTACAGCAGTCGCAACTGGAATATCGGGATGCTTGGGTGCTGGATGATCATTCCACCGATCTAACTGCCGAAGTGGTCAGGCGGTATGCAGTTCAAAACCCCAAACTGAAGCTCATCCAGGGTGAGCCCTTGCCCCCGGGATGGTTGGGGAAAACTTGGGCATGTCATCAATTAGGGCAAAAGGCTGAAGGGGACTACTTGCTGTTCTTAGATGCCGACGTCCGCTTGCAACCAGGCGCCATCAGTGCCATGGTTTTAGCATTGCAGCAAAGCAAAAGCCATCTGCTTTCTGTTTTTCCGCGACAAGAAATGAATTCATGGGGTGAACGTATTGCGGTTCCCATCATGTTTGAAATCTTGTTGGGCCTGCTGCCTTTGTTTCTGGTGCGGCGAACGCGCATGTGGCAGGTGGCAGCGGCAAACGGGCAATGCCTGTTGTTTTCAGCAGAAGTGTACAAGCAAAACTGGTGGCATAAGCTGCACAGGCAAAGCCTGGCAGAAGATATAACCATTGCACGCAGTATGAAGAAAATGGGTTACCACGTCAGTGTGCTGCTGTCACCACAGATCAGCTGCCGTATGTATGCCCGTTACAGGGAAGCACTTAGTGGTTTTGCCAAGAACATTGTGGCTATGACGGGAAATGGTTTTTTCTTGGCTCTGTATTGTCTCTTAGTTGTTTTTAGCCTGCCAGGGGCTGCTTGGTTACCAATGTCGGCAGCTTTACTATGGCTTGCCTCAGAGGTGTTTATAGTTGTCATTCACAGCTACCTTGCCGGCATGAGAACTGCGGAGCAGCTGTTATTGTTGCCGCTGAGAAGGCTTAGCCTCGTGGCAGTGGCGGGGCTGGCTTTCTGGAAACATTTCTTTTCGACGCATCAATGGAAAGGAAGATCCATCGCCTGATTACTGCAGCACGCCTGTTGGTCGTGATTTACTACGCAATCGGTATCCTTGGATTGATTTTTCGTCCTGAGGTGTTCGCTCCTCTGGTGGCCTTGAGCTTGGTGGGTACAGCGACGTTGCTGTTTTCCTTTCACCATCCATGGACGCGAACGTATTGGCTTTACGCCTTGGGCGTGCTGGTTATTACATGGATTATTGAGTGGGTAGGGGTGAGGACAGGGGTCATATTCGGCGTGTATCGCTACGGAGAACACCTGGGTATAAAGTTGGCGGGGGTACCGCTATTGATTGGAGTTAACTGGCTGATGTTGATCTATTGCTGCGGTATGGTGGTGGAGGCCTTGAAAATTCAGCCGCCTTGGCGGACTTTGAGCGGGGCAGCCCTAATGGTTGCCATGGACTTGCTGCTCGAACCGGTGGCCACAGAATTGGGCTGGTGGTATTGGCAGACCGGCCACCCCCCTTTGCAGAACTATGTTGCATGGTTTTACATTTCCTATTTGTTGTTGTTGCCTTTTTTCCATTTTCGCTTACGACCTCTGAATCCGCTGGCTCTTTGGATTGCTGCTGCTCACGCCCTTCTGTTTTCGGCCTTAAATATTTTTTAACCGTTCCGAACCATTTCTTCTGTTGGACTGTTTTATTAAATGCAGTCTGAATCGTGCCGTACGTGGGATCAGGCTATGCCTTTTTGTGTGAGAAATTTTCAAAACGGGCAAGACAACGCTTTTGAAGGAGTCGGCGTGCAATGCAAGGGGCCTTTTCTTTACAGCATAGAAAAGTTTTGTGCAGGTTGTTTTTAAGACAAGCACATGGGCAGCTACCACATTCGAGATTTAGAAAGCCTTAGTGGGATCAAGGCGCATACCATCAGGATGTGGGAACATCGCTATGGGCTACTGCGTCCCTCACGCACCAGAACCAACATCCGGCGCTATTCCGACAAGGAGCTGAAGCACTTACTCAACATCGCTTTATTGCAGCGTCGTGGCTATCGCATTTCGCGCTTGGCTTCAATGCCTGCCTCTGAAATACAGCAGCTGGTGGCTCAACTGGTCACGCACGACTTCAGCAGTCCGGCTCAGATTCATGCCCTAATGCAAGCAATGGTGGATTTCGATCAGCGCGCCTTTCACCGGCTGTTGGAAACCATTATCGCGCAGCTGGGATTTGATGCGGCCATGGACAATGTGGTCTTTCCTTTTTTAGAACGTATAGGCGTAATGTGGCAAACGGGCTCGATCAATGTTGCACAAGAGCATATGATTTCACACCTGATTCGTCAAAAGATCACGGTTGCCATCGATCGAGTTATGGCTGACATCATTCCACAGGATCCCAAGGTTGTGTTGTTCTTGCCGGAAGAAGAGCTGCATGAACTGAGCCTGCTATATGCCCATTACCTGTTGGTCCGTCAACAAAGGAAAACGTTGTATTTAGGTCAAAATGTACCGCTTGAAGACCTTCGTGAGGCTTGTCAAGTTTTTCAGCCGGAATATGGAATTTGCATCATAACCAGCAAACCTTCAGAGCGTCGGTTGCAAGCATATATTTCAGAACTTCAAGAGATTTTCAAGGGAAGGATACTGTTTGTTGGTGGCTTAAGGCTCATGTTTAGCCGCAGCCTGAAACTACCCCAAAACTTCAAGTATTTTTCCTCGCGCGAGCAACTCAAGATGTTTCTAAGTCAGCTAGCGACATAGCTCGATTCAAGATGCATTATTGTTTAATTTTTTAGAAAAAATATCTAACAAAGTTCTTCAGTTTTGTTTATTTCATAAACTACTGAAAATGAGCTATTTATTAATTCTTAAAACAAATTACAGCCACCTCTCAGGTTGTATTCAGCAAATTATTGTTTAACTTTGAAATTAGAAAATTAAACACTAATGTTGCCTTGCAAAGACTTTCCTGCACGGGCCTTGGTCCGGCTATTTCGTTATGCGATGGCGCTAACCAAGAATGCCGATGAAGCAAAAGACCTGGTGCAGGAAACCCTGTACCGGGCATGGAAGGCAAAGCCGACGGGTTGGAGTAGTGAAAATATTTTTCCTTGGTTGAGAACGATTATGAAAAATCATTATGTAAATGAATGGCGCAGATTTCAGCGATGGCAGCAATGGAAAAACCAACACGAAATGTCGTTTTGGCCCCATGCCCCATCTTTAGCATCGAATGAAACAGATACTAAAATTTTTTTCACAGATTATAAAAAAGTTCTTAATATGTTACCACGAGGCTTAAGAAAAGTCGTTGATCTGTATGCTCAGGGTTATCGGTACAAAGAAATTGCACGATTTCTTTGCATACCGGAGGGAACGGTAAAAAGCAGACTTTTTGCAGCTCGGAAAATCCTTAAGCCATGGAGTGCAGCTTCCGAAGTTTTTTCGGCACCTCTTCAGCCACGTCCTGCAAATATGCGTATGTCGTTGACTGAAACAGATCAAACACAACCGAGATAGCCCATGGCCATTTGGTGGACCATCCCAAAGCTCTTTTCGCTGTGAAGGCATTGGTCGTCGGTACAGGTTTGGGCGGATTGGCCACAGCCCTGCAATTAGCCCATCAGGGTTGGGAAGTGGAGATGGTAGAAAAGCATTCGACTGCCGGCGGGCGTTTAAATCGGCTGGAACGCAATGGCTTCGTGTTTGACGTAGGCCCTTCGTTTTTTAGCATGAGCTATGAGTTCCGCAGCTTTTTTGAAAAGCTGGAGCTGCCCTTGCCCTTTTCTATAGAACCATTAGATCCGCTCTATGCTGTGTTTTTTGATCACCGTCCCGAACCTTTACTCATCTGGAGAGATCGCAATAAGCTCACTAATTCCTTTGCCGCAATAGAGCCAGACTTCTCTAGGAAACTGAATGATTTTTTGCATACGTCGCGCCAGATTTTTGAAGACACGGAGTGGCGGATCGTCAAAAGAAATTTTGATTCCATCGCGGACTATCTCAAAGCCCTCAGCAGCGTTCCCCTAAAACATCTGCCCAAACTCTTGTGCAGCATGTGGACTCATTTAGAACGGCATTTTGAAAGTGAAGAAGCTAAGGCCGTATTTTCCCTGGTATCGTTCTTTCTCGGTGCTCCGCCATTCCGTACCCCGGCTGTCTATGCGCTCCTCAATTACGTAGAGTTGCAGCACGATGGTTATTGGAATGTACGTGGAGGCATGTATCGTATTGTAGAGGCTATGGTTGATCTGTTGCAGCAAAAGGGGGTGGCCCTGCATTTTGATCGTGAAATCGTGGCGGCCGAAGCTCACAACGGACGTCTGCAAGCGCTGGTGGATCACCAAGGGCATCGATGGTCGGCTGATGTGTTTGTGATCAACGGCGATGCAGCGGCATTTCGCGGTTTGGTCTTTAAGCGGCATCGCTATCGGCAACAGACTTTGGATCGAATGCAATGGACCTTGGCACCGTTTACCATGTATTTAGGTGTTAGGGGACGTATTCAGGTGCTGCAGCAACACAACTATTTCCTTGGTACCGATTTTCGCAATTACGCAAAACGTTTGTTCCAGAACAGGCAACTCCCCGCACAACCATACTACTATGTGAACGTGAGCAGTAAAAACAATCCGGATTGTGCGCCACCAAACTGTGAAAATCTGTTTGTATTATGCCCCGTACCGGACTTACGTTATAAAAGTGACTGGAGCGATGCACAGCAATTTGCCGATTTGATTCTTGACGACCTATCGCGCCGCTGCGATTTCCCTATTCGCAAGCAACTGTTGACTTGTACGGTGTACACGCCCAAGGATTGGGAGCAACAGTTCAACCTGTACCGAGGCAGCGGACTGGGCTTAGGGCATGGTTTAATGCAGGTTGGAGCCTTGCGACCGGCTAATTATGATGAGCAATTAAAAAATGTGTTTTATGTCGGTGCCAGCACTGTTCCCGGCACAGGCCTGCCCATGGTGTTAATCAGTTCACAATTAGTTCTACAACGCATTGAAAGCTATGCGCGATCTCTATAACCAGGCTGCCTTGCAAAGCAGCCGAGCCATCACCCGGCTGTACAGTACCTCATTTACATGGGGGATTTGTGCTTTGCATCCGCAGTTACGCGATCCCATCTACAGCATCTATGGGCTGGTACGCCTGGCCGATGAGATTGTGGATACGTTTCCCGAAATCAATCAGGCTCAGCTCCTGGATGAACTCGAAACGGCTACTTATCAGGCTTTGGACCGAGGCATTTCGGTAAATCCCGTCTTGCAATCGTTTCAGCATACGGTCCGTTGTTATGCTATAGACCGCGACCTGGTTACGGCATTTTTCGAAAGCATGCGTATGGACCTGGCACGCAAAACACACAATCCGGAAAGTTTTTCAAAATACATCTTTGGTTCTGCGGAAGTGGTTGGGTTGATGTGCTTGAAAGTTTTCTGTCATGGAAACAATCAGTTGTATAACGAACTCTCTACGTCAGCACGTAAGCTAGGAGCTGCCTTTCAGAAGGTGAACTTTTTGCGTGATCTCAAAAGCGATTTTGAAGAACGTGGGCGTATTTACTTTCCGGGCATAGCGTTCGAAACCTTTTCCCGTCGGGAGCTGGATGCTATTGTGGCCGACATAGAAAAAGATTTTGACGAGGCCCTCGAGGGCATCCGCCGCCTGCCCAAGCAATCGCGGCAAGGAGTTTATTTGGCGTATTGTTATTTCCGCCGTCTGCTCAACAAGATCCGAAACAGTTCGCCTCAGCAGGTACGTGAGCAGCGCATCCGCATTAACAACGGACATAAGTTATGGTTGCTGGCTCAAGTCTATGTTCGCACAGCATTGGGAATGATTTGACGTATGAATGTGCTTTTGATGTATATCGTTTTTGCTTGTGGAGCCTCGGACAGCATTCCGCTGCACCTCCTGCGTGCCCGTTACGGAGCTGTGCTTCAGGGCCAAGAAGACGCCCATGCCTTTCTTGTGTGGCTGCAGCGGTATGCCACTGGTCGGCCACTGGAGCTCGCCTATGTCGGAGCCGCCGAAGCTCTCGTAGCCCGCGATGCCTGGAATCCTTGGGTGAAATGGGAATACGTGCAGCGCAGTGCTCAAACCATGAAGAAAGCCATTGAGAAAGAACCCTCAAATGCGGAGATTCGTTTTCTGCGCTTCAGTATGGAGCATTACGTGCCACAGTGGCTTGGATTGAGCAAGCACCTCGAAGAAGATCGCCGCGAAATCATCCGTGCCCTCATGAGTGGCCAGCCTGCTAACGACAAGATTTTAAGAAAAAACATCATTCAATTTTTGTTGGAAAGTGGTCGCTGTACGCCCGCAGAACAGCGTCTGCTCCAGAACCTACTCGGCAAAGATGAATGAACGCTTTTCCTATTTAGCCATCAACATTGCCGTCGTGGCCGTGCCAATAGCATTTAGTTTTGAGCCTCAACTACGGTTTTTTCGGCACTGGCTCAGGGCCCTGACAGCAAATCTATTAGTTGCAGTTCCTTTCTTGTTGTGGGATGTTTGGTTCACGGCTATCGGCGTTTGGCAGTTTAATTCTGACTATACCTTAGGAATCACATGGAAAGGGTTACCTCTTGAGGAAATAATGTTCTTTATCAGTATTCCATTTGCATGCTTGTTTCTTTATGAAAACATCAAGAAATTTTTTGCACAGGCCGTGAAACTCCAGATAGCAACGCCATTCATTTTCATGGTGGGTGCGAGTCTTTTGGTGGCTGTCGCTGTAGGAAGACCCAAACTGTACACTGCAATCTGTTGCGGTGCTTTGGCACCCCTGTTGTTGGTGTTGGCCCTGACCCGATATCCCCGCAACGGCGTTTTGGTGCTCACCTATTTAATCCACTTAGTCCCTTTTGCCCTAATCAACGGTTTACTCACCGCCTTGCCGGTAGTCATTTACAACGATGCCTTTAACAGCGGGCTGCGGTTGGGTACCATTCCGGTTGAAGATCTGGCCTACAGTGGCTTGTTGCTCATTTTTAATATTCTTTGTTACGAATGGTTAGGCAAGCGTTGAAAGGAAACGGCACGACAAGCAGCGATTTATTGCCCTCCTGGTGGGGCTTAATTATTGCGTTGGTCATCATTTTGCTTTGGGGGCTGACGTTGGGCACCTTGTTGCAAGCCCCCGTAAGCGGCATGAGGTGGTGGCTCATCCCTGCTGTGTTGCTGCAGACGCACCTGTACACCGGCTTGTTTATCACGGCCCATGATGCCATGCACGGTACCGTTGCTCCTTGTCGTCAGGTCAACACTTTAATCGGGTGGGTGGCCGCCACCTTGTTTGCGTTCAATTTCTGGCCGCGGCTTTACCGCAATCATCACCGGCATCATCGCCATGTAGGCACTTCGGATGATCCAGATGTGCATCAAGGTTCTTTTATGAAATGGTATGTACTCTTTTTACGCCAATACATTACGTGGCCACAGTTGGTACTCATGGCCCTCACCTTTAACGGACTGTCTTTGCTGTTTCCGAAAATCAACGTGGTATTGTTTTGGATGCTGCCGGCTTTGCTGAGCACTTTGCAGCTATTTTATTTCGGAACATACGTGCCGCACAAGGGAACTTTTCCGGCCGCCAATCGCCATCGATCAGGTTCATTAACTAAAAATCATCTATGGGCATTTCTTACATGTTATTTTTTTGGATATCACTACGAGCATCATGAATTGCCGCATGTTCCGTGGTGGAAGTTGTATCGCGTAAAAGGCAAGTTGCCGATTCCCATATAGCCGTGTTTTTATGGCCTTAATCAAATGCTTTTGAAGCCATGATTCAAATAAATGCCGGTAAAACATACAAGAGGGGGGCAAACGTCTTTCTCCTTTTGTTGCTTTGGTCGGTGGGGCAGGCTCACGCCCAGACGGGTCGCATCGTCGGTTGGGTGCGCGATGCAGTAACCAACGAAGCTATTGCCTATGCTACCGTAGGGGTACAGGGCACGGTCGTAGGTGCAGTGACCGACTCGGCCGGCAGGTTTGTTTTACAGAGGCTGCCGCCCGGATTGTACAACCTCGATGTCAGCTCGGTCGGCTATAAGTCTAAGACGGTATTTGAAGTGGAGGTGATGACGTCGGCTCCCAGTGAGCTGGAGATTAAGCTGGAGCGATTGGCTACAGAATTGGAAGCGGTGGTGGTGAAAAGCGATCGATTCGACAAATCGGACGAAAGTCCCGTATCGCTCCGCACCATAGGGCGCAGTGAAATTCAACGTAACCCCGGAGGAAATCGAGATATTTCCAAAGTGCTGCAAAGCTTGCCCGGTGTGGCCTGGACGGTGAGTTTTCGAAACGATTTGATCATTCGCGGAGGTGCGCCAAATGAAAACCGATTTTATCTGGATGAAGTGGAAGTGCCCAACATCAATCATTTCAGCACGCAAGGCAGCAGCGGTGGGCCTGTTGGGTTAATTAACGTGGACTTTCTTTCGGATGCGGAATTTTACAGTGGTGCATTTCCGGCCGGCAAAGGCCCGGCCTTAAGCTCAATTTTGCTGTTGCGGCAACGCGAGGCCCGCACCGACCGCTTTGGGGTGACGGCGACTCTCGGCAGCTCTGATCTCGGCTTTACCTTGGAAGGTCCGCTCAGCCCGAATTCGGGTTTATTGTTTTCCGTACGTCGCTCGTATCTGCAGTTTCTGTTTGCTGCTTTAGCGTTGCCTTTCTTGCCTACGTATAACGATTATCAGTTAAAAACCTCATGGCGCCTGAATAAAAAAAGTCAGCTGCGTCTTATTTCGCTTGGCGCTTATGATGTAAACCGCCTTAATCTGCAAACCAATGAAACGCCAGAGCAGCGATACATCCTGGGATATTTGCCTGAAAACAATCAGTGGAACTACACTGTTGGTTTGGTGTATAAGTATTTTGGAAAAAACGAAGGCATCACGGCCGTTCTCAGCCGCAACATGTTGAACAACGAAGCCATTAAATACCGGAATAATGAAAAAAATAGCGACAACCTGCTTCTGCAATACCGTTCCTACGAAGCCGAAAACAAAGCTCGCGTGGAATTCAATCAATACCGCGGCAGCTTGAAACTCAATGCAGGCTTGGCGTATGAATGGGTCAGTTATTACAACAGCACTTTTAATCGCATCAACGACCTTTCCGGAAATATTATCGAAATCAATTATGAAGGGAAATTAGGATTCAGCAAATACGGTTTTTTTGTTTCTGCCTCTGAGGCCTGGTTTGATCGGCGTTTGGTGCTCACCGCAGGTTTGCGCAGTGATTTTAGCAGCTATGGTCCTTCCACAAACAAGCCGTGGCAACAATTGTCCCCCCGACTGGCCGCAACAGTCAACCTAAGCGCAAAGACCAATGTGAATTTTAGTGTGGGCCGGTATTATCAGCTGCCTCCCTACACGGTGCTGGGTTACCGAGATGACCAGGGCAAACTGGTCAATCGGGCTAATCAGGTGCGCTACATCGGCAGCACTCAACTCGCTGGAGGGGTGGAATACTACACCGACTTCAACAGCCGTTTATCTATGGAAATTTTTTCAAAAAGGTATGACCACTATCCGTTCATGCTTCGGGATTCGGTTTCCCTGGCCAACTTGGGGAGCGATTTTGGGGTAATTGGCAACGGCCCGGCTGTAAGCACCAGCACGGGGAAAGCTTATGGCCTGGAGCTATTGGCACAGCAAAAATTATATAAAGGTTTTTATGGTATTGCAGCCGTAACCGTATATCGCAGCTTGTTTTCTGACCGCAATGGCCTGCTGGTTCCATCTTCCTGGGACAATCAGCTTCTGGTATCGCTAACCGCGGGCAAGCGGTTCACCAAAAATTGGGAAATAGGCATCAAATGGCGATTTAACGGAGGTATTCCGTTCACGCCGGTCGATACCCTGTTGTCTGTGTCAATACCTGTATGGAACGTTAATGGCCGGGGTGTTCCGGACTATGACCAAGTAAATGCCTTACGCACACAATCTTTTCACCAATTAGACTTTCGGATTGATAAAAAATGGTTTTTCCCCTCGTGGAGTTTCGAGCTATACTTAGATGTTCAGAATGCATACAATTTGAAAATTCGCTTACCGGATTATTTAGATGTGCTGCGGGATGAAAACGGTCAGCCAGTAGCCGATGAGCAAAATCCTGGCTATTACGTGCCGGTATTTGTATCCAACACTGTTGGCACCATTCTGCCTTCGATCGGAGTAGTCATAAGTTATTAGGTTTTTTATATTAAAACACTCAAGGCACGTCCAAAGGGGCACCGGCTTCGGCATAGTGAAGGTGGACGATCTTCTGCATTTGCGAATTCAGGCTAACCATCACCGGGCAATTAAGAGCAATGTGTTCTATGAGGCGGCGATGGGCGTCGGTATAAGGGAAAGGAGGGAAGAAAAAGTGAATATGTATTTCGGCAATGCGGCGGGGGTTTGCTGCCATGATTTTGGTAACCTCTGCGCGCGCTCCGTCGATGTTGAAGCCGTGTTCGCGAGCCGCAATTCCCATGATGGTCAGGGCACAGGCTGCAGCCGAAGTTGCAGCCAGATCGGTAGGCGAGAAGGATTGTGCCTTACCGTGGTTATCCAAGGGCGCGTCGGTGTAAATGGTGGTGCCGGAGAAATTGTGTGTGAGCTTGCAGCGCAGGTCGCCTTCGTATCGTACGGTTGCGGTGATTGTTGCCATAATGCTAAGATACTTGGTAATCAGCCGTGGACCTACCGGCGCGGTAGTGAAAAGAAATGAAAAGCAACCTGACCGTAGTGTCTCTGGTCGAAATGGGTCGGGTGTTGAGCAAAAGACAAACGCCGGGGTGCTTCCAAAACCAACCAGCCACGGGGATAGAGTACGCCGGCAGAAAGAATCAAGTCAGGCAAGGCATGTAGGCCGGGCATCTGATGGGGTGGGTCGGCAAAGATGATGTCGTATTGACCAGTAGCATGCTGCAAATAGGTTTCCACATCAGCTTCAACTATGGTCAAGTTCTGCAGCTTCCATTCGGCAGCGGTTTTTCTAAGAAACCGGATGCAAGCTGGGTTGTTATCTACTGCAGTTACCGAAACGGCACCACGAGAAACAAATTCCAACGCCACACTGCCGGTACCGGCAAACAAATCCAGGACCCGTACGGAGGTAAGGTCCCACCGGCTATTCAAGATGTTGAATAAAGCACTGCGGGCAAAGTCGGTGGTCGGTCGGGTGTCAGGCAACAGGGGTGCCTTCAGCCTGCGGCCTTTGAATTGACCTGAAATGATGCGCATAACTATGGTACCAGCAAGGTATGAAAGAAATGCTTAGGCCATGGATAATTGTTTTCTAAATGAATGTCATGGGGCGGCGGAGAAAACGAGACGTGTCGCACATAACGACGCAACAACTGGACAATGGTGGAGTTTTCCACGATATCCCCCGAAAGAAATAGGGGCACCTGATCGTTGGCCCACTGATATTGATGAAAAAGCGCCAGGATGAGGTAAACGACATCGTGGGGGTGTTCAAAATGAAACTGATTGGCATACAGCAGCCTGTGGTCCATGGCTGCCAACAGTAGGTTATGTCCACAGAAATCTGCTCTGACGTGTAACGTCGGGACTATAGCAGGCAGATGCTGAAGGGCATGGTCAATTGAAGGGCTGTTTAGTTGGGTGTGCAGGGCTTCAGCCCAGGTGGCCGGTAGGGCAAAACAAAGTGTGTAATCGGAGTCTGAAAGTTCTTTGAACATAAGTCGTACGGGTTGAGGGGGCAGGAAAAGGTTACGCCATTGCCGGCCGAGGGCCTGCGTGTCGGCAGCGGAAGGCAGCAATGTCAAATGAGGGCTGTAGGCAATAAGACGCGTGTGTTGTGAGGAATGTGGGGAACTGCCTTGAACCTTTTGGACTAATTCTTTTAATGCCTCAACTGGAGGCAAGATGGGATCGGTGCTGCTTGCTGGATAAAAGGATTGAGCCCCTAAAAGTTTGCCTGCAGCGTCTTTGAGCACGTAGGCCAATGCCCCCGGTCCTACCGCAAGCGTCATGGTGGCGACCCCTTCGGCCCTTGGAACCTCAGGCGGGAAGCCGGTAGCGGAAATCCACAGCCCCGAGCCTATCGCAAAAGGCGATGCACCCAATGCAGGCTAATTGCTTGACTTTTTGGAGTCGTTAATATAGGTGTTCCAATCGGTGGTCTTATAATGATTTTCGCCGATATATTTTAAAATGGTGAGCATCATTTGCGGGTTTTGGTAACCGCTGACTGGGGTAATGACCTCCAGCTTTTCATCTAAAAAAGTCGTGGTGGGATAACCCCGTGAGCTACCCATCAGCAGCGGGGTGATGGCGTTGGTACGCCCATTCATTCCATAAGTTGTGCCCTTGAAGGTGATGGTTTGTTGTTTTTCGGGATTAAACTTGACCGCATAGAACTTTTCGTTGATATAGGCCACCACCTGGGGGTCTTTATAGGTCGTCGCATCTAATTTTTTACACCAACCGCACCAATCGGTATATATATCGATCAAAACTTTTTTTGGCGATTTTTTCATGAGCTGTTCTACTTCCGAAAGCGAAAGCCAGTTGATGGTTGCTGTCTGCTGGGCTAACCCGGCCAACGGTGCCAACAAGCAAAAAGTGATCATCCAGAGGCGGAAACGGTTCATAAGCATGTTTTACTGTGGTCAAAGTTAAGGTTAGACGAATACCCAACTTTGTTTGCGGTCTGCTTAAGCTCAATTTGCATGCCGGTTTTTTCAAAGGGCTTTGCCGATGTTATGTAAAAAAATTTTAGGGCAGCGGACGAACTATACCTTAGCGTGTATGGTCAGTACGTACCCGTACGTTTGGAACGAATTTAACGGATAAGGACATGCGAATAGCTGTAGGCATTACTGGTGCCAGCGGAGCCATATATGGGTCGCTGTTGCTACGTCGGTTGGTAGATCTGCGTGAGCAGATCAGTGAAGTTGCTGTTGTCATGACCGACAATGCGAAGACCGTCTGGAAGCATGAATTGGGTAATGAAGACTATGAAAAAATCCCTTTTCGCCGCTATGCTCCCAGCGATTATGCAGCGCCGATGGCCAGCGGCTCAGCGGGGTTTGACGCGCTCATCATCTGCCCCTGCAGCATGGGCACATTAGGCCGCATTGCATCAGGCAGTGCCGACGATCTCATTGCCCGCGCTGCCGACGTCATGCTTAAGGAGCGACGAAAATTGATCTTGGTTGTGCGCGATTTGCCATATCATCTGATCCATTTGCGCAACATGGTCACCGTGACCGAGTCGGGAGGTATTGTTTGCCCGGCAAGCCCCTCTTTTTACAGTGGCGTGCAAAATCTGGAAGAGCTTGCCCTTACGGTCGTTGATCGGGTATTGTTGCTGGCGGGCTTTCGCTTTCCACATTACCGCTGGGGTGCGTCGTCTGGTTTGTGAATCATGTACCTTTGGACAAGAAACCATTTTTCAGGCGTGGGGAGTGCATCGCTTGTTGTACTGATTGGCGCGGGCATAGTCTTTTCATTATTGGCCATAGGGCTATCCCGTTTTTTGGTAAAGCCAACATGGAGTCGGCAGAAGCTTGAACCCTACGAGTGCGGGGTGCCCACCATCGGTAAAACATGGATTCAATACAATGTTGGCTACTACCTCTTCGCCTTAATGTTTTTGATTTTTGAAGTTGAGCTTGTGTTTTTATTTCCATGGGCCGTCGTCGTTAAACAGTTAGGGATGGTTGCCTTGATTGAAGCTGCAGTATTTCTGTTCATCTTGTTTCTGGGTTTTCTGTACGCTCATCGTCAAGGTGCGCTTAAATGGATGTAGGCTATGACAGATTCAGCACATCAGGTACCTGATGCACAAGGAAAGGCCCCGGATCCGTTCCCGGGTCAAGTGGTACATACACCAGGCGGTGGAATACTTACCGGCGCTTTGGAGGATGTAATCAACTGGGCCCGAAGCAACTCCTTATGGCCCTTGGTTTTTGGCACCAGTTGCTGTGCCATTGAAATGATGAGTACGGCCTCCGCAAAGTATGATTGGTCTCGCTTTGGCTTTGAAGTAGCACGGGCCACGCCGCGTCAGGCCGATGTGATCATTATTGCCGGAACTATTGTAAACAAAATGGCGCCGGTGCTCCGTCGGTTGTACGACCAAATGGCCGATCCTAAATACGTCATTGCCATGGGGGCCTGTGCTACCAGTGGCGGCCCGTTTTTTTATAACACCTACTCGGTAGTGAAAGGAGCTGACCATGTGATTCCGGTAGATGTTTATATTGCCGGATGCCCTCCACGGCCTGAAGCCCTGTTGCACGGCCTCCTGACTCTGCAGAAAAAAATTCTGGCCGGTAAGCGAGGGGAAAAAATCGTCATTGACCGGTTTTGGACCCCTTCGGCTGAAGTCGATACAGCACTATCCGGATGAACGCATCCCTGGAAACAACTCTGCAATCCGTGTTGGCTGCGGCGCCGGTACCGGTCCAACTGACTGCCGGCAGCCAATGGCCCGAATTAGTTGTTGCTCCGGACGACTGGCCCACGCTGGCACCGTTTCTGCGCGATCATGCTGAGTTGCGCCTTGACTTTATGTTCTGCCTGACGTGTGTGGATTGGAAAACGCATCTGACCATGGTGTATCATCTCAACAACAGCTCTTGTGAGCGGGTGGTGGTCGTGAAAAGTGTGCTTGACCGGCAGCAGCCGCGCGTTGCTAGCGTGGCAAACATTTGGCGTACAGCAGAATTTCATGAGCGGGAAGTTTATGAACTTTTTGGTGTGCACTTCGTAGGTCATCCCGACCTGCGTCTACTTATCCTACCGGAAGGGTGGGAAGGCCGTAATCCGTTGCGGAAAGATTTTGAAGACCCCGTCAATATGATACGACTATAAATCGCTTAAAAAGTGTTCAAGGAAGTTCTCGCCGAAGATCAGGATTGTCTGACCCTAAATGTAGGGCCGCAGCATCCGTCAACCCATGGGGTATTGCATCTGGTCATCACGTTAAAGGGGGAAACCATCTTACGGGTCGATCCGCACTTGGGGTATATCCATCGCTCTATAGAAAAAATGTGCGAAAGCCTCAGCTATCGGCAATTCATTTACGTAACCAGCCGGATGGACTACCTGTCAGCACACATCAACAACCACGGATGTGCGCTTTGTGTTGAGAAGGCCTTGCAGATCGAAGTGCCCCAGCGAGCTCAGGTCATCCGGGTGCTCATGGATGAATTGACGCGAATTGCTTCCCACGTCCTGTGGTGGGGTGCCATGGCCATGGACGTGGGTGCCATAACACCGTTTTTTCACGCCTTTCGCGAGCGCGAGATGATCAATGAGATCATGGAAGAAACCTGCGGAGCCCGCTTGACCATGAATTACATGGTGCCCGGCGGCGTCATGTACGACCTTCACCCCAACTTTCAGCGGCGGGTAAAGCAGTTTATTTCATTTTTCAAATCAAAACTGAATGAATATGATGAATTGCTTACGGATAACATCATCTTCAAACAGCGTACCCAGCATATAGGCGTGTTGCGTCGCGAAGATGCCATCAGCTTTGGGGCAACCGGTCCTGTGGGCCGCGGCAGCGGCTGGGCTTGTGATGTGCGCAAGCGTGCGCCTTATGAGTGTTACCATCAGCTTCAGTTTGAACAAGTGGTGGAACAGGCGGGCGATTGCTATGCCCGATATCTGGTACGCATGGGCGAAATGCGCCAGTCGTTGTCGATCATTGAACAACTGATTGACAACATTCCTTCGGGCGATTATCAAGCAAAGACAAAGGCCGTTCTTAAGCTTCCCAAAGGCGAGTACTACTCGAGGGTGGAAACAGCTCGCGGCGAATTTGGGGTGTACATCGTCAGTGATGGCGGTACCACACCCTATCGCATCAAGTTTCGCTCGCCCGGCTTTTCCAATCTTTCTGCCTTAGACCACATGTCCCGAGGGCATAAGATCGGCGACCTGGTCGCCATCATGGGCTCGTTAGATTTGGTCATTCCTGATATTGATCGGTGAGCATATAACTGTCAATCCTGTCGAGCTGTATGATTAGCCTGGAATTTATTCTGCAGTCTGTGGATCGTTGGTTACGTGATCGATTAGGCCATGAAGTTGCTGTTGCGGTGGAATACGTGCTGGTAGGACTGTTTGTCATTTTGTTTTTTGCGGTGCTCGGTCTGGTGTTGGTATTTATGGAGCGAAAGGTTTCGGCCTGGATGCAGGTAAGGTTAGGGCCAAACCGTGTTGGGCCCGGCGGCACCTTGCAAACGCTTGCCGACACGATCAAGTTGGTGAGCAAAGAAGGATTAACTCCGGCCGGTGCCGACCGCTTTTTGTTCAATCTGGCGCCGGTACTCATGATTGTTGTCAGCATGCTGTTGTTGGCGCCCATAGCATTTGCTCGAAACGTTCAACTGTGGGACATCAACATTGGCGTGCTGTACGTTTCGGCCATAAGCTCGGTGTCGGTGTTAGCCGTTTTGATAGCCGGGTGGAGCAGCAATAACAAATACTCCCTGTTAGGGGCCATGCGCAGCGGGGCTCAAATTGTCAGTTATGAATTAAGTGCCGGCCTTTCCGTGTTAACGATTGTGGTGCTCAGTGGCAGCCTGCAGGTTTCGCAGATCATTGAAGCGCAACAAACCGGCTGGTGGCTGTTTCGCGGCCATGTGCCCGTGTTGGTAGCCATGATTATTTATTTGATAGCCGTGACGGCAGAAACCAACCGGGCCCCTTTTGATTTAGCCGAGGCAGAATCCGAATTAACGGCGGGGTTTCATACCGAGTACTCGGGAATGAGGTTTGCGTTGTTTTTCCTGGCCGAATATGCCAATGTTTTTGTGGCCTCGGCCATTGGTGCCATCTTATTTTTAGGCGGATGGATGCCCTTGCATCTGGGAAATTGGGATGCGTTTAATCGCATCATGGACTGGATTCCTTCTTCTATTTGGTTTTTTGCTAAAACCTTCTTTTTCATCTTTGTCATCATGTGGTTTCGGTGGACGTTTCCCCGCCTGCGTATTGACCAACTGTTGGAGTTGGAATGGAAATACCTGTTGCCGCTGGGCATCGTCAATTTGTTGGTGGCAACTACGATAGCTGTGGCTGGATGGTATTTTTAATCGAAAACATGATTGGAGGTGAATGCCTTTTGAAGCACATGCGGGGTAGTTTATGACACTTAAACAATATTTCCGCAATATTTGGGATGGCATGCGCTCACTGGCAGCCGGTATGCGTCGAACCGGATATTATTTTTTTCATCATAAAGAAATCATCACACAAGAATATCCCGATGTACCGCCTCGGCTGGCCGAGCGGTTTCGCGGAGAGGTAGTGATGCCCCACAACGAAAATAACGAACACCGATGCACGGGCTGTACAGCTTGCGAACTGGCCTGTCCCAACGGCACCATTAAGATCATCACCAAGTACGAAATCACACCCGACGGAAAAAAGAAAAAGGCATTAGATAAGTTTATATATCACTTAGAGTTGTGCACCATGTGTAACCTGTGTATCATTGCTTGTCCCACAGATGCCATTAAAATGAGTCAGGCTTTTGAGCACAGCGTATTTGATCGCAGCCAGTTGATAAAAATTCTGAATAAACCGGGCTCTCGGCTCATGGAGGGGGTTGAATAAGGAAATGCGATAGTCGAAGCGGGTATGGTTAAACCGGACTGGATCGGTTACGCGTTAGGGGCAGGTGCGTTAGCAGCAGGGCTTTTGGCCGTTACCTCAAGGCGCATCCTTCGAGCGGCTATTTACTTGCTGTTTTCGCTACTGGCCTTGGCGGGTTTGTATTTCTGGATGCAGCTCGAGTTTATGGCTGCCGTCCAGATCATTATCTACGTTGGGGGCATAGTCGTATTGATTCTGTTTTCCATTTTTCTGACTCATCAAACGGACGAGTTGTTGCCGCTGGCCGGAACGGTGCAGCGTTTTGGGGCGGCTCTTGTAGTGCTGAGCGGCGGCATTGGCATCTTCTGGCTGTTGCGAGCCGTGCCTCCAAGTCGGCCCGATGCTGCGGCACCGTCGGTTCACGAGATCGGCAAGGCTCTGTTGTCCATAGAAGACACCGGCATGGCATTGCCGTTTGAGGCGATTACCTTGCTTTTGTTGGCTGCAATGGTTGGATGCATTGTTTTGGCTTTAAAGGATCGAACCACCCCTTCTTAAACCATGGACGTATTAAAGTTTTTGCTAATCATCGGGACTGGCCTTTTTTTCATAGGTGCTTTTGGCTTTCTTACGCGTCGCAACATCTTGACCATGCTCATAGCAGTGGAATTGATGCTTAATGGTGCAGCCCTAAACTTGCTGGCTTTTAATCGTTATCTATGGCCAGACCGTCTGGATGGTTTGTTTCTGGCTTTGTTCATCATTGCCATTGCTGCCGCGGAAGCTGCCGTGTTTATCGCCATCGTACTGCGTCTGTACCGAAACATGCGGACTGTTGATGTAGAACGGGTCAGTGAATTAAAACAGTAAACCTCTACCGAGCTGGTTTATGTCAGCTGTTGTATCGAAGACGGCCCTTCTCATTTTCCTCATGCCGTTGACAGGCTTTGTTTTGTTGGGTCTGGCAGGCCGAGGCCGGCTGGTCAACGCTGCGGGGTGGATGGCTAGTGCCTTTCAGGCCGTGTCTGCCGTGGCGGCAGCTGTGGTTGCATGGCAGTACTTTTTTGTTTTAAACAACGCGCAACGTGGCTATGAAGCCTTGGACTTGTGGCGTATGCGCTGGCTGACTTTCAACGCCACATGCCATATCGACATGGGCATCCGGCTCGATGGCCTATCGGTAATGATGCTGGTTCTGGTTTCGACGGTATCGCTGTTGGTTCATCTGTATTCGGTTATGTATATGCACGGCGAGTCACGCTATACAAGCTATTTCGCTTTTCTGCAATTGTTTACCTTCAGCATGCTCAGTTTGGTAGCATCTATTAATTTATTTCAGATTTATTTTTTCTGGGAACTGGTCGGGGTTTCGTCTTATTTGCTAATCGGATTTCATTACGAACGGGCAGCAGCAATACGGGCGGCCAAAAAAGCATTTGTTGTCACCCGGTTTGCCGATTTTGGTTTTTTGATCGGCATTCTGGTGATAGGCTTTAGCGCAGCCACTTTTGATCTGAACACGTTGTTTTCTTCCAATTGTCATGCAGAAGCAGCTTTTCGTGAGCTGTTTTTAGGCCTTCCGCTGTTGACTTGGGGCACCTTGCTGATGTTTGTAGGCGGGGCAGGAAAATCGGCTATGTTTCCCCTACACATTTGGTTGCCCGATGCTATGGAAGGCCCTACGCCGGTCAGTGCCTTGATCCATGCTGCTACCATGGTTGTAGCAGGGGTATTTCTGGTTGCACGCATGTTTCCTCTTTTTGAAGCAGCACCGTTCACGTTAGAAGTGGTTACCGGTGTTGGCATTGGTTCGGCATTACTGGCAGCCATCATAGCATGCACGCAGACGGACATAAAACGCATTTTGGCCTACTCCACCATGTCACAAATTGGTTTGATGCTTTTTGGCTTAGGCCTTGCCGGCTCGGCCCTGGGACGGGAGGCAGGCTATGTCGGCTCTCAATTTCACTTGTTCACGCATGGTTTTTTCAAGGCACTGCTGTTTTTGGCTGCAGGCGTGGTGATTCATCATGTGCACAGCAATGAATTGGGCAGCATGGGCGGATTACGCCATCGATTGCCATTTACGCATGTGGTTTTTTTAATTGGATGCTTGGCCCTTGCTGCAGTGCCGCCGTTGGCAGGGTTTTTCAGTAAAGAATTGATTTTGCATGCAGCAGTCCACAGGCCGTTTGGGTATGGGCTGGGCTTGCTCGTCTCGGTGCTGACGGCTTTTTACATGTTTCGCCTGTACTTTTTGGTTTTTTGGAATCGTAGGCCAGCTCTGGAGCCGGTGCGTGAATTTGCCAACAGGCTGGAGCTGATCAGCATAGGTCTTCCGCTATTGTTGCTGGCAGTGGCCTCGGTGGTCACAGGTTTCATCCCTTTTGCTCAATACGTTTCACCCGACTCAAGGCCTTGGAATCCTAAACTGGAACCGGTCTTTTTTGTTCCTCCTACCGTTGCAGCGCTGATCGGCATAGCCATTGCGGGTTGGCTGTACCTCAGGGCATCCGCATGGCCTGAGGTGCTGGCCAACAAGCTTGGTGGGTTTTACCGCATTGCATACAGAAAATTTTTAATAGATGAATGCTATGAATTTCTCACACATCGCGTTTTGTTTGCGCTTTTAGGTAGGCCGGCTGCATGGATGGATCGGCAGGTAGTGGATGAAACCGTAAACCGAACCGGCTGGCTGATGCAGCAGTGGTCGTGGTGGATTCGGGGCTGGCAGTCAGGTCGTCTTCAGCAATATGCCTTTTGGTTTTTCCTTGGCGTCTTCTTTTTGGCAATAGTTGTGTTTGTATAATATGATCTGAACCTAACCATGAATCTCAACTTACTTATCTGGGTCCCCTTGTTAACGACCGCAGTGGTGGTGTTGTGGGGGAAAGGGCAACGAGCTGCGATGTTGGCAACGGTGGGAAGTGTGGTGCAATTGGGATTGGCGTTGCTGCTCTATTTGGCATATACTGCTGAGCGCAGCATCCATGCAAACGTTCCGTTTTTATTTGAATACCGGGCCGTCTGGTACAAGCCGCTAAACATTACCTATCATCTTGGGGTAGATGGCATTTCGGTGGCCATGGTGCTGCTCACTGCTTTTGTTGTGCTGGCCGGGGTACTCATGTCGTGGAATATCACCCACCAACCCCGGGAATTTCATGCCTTGCTGACTTTGCTGGGTGCCGGTGCCTACGGGGTTTTTCTGTCGGTGGATACCTTTACCCTGTTTTTCTTTTTAGAGCTGGCGGTTATACCCAAATATCTGCTCATAGGCATTTGGGGAAGTGGCCAAAAGGAATACTGTGCACGCAAGCTGGTGCTGATGTTGATGCTGGGGTCGGCCCTGGTGTTGGTAGGGCTCTTGGGCGTGTTTTTCAGTGCTGGCCATACCTTTTCCTTATCCGCGGTATCAGCAACTGGTGTTCCTCTGAAATTACAGCAATGGTTATTCCCTTTGTTGTTTTTAGGATTTGGCATTTTCACCGCCATATTTCCTTTTCACACGTGGGTACCTGATGGACATTCGGCTGCGCCTACGGCCGGATCCATGTTTTTGGCCGGCATTTCTATGAAGTTGGGTGGTTACGGGTGCCTGCGTACGGTCACGCATCTGATGCCTGAAGCTGCCGTTCAATATGCTCCGCTCATCATCATTTTAGGGTGTATAGCCATAGTCTATGGCTCACTGGCCACCATGATGCAAACAGATTTAAAATATCTTAATGCGTATTCATCGATCAGTCATTGCGGTTTTGTGGTGTTGGGTATTGGCTTATTGACGCAAACAGCCCGCAACGGGGCGGTGCTTCAAATGGTGTCGCATGGTCTGATGACGGCTTTATTTTTCGCTGTGATCGGCCTGATCTACGAGCGTACCCACACGCGCACGATTCGGGACATGGGTGGGTTGATACAAGTAATGCCATTTGTGATGACCGTGTTGTTTATGGCCGGGATGTGCTCGCTGGGCCTGCCTGGCCTTAGTGGGTTTGTGGCTGAGGTTACGGTTTTTGTCGGGGGGTGGGAGCGAGAAGAACTATTGCCCCGTGTAGCCGTGGTACTGGCTTGCTCGAGCATTGTGCTTACGGCCGTGTACATTGTGCGTGCCATAGGTCAGGTGGCCATGGGACCGTTGCTTGGCCGTGTCGATCAGGTACCCGTCGGGTGGGCGGAACGGTTGGCGGTATTGTTGCTGCTGAGCGGCATTTTGTTGATGGGCCTGTGGCCTGAATGGCTCATGCAGCTGGTGGACATGCCGGCGCCGGCATTGGAAACACACCTCAGCAGAATAGAAAATTGATAAATAAAATGTTTGATTATCTTAAAAATTGCCATGCATTACCTTCTGTTGCTCAAACATGAATTGGCTGCAACCCTGGCCATCGTCGTGTTGCTGGTAGCGCGGCTGGGGCGGAATCGTGAAACATCGTTCTATATACATTTAGGCTATCTGTTGCTGCTGCTTCATGTCTTTGTATCGCTTTTTCCGTCGCCTGAGGGTCAACTATTTGCCGGTCTTTTCGTGAATTCGCCGCTTTTAGGACTGCAAAAATCGTTTCTGGCTTTTGGATTGTTGCTGATCGCTTTAACAGCGGACCGCTGGCTGCGACAGCATGAGTATGTTCCGGAAGTTTTTCTGCTGATGATTTCGTCGTTGTTGGGCTTGTTTCTGCTGATATCGTCGGGCAGTTTGTTGATGTTTTATTTAGCCCTGGAGTTGGCGACCCTGCCCATCGCCGCACTGTGCAATTTCGACTTGAGGCGGCAACAATCGTCGGAGGCTGCAACCAAAATGATCTTGTCGTCTGCTTTCTCTTCGGCTATTTTGTCGTTTGGCATTTCATTGTTGTATGGATCGACCGGAAGCCTTCGCTTCCCAGATATTGCCCAACGTTTGAGCGGCAGTGATCCCTTGCACGTTATAGCGCTCGTGTTGCTGTTCAGCGGATTTGCATTTAAGTTATCGGTAGTTCCTTTTCACTTATGGACAGCCGATGTTTACCAAGGCTCACCCGTTCCGGTTACCACCTACCTGTCGGTTGTTTCCAAAGGAGCAATTGTATTTATTTTTTGCACAGCCCTTTTTCAGGTGTTTGCGCCCCTACAATCCTTTGGGCGGTTGCTGCTGATCATCACTGCTGTGGCTACCTTGCTGATTGGTAATCTGTTTGCCTTGAGGCAAGAAAATCTGAAGCGGTTCTTGGCTTTTTCTTCTATTGCGCAGGTAGGTTTTATTCTGGTTGCATTAAGCGGTGGAACGAAAGAGGCTGTATCGGCAGCCGTCTATTTTGTACTTGTTTATTTGTTCAGCAATGTTGGTGCATTTGCCGTTGTGGGCATCGTCAGTGCAGCTACGGGGAAAGAGACGATAACAGAACTGCGTGGTTTATATCACAGCAACCGCCTGTTGAGTTGGGTATTGGCCTTATCGTTGTTTTCGCTGGCGGGAATACCGCCCACGGCCGGTTTTTTCGGGAAATTTTTTTTGCTGATGGCTGGTGCCCATTCAAGTCAATACGCGTTAATTGCCTTTGCGGCGCTAAACATGGTTGTGGCTTTGTTTTATTACCTGCGCGTTGTCCGGGCCATCTTCCTGGAGCCGCCTTTCGAAGGGGTGCAGTCCCTGAATCTGAGCACGGCAGAGCGGCTGGCTTTGGCGTTAAGTGTAGCCGGCATTTTAATCAGCGGCATTTACAGTGGCGCCTACGAGGCGATCGCAGCCCTGATATAAAGTAAAAAATGCAATTACTTTGAATCGAAACATGGCCATAAACAAAAACCATGAATTCGATGAGCTCAATGGCATCAAATGTGCCATTGTGGAACGTCGGGTTTCGGCAGATCGAGCAGCATTCTTGAAAAGCTTGTTAGAAGCCAACGGTTATGAAGTAGTGGTGGTACCGGCTGGGGCCAAAGGTGGGGCTGTCGATGCAGGCCAAGCCGCGGAAGAGCGCTACGATGTAGGGGTTACCGATGTGACGTTTAATGCGGTGAATGCTGTTTTTGGCCGCATGTTGCGCACTGCGAAGGGCCAGGTCGTCACGCTGGCGTATTGGTTGCAGGAACAGCCCGAACCCGATGATTCGGTACCGTATTTCGAAACGCCGGTCAGCCGGAGCATCGGACGTTCGTGACTTTTGCCGGCGGTGAAGAAGTTTAAATGCAAGTGCAAAAAAGCAGCCCGCACCCTGTGGGCATGGTATTATTTTATAATTTTTTCTCTTATATTTCTTTTGTTGTATCCGGCATTTGTGGTTTTGCTGCGTAATCCCCGGGGATATGGGGTCGCCAACCGGCTGCGGCAACTGTGGGCCCGCCTGTTGTTTTTATTTACCGGCATTATTCCCGTAATCACCTACCGCTGCCGTTTGGATCGCAGCCGGCCTTATGTGTTTTGTGCCAATCATTTTTCTTACTTAGACATTCCCGTCACTGCGCTGGTAGCTGGACCCTCGTGGCGCTTTATGGCGAAGGCCGAACTCAAGAAAATTCCGCTGCTCAACATCTTCTTTCGTACTGTTGACATATCGGTTGATCGCGACAATGCGTGGGAATCATTTCAGAGTTATCAGGAAGGACTGCGCAGTGTAGAACAGGGCATGAATTTGGTAGTATTTCCGGAAGGCCGCATCAGTCCGCAGGCCCCCCGCCTGGTCCCTTTCAAGACAGGACCTTTCCGATTGGCCATTGAAAAGCAGATTCCCATTGTACCTTTGACCATGCTCGATAACTGGCGGCTTCTTCAGGTAAACGGATTCCGAATCGAAGGGCAGCCGGGGCGTACGCGTGTTATTGTGCACGAACCGATAGAAACCAAAGGGCTTACGGTAAGTGAAGTTTCCGCTTTGCGTCAGCGTGTTTTTGAGCTGATCGCCAACGATCTAAAACAGGTTTCCGTGCATGAATGAGCTGATCCGATTGCAAGACATTTGCAAAAACTACATATTAGGAAAAGTTATAATTCCTGCTCTGCGGGGTATTAGCCTGACCATAAACCACAATGAATTTATCGCTCTGATGGGGGCTTCCGGTTCGGGAAAATCCACACTGATGAACATTGTGGGTTTGTTGGATACGGCTACGTCGGGCACCTACCTGCTCAACGGCCGCGACGTCAGTCGGCTTACAGACAACGAACGTGCCGTAATTCGTAATAAAGAAATCGGCTTCGTCTTTCAGACCTTTAACCTGATGCCACGCATGTCGGCATTAGAAAATGTGGCTTTGCCTTTAGTGTATGCCGGATGGAACCGAAAAAAGCGAGAACAACGGGCCCGTGAGCTTCTGGAAATGGTGGGTCTCGGAGATCGCCTGCACCATCGCCCAAACGAATTATCGGGCGGGCAGAAACAACGCGTGGCCATTGCACGGGCCCTGGCGAATCATCCTTCAATCATTTTGGCTGACGAGCCCACCGGCAATCTTGACACCCAGACCTCAGAAGAAATCATGCAGATTTTTGAGCAGATTCACCGGGCGGGAAATACGATTGTTTTAGTCACCCACGAAGCTGACATTGCCCGTCATGCCCAGCGGGTAGTGCGCCTGCGCGATGGGCTTGTCCTGGATGATCGCATGCAAAGTCAGCAGCAACTATCTGCCACCCACGTTTAGCCTGAATTATTCCAATCGCCAATCTATTTCAGGAAGGCCCTGTAAGCGTAATAATTCATTGGTACGGGAAAAGTGACGACAGCCGAAAAATCCGTAAGGTGCCGAAAGGGGGGAAGGATGCGCAGCCTTGAGTACATAATGGTTACTGCTGTCGATGAGCGATACTTTTTCCTGCGCAAACTTGCCCCACAACAGAAAAACCACGCCTTGGCGTAGCTCATTGATGAGCCGAATGACGTAGTCGGTAAAACGTTGCCATCCCAAGTGCTGATGGGAAGCCGCCTGATTCGCCCGCACCGTAAGGATGGCATTGAGAAGCAAAACCCCCTGGCGAGCCCATTTTTCCAGGTTTCCGGATCGTGGGGGCGGATAGCCTAAATCATCTTGCAGTTCTTTGAAAATGTTTTGAAGTGAGGGAGGAAATTCTATGCCATCAGGTACGGAAAAACACAAACCATGCGCTTGCCCCGGGCCGTGATATGGATCCTGACCCAAAATGACCACGCGCACTTGATGAAAAGGCGTGAGGTTAAAGGCATTAAAAATCAAAGGGCCTGGCGGATAGATCGTTATTCCCTGCGCTTTTTCCTTGCGTAAAGCTTCAATGATGGCTCTGAAATAGGTTTGTTGAAACTGATCATCCAGCAGGCGTTTCCAACTTTCTTCAATCTTAACCTCGACCCGCTGCATGTGGTGATCCGGATTGGATTCGAACCAATGACCCTCAGCTTAGAAGGCTGATGCTCTATCCAACTGAGCTACCGGACCATTTTCTTGCAAAAGTAGCATAGCAAAAAATCAGCCATGAGTGGTGAGTATGCGCTGCAGTCTGTCTTGTAAAGCCTTGCCTAAGGCGGAATGGCCAAAATCAGGTGGGATGATGTATGCAGCGGAAACCCCTAGCCGATCTAATTCAAATAACCTTCGATAAAAACTTCTCGCCAGCTCCTCCATATCAGACAGCCGGCCCAGCGATACAAGGCGTAACGTTACGGCTTGTTCGGCAGAACAATTCTGATAGATCTGCTCTCGCTGCTCATCGACCAGCAACAACACAGAGCCGGGCGAAAGGGTCGTCAATGAATGTTCCGTTATTGGGTACAGGGGTGTAGCGGGCGCATAATGGCGGTATCGGGAACCGGGCACCACCGCAGGGGTAGCTCCATAGTGCACCTCCACCTCTGGTAACACCCGTTGTAATTCCTGTCTGCCGATAGCTCCCAGACGGAGAATGGTAATCGTTCCTTCGGTTCGAGCATCTACAATAGTGGATTCAACACCCACGCTGCAACTGCCTCCATCTACCACGGCAATGCCCACGCAGCCCAAGTCCAGTTCAACCATCTCGGCATTCGTGGGCGATAGCCTGCCCGAGGTATTGGCGCTCGGAGCAGCAAGGGGTACTCCTAATTCTTTCAGTACTTTCAAAAAGACCTCATGTTTGGGCATGCGGACAATGACCTGACTACGGCCACAGGTAGCAAAAAAGAGGGGGGAGTTTTCCGGAAGATCCAGCATGAAGCTTATCGGTCCCGGACTAAAGGTCTCCATGAGCCTTAGGGTTTGCTTCGGAATGCTCATCACATAGGGATAGATTGATGCAACATCGGGAAAATGGCAAATCAAGGGATTGTCGGCGGGTCTGCGTTTAACTTCAAAGATGCGTGCTACGGCATTGGGATTAGTTGCGTCGCCGGCCAGGCCATACACCGTTTCAGTAGGTAAGGCAACCACTTCACCTGTTCGAATCAAATCAATGGCTTGCTCTACACTAATCCGCATGTCCTGCCGTGAAATGATACCTAAAGCTATCCACAGGTTATGTATTATGAACGTAAGCAAACCGCTACTTGAGCATGGGGCGGCTATTTTTGCCCACCTGTCAAAAGCATCATCATGAGCGCTATTTCAGAACACGATTTTGTGCGTAGGCATATTGGACCTGATGAGCAACAAATCAATACCATGCTGCAGGCCATTGGCTGCAGTTCATTGGAGGCGCTCATTGACCAAACCATCCCTTCCAGCATCCGCGTGACTGGACCTTTAGATTGGGGTCCGCCCATGCCCGAGCATCAATTTCTGCGGTTCATGCGCGAAGTGGCTTTGAAAAATAAAAAGATGCAATCCTACATCGGCATGGGCTACTACAACACTGTGACGCCCGCCGTTCTGCAACGAAACCTTTTGGAAAATCCCGGGTGGTACACTCCCTACACTCCGTACCAGGCCGAAATAGCGCAGGGGCGGCTGGAGTCGTTACTGAACTACCAGACCATGGTTGGGGATCTGACGGGGATGGACATTGCCAATGCATCACTCTTAGACGAAGCGACGGCGGCTGCTGAGGCCATGATCATGCTTTTGCGCAGTTTGCCACCCAGCGACCGACGGCGTCGCTTTTGGGTGAGCAGCAACCTATTTCCCCAAACCCTGGCTGTAGTGCAGGTGCGTGCTGAGCCATTGGGTATTGAGCTGGTGATGGGTGATGAACACCAGCAAGGCCCCGATGCCCAATGTTTTGGCGCTCTGGTTCAATATCCTGATGGCAACGGAAAACTTTGGCAATTGGAGCCGTGGATAAAACAAGCCCATCAAGCAGGGGTGCGCGTGGCTGTAGCTAGTGATCTAATGGCCTTAACCCTCATCAAGCCGCCAGGAGAAATGGGGGCCGATGTATGCTTGGGCTCGTCGCAGCGCTTTGGGGTGCCTTTGGGTTATGGAGGCCCTCATGCTGCCTTCTTTGCCGCTCGAAAAGAATTTCTTCGGCACATGCCCGGCCGCATCATTGGCGTATCGATTGATGCTCATGGACGGCGGGCCCTGCGCATGACGCTGCAGACACGCGAGCAACACATCAAACGCGAAAAGGCTACGTCGAACATCTGTACCGCTCAGGCGCTGCTGGCCAATCTGGCTGCTATGTATGCCGTGTATCACGGTCCTCAGGGATTAAAAGCAATAGCGCAACGCATTCACCGCAACACCTGCCGGCTGAGGCAGGCTTTGGTGGAACTGGAATTTCAAGAAAGAAATGAAACTTTTTTTGATACCTTAAAGCTGACCTCATTTCGCGACCAAAGCCAGGTAGCGGCCCTCGTCCGGCCCCGCGCCGAAGAAGCCGGGTTCAACTTCCGTTACTTCGTTGATGGAGCCGTGGGTATTTCCCTGGATGAAACGGTTACCGATAACGAACTGAACAACCTTATTAAGTTCTTTGCTTCGCTTGCAGGAAAACAGCCGCAGCCCGCTGTGGGGAAGCAAGATGAGGCTATCCCGAATGAATTAATTCGAACATCGCCTTACTTACAACATCCGGTCTTTAACAGCTACCATTCCGAAACACGCATGATGCGTTACATACGCAGCTTGGAACGTAAGGATATTGGGCTGGATACTTCGATGATCCCATTAGGCAGCTGCACCATGAAGCTCAATGCTGCCAGTGAAATGATTCCCATAAGCTATTCTGGTTTTGCACACCTGCATCCATTTGTACCCACAGATCAAGCGGAAGGGTATCAACAAATTTTTCGTGAACTCGAAGAGCTGCTGTGCCGCATTACTGGAATGGCTGCATGTAGTTTGCAACCGAATTCGGGAGCTCAAGGTGAGTATGCCGGCTTAATGGTGATCCGTGCCTATCACCGCGACCACGGCCAGCATCATCGCGATGTAGCCCTGATTCCGGCATCTGCTCATGGCACTAACCCGGCGAGTGCTGTCATGGCCGGTATGCAGGTCGTGGTGGTCAAAAGCGATGAGAACGGAAATATTGACCTGGCTGATCTTAAAGCTAAAGCGCACGCCCATCGTGATCGGCTGGCCTGTCTGATGGTTACTTATCCCTCTACGCACGGAATTTTTGAAGCATCTATTCGAGAAGTTACCAGCATCATTCATGAGTGCGGTGGACTGGTTTACATGGACGGTGCCAATATGAACGCTCAGGTAGGGCTTACCACACCTGCAGCCATAGGCGCTGATGTCAATCATCTAAACTTGCATAAGACTTTTGCTATCCCGCACGGTGGGGGAGGCCCAGGCATGGGGCCAATCTGTGTCACCGAAGCGCTTAGACCCTATCTGCCCTCACACCCCGTCATAGCTACGGGTGGGGCAAAAGCCATCGGGCCCGTCTCTGCAACTCCCTGGGGCAGCAGCAGCATCTTGCTCATTTCGTATGGCTATCTGAAGCTGCTGGGCGCCCGAGGAGCGTTGCGAGCAACTCAGGTAGCTATTTTAAATGCAAATTATCTAATGCACCGATTGCAACCATATTATCAAGTGCTCTACAAAGGACCCAATGGGCGTTGTGCACATGAATTCATCATCGACTTGCGGCCGTTCCGTGCTGCCGGCATCGAAGTAGATGATGTTGCCAAACGTCTTATGGATTACGGATTCCATGCCCCTACCGTATCGTTCCCCGTTCCCGGTACTATGATGATTGAACCCACAGAAAGTGAGGACCTAAACGAATTAGATCGTTTTGCTGAGGCGATGATTTCCATCCATGGTGAAATCCTGGAGGTTGTGGAAGGAAAAGCTGATCCAAACGACAATGTTTTGAAGAATGCGCCCCATACTCTGGAGGAACTGCTCAGCAATGAATGGCCCCATACCTACTCGCGCGAAAAAGCTGCTTTTCCCTTGCCGTACTTGCGGCATAATAAGCTCTGGCCTGCAGTAGGAAGAATAAACAACACCTACGGCGATCGTAACATCGTTTGTGTTTGTCCGCCTGTAGAGAGTTATGCCCATCAATCATGATGACCAAGAGCGAGAGCGGATTTTGTAGAATTTTTTCTAAAAAAGCTTAAAAGAATATTAAAACCGATCGTTTGTTGTTTCATTTCTAACGAATCTTCTACCTTTGGCACGATTGTTTAGGAAAAATGATAAAACCACTTCTTATGAAAAACATCAGTTTGAAAAAAACGATTTCAGCAATGATGCTATTGCTATTCGTACTCGGTTCCGGAAGCCTTTTGGCGCAAAACCGGGGTGAAAAGATGAGCCCTACACCGGACTATGGGCAGATGCCGCGTGACGAAGTCAAAAAAGACGTAGAAAGCCGAATGCAAAAATTTGACGAAATGTACCAACGGCTTAAGCAAAAAGAAAGTCAAACGAAAAACGAGCAACTGAAGGCGGACTTGAATCGCATGCTTAACAAGATGGATGAGGTGCGCGCGGAAATGAGCAAGCCCGAACCCGATCGGGCCAAGTTGCGGACCTCGATGGAGGAACTTCGGCGCATGCGTGAAGAGATGAAAAGTAAATACGGTGAAGCCCGTAAGCAGAAGGCACAATCAGGGCGGCCTGAAGGTGAATCTAAGTAATCTGTAGGCGAAGGATTTTTAACGGGCGGGGGCGCAGCCGCAGGCTGCGCCCCCGCCCGTGTTTTATCTGCTCACCCAAACGCCAAAGACCCACCGGCCGCACGCAGAACGTATCCAATAGTTGCCGGGGGCAATTCCTTCAGGCAAACAAATTTGATGGTTGCCCAAGGGAGTTAACAGGTTCAACTTCCAATCATGAATCACCTGCCCTTTCAGGGATATCAACACCCATTGTTCTGGTCTGTCAGCTGCAGCACCAAAATCCAACAGGCCACAATCGGCGAGCACCGTTGGATAAAACCGGATTTGCCCCAATGCAGAGGATTCCAACCCCACTCCAAACTCTGAGATCACCTGAGCAACCATAATATCTGCATTTAATCCATTGGTAGCTTTACCGGCCACTATAACCTTGCCGCTGCTTTTGATATGGAGGGCATAGATGGCTTCGTTGAACCCCAGATTGAATTTGGCAATGCCGTTGTTTCCGAATGCAGCATCCAGCGTTCCGTTGCTGGTGTAGCGGAGCAGCATCATATCGTCGCCGGTAGGTGTGGCATACAAACCTCCAACTACGATCTTGCCATTGGCATGAATGCCGACAGCAAAACCGCCGTCATAAGTTGATCCGATAGCCGTTGAGAGCTTTCCATCGCCGCTAAATGTGTTATCGGCATTGCCGCTGGCGGTAAATCGGGCTACTCCAACATTGAAGCTGCTGCCGTCAAAGGCTTCTCCGCACACCACGATGGCCCCATCGCTTTGGATGGCCACGGCCAGCCCATTATCGTTTCCGTTGATGTTCATGGTGGCTTTTCCGTCGCTGCTGAAGGTATTGTCTAAAGTACCATCGCTATTAAGCCGCACCACAGCAAGATCGGTACCACTACCAATGGCGGCTTTGCCTGCAACTACAATTTTCCCGTCGCTTTGTAAGGCAACGGCATTAGCGTAATCGTCAGCACTTCCTACGGAAATTGATACCTGTCCGTCGCCACCGCCAAATGTGATGTCAGGACTACCGTCATAGTTCAATCTTACGACAAACATATCCAGGTTGCCGTTGTTGTCAAAATAGCCGGTCAGCACCATCTTGTCATCGGGCTGAATGGTGGCGGCATTGACTAAATCGCTTCCGTTGCCAATGCTTATGCTAAGAATGCCATTGGTGCCAAAAGTTGGATCTAAAGTGCCGTCGCTATTGAGGCGTATCAGAAACGGTTCAAAAGTGAATGAAGGGCTGAAGTAGTAGCCTACTGCAGTGATTTTTCCGTCAGAGCCGGTAAAAACACTTTTTACCGTTTCAAAATAACTTACCGACATGGCGTATGTAAAACTTCCGTTGCTGCCAAACGTTGCGTCTAATGTGCCATCAGCATTATAACGAACTACTGCAGCATCTGAGCTCAGGCCGCTATGGGAATCGCCACCCACCAGGATTTTTCCGTCGGGTTGTACCCACATGCATTGACCTACGTCGTCGCCGTTTCCTATGGCTGTGGTGTTGTATCCCGTACCATTGAAGCTTGGATCAAACGACCCTGCCTGAGCCAGAGCAATCCAAGGCATCATGCAGAAAAACATGAAGGAGAGTTCTTTAGTTCGCACAACTGAAATTTTTTTGACGTGATAAATATAAGAGGCTTGCAATTGTTCGAATTCTGGTGCTTATCGGCGAAACGGGAGGGGAGGGCGGACCCCGCCTTGTCCGCTGAATTTTTTCATCAGCTTACGCATTTCTTCAAACTGCCGGATAAACTGATTGACCTCCTGCAGTGAAGTACCGCTCCCTGCGGCAATACGCTTGCGACGGGAGCCATTGAGTAATTCGGGATTGGCGCGTTCTTCAGGTGTCATCGAAAGAATGATGGCTTCAATGCGTTTGAGATGTTTTTCATCCACATCCAGATTTTTGACTGCCCTGCCCACACCGGGAATCATGGACAGCAAATCTTTCATGTTTCCCATCTTGCGCACTTGGCGCAGCTGGCTTAAAAAGTCGTTGAAGTCAAACTTGTTTTTGCGCAACTTTTCCTGAAGCCGGCGGGCTTCCTGCTGGTCAAACTGTTCTTGCGCTTTTTCTACCAAGGTGACGATATCGCCCATTCCCAGAATGCGCTGGGCCAAGCGATCGGGATAGAAGATGTCGAGCTGTTCAGGCTTTTCTCCAATGCTGACGAGCTTGATCGGTTTGTTGGTTTCGTATTTAATGCTTAGGGCAGCACCGCCCCGGGCGTCGCCATCGAGTTTAGTCAAAACCACGCCGTCGTAATCCAGCATCTCTTGAAAGACCTTGGCGGTATGAACTGCATCCTGACCGGTCATGGCATCCACTACAAACAGCGTTTCCGAAGGATGCAGCGTTTCTTTGAGGGCTTTGATTTCCTCCATCATGTTTTGATCTATGGCCAGCCGACCTGCGGTATCTACCACTACGGTGTCAAACTGCTGGAGGCTTGCATGCCGCAAGGCGTCACGCGCAATACGCAAAACATCACTTTGCGAAGGATCGCTGTAAACCGGTACGGAAATTTGTTCTCCTAAAATTTTGAGTTGCTCGATGGCTGCCGGTCGGTAAACGTCGCAGGCCACCAACAAAGGAGTGCGATTTTTCTTGTTTTTGAGAAAGTATGCCAACTTGGCCGCAAGGGTTGTTTTGCCCGATCCTTGCAGACCTGCTAACAAGATCACCGCCGGATTACCTTTTAGGTTCAGGTCAGCCTTTTCCGAACCCATGAGCTGAACTAACTCATCATAAACGATCTTAACCATGAGCTGACCTGGAGAGACAGCTGTGAGCACCTTCTGGCCTATGGCTTTTTCCTTGACCCGGTCGGTAAATTCTTTGGCGATCTTGTAGTTAACGTCTGCTTCGATGAGGGCACGGCGAATCTCTTTGACCGTAGAAGCTACGTTTACTTCCGTGATCCGGCCTTGTCCTTTCAAAGTCTTGATGGCCCGTTCCAGCCGCTCTGTCAGGGTTTCAAACATGTGTGCGAAGTTCTGAATCAAAGCATAATTGCTGCTCCGTCACTTTTGAGCCGCACGCAGCTGATAACAAAGTATGGCTGTGGCCGTTGCCGCATTTAACGACTCTGCTTTTCCATAACGCTTTATTCTGATGGTATCCTGGAAGAACGCAAACAAATCAGGGCTGATGCCCCGGCTCTCATTGCCTATGACCAAAATGCCTGCTGAGGGAACCTGCCATTGCTCACACGCCGTTTTGCCTTCTGGATCAGTACCGAAGGCTGAAATGTTGTGGTTAGCTTCGAGCAGTTCGCGAAGCTGCATGGCCACCATCCTTATCCGCGCCAACGAACCCATGGATGCCTGAACCACTTTCGGGGCATAGGCCTCCGCACAGCCCGGCGAACAGACCACATGTTTTATAGCAAACCAGTCTGCAATGCGGATGATGGTGCCCAGATTTCCCGGATCGGTGATCGTGTCTAATGCCAACGTCCAGCTTTGTTGCAGGTCGGCTGGTGCGGGATTGTACCATCGCTGTTGCAACACCAGCAACACAGGTGTTGGCGTTTTCAAGCCGGTTACACGCTGCATGATGTGTTCATCCACTTCGTGCACCGAACGACATTGATGCAAGACCTGCTCATGCTGTCTGAGCCATTGAGGCAAGGCCACTACATGCACCGGTTTCCACCCTTCATTGAGAAACTCTTCAGCTACTTTGCTGCCCTCGGCCACAAAACAGTTCGTGAGCTTTCGGTGTTTTTTTTGCTGCAGATTTCTGATTTCCTTTAGCAAGGAGCGGCTGAGCATATGAGCAACGCTTTCGCAAGGTACTTGGTTTTTGCCAGCCTGCTGGCAGCGGTCTGCAGTTGTGCTCCGACCCGGCGTGTGCCTCCGGGCGCCCGGCTGCTGAACCGCATTGAAGTCAATCTGGAAACCCAGTCGCGTACCGGAACGATGCTGCGGCGGCTCAATGAAACCATGTCTATGGAAAACAAACTGGCTTCGTTAGCACGACAAAAGCCAAATCGGAAAATGCTGGGCATTTTTCGCTTTAATCTTTTTGTTTATAACCTCACCTACACAAACAAACAGAAAGGGATTCGTGCTTTTTTAATGAACCGCTTAGGCGAACCCCCTGTTTTGTTTGACTCAACGCAGGCCATCACTTCGGCCGCACTCATGGCCAGTTATCTGCGCAACAAAGGCTTTCTGTTTCCTTCCGTTTCTTACACATGGCAGGCTCCTCGCTTTAGCCTACGCAAGGTCAACCTAACTTATTATGCTCGTACGGGTCCTTTGTATCGTATTGATAGCCTCATCTTTCCATACGATAGCTCCGCCTTGAATCAGTTGGTTTGGTACAGCCGGCACAAAACCACGCTAAGCATCGGAGATGCATTTGATACAGACTTGTTGTCAGCCGAACAAGCCCGAATTCTTCGTGAGTTTCAGAACAATGGATATTATCATTTCAAAAAAGAATATATACGTTTTGTCGCCGACACCAGCATCGGAAATCATGGGGTACATGTGTACATAACCCTCTCCATAGGCGATAGTGCAGCTGCACATAGCTATCGGATTAGTCGGGTAACGGTTTATCCTGACTACGATGCGCGCTTTGAGCTGCGAAAAACAACTTTTGACACAACCGACCTGATGGGTTTTCGTTTCTTAGAGGCCGGGCAGTTCATTCATCTTCCTGTGGTGGCCGAGGCAATTTTTCTACGGCCGGGAGCTCTTTATTCACGGCTGGATTATGAATGTAGCCTCAACCGCTTAGCCGACCTCAACGTTTACAAATTCGCTAGTGCACGCTTTATCGAGGCTGACAGCAATCGGCTCGACGCCGTCTTTCTGCTTCAACCGGCGCGCAAGCATCAGGTCAGTGCCGAACTCGACGTGGGTAACGTGGAAAACAGCTTGGCGACCGGCATCCGTTTATCGTTGTTGAGCCGCAACGTAGCCCGGCGCGCCAACCGCATTGATCTAAGTGGTCTTGCCGGCATTCAAGTTCCGGTAGTCAGGCCCGACAGCCTGTTTTACAACTTCAGCGTTCAATTGCGCTACGCCATGCCACGTTTCGCCGTTCCGTTTATTCATCCCATCATTTCTTGTTACAACAACCCCTTAACCACGATTACCCTTAATGCCAGTCTCTACGAACAAACCGGCTATTACACGTTGCGCAACCTCGGCGCTGGTTATTCTTTGGAATGGAAGGAGGTAGATTTTCCTTTGAAGCGTTATGTTTTGCCCTTGTTTCGATTTACATATGTGTATCCGACTTACTCTGCAGCTTTTGGTCAACGCCTCCAACAAGATGCATTCCTGAAAGCATCGTTTTCTGAACAGTTCATCAACAGCGTGGGTGGAGCCTTTGTGTTCAGCAACCAAAGGCCTAAAGAACAACGAAACTTTATCTATTTGCGGGTCGAGGCCGAAACGGCCGGCAACCTACCCTTTCTGACTTCCAGACTCGTATTGCGCCAACCCCTCCCCGCAGATGGCAGCTTCAGCATTTTTGGTGTGGATTACTCGCAGTATGTCCGCCTCTCAACGGACGTACGGCGGTATTGGCATTTCAACTACGGCCGACAGTTGGTAGGGCGATTGGCCGGAGGTATTGGCTATGCCTATGGAAATGCACGAGTCATGCCCTATGTGAAGCAGTTTCAGGTTGGAGGCACCAGCAGCATGCGCGGTTGGCGCATTCGTTCCTTAGGGCCCGGCAGCTATGTGGACACCACTTTTTCTTATTCGTCCACCGGCGACATCATGCTCGAGGGGAACATAGAATACCGGTTCCCTGTTGCCGGTCCCCTGCGCACAGCCTTCTTTGTGGATGCTGGTAACGTTTGGCTCATGCGAGCCGACTCGCTAAAAGCGGAAGGCGTTTTTTACTTTAAAAATTTTTATAAACAAATTGCCCTGAGCACAGGGGTCGGTATTCGCTTTGATTTTACTTATTTCATTTTGCGTTTCGATCTGGCCACGCCGGCTTATGCTCCCGGAGCCCCGGAGGGCCAACGCTGGCGGTTAAAATATTTTTATGTTTTTCGCAATGGTCGTTTGAACCGCGACATCAATCTGCAACTGGCCATAGGTTATCCTTTTTGATGCATTCATAAGGTTTCTTCCAACCATCGGTAAAACTCACGTTGCCACAAGATGCTGTTGTGCGGTTTTAAGATCCAATGCCCTTCGTCGGGAAAAACAATGAGGCGAGACTTAATGCCTTTGATTTGCAGCACTTGGAAAGCCTCTAAAGATTGTACGTAGGGAATCCGGTAATCCCGTTGTCCGGCCGTCAGCAACATGGGAGTGTTCCAGTTGTTTACATGCTTCATGGGGTCGGAAGTTTCATAACTCGGCGGCGGAGGGGTATTCCACCACGGGCCACCTAAATCGTGATTGGTAAACCATATTTCTTCGGTTGAATTATACATGCTCTTGAGATTGAATACGCCGTTGTGTGCGATGAACGTTTTAAAACGTCCTTGATGAATACCGGCCAGAAAATACACGCTGTAACCGCCAAAGCTGGCTCCAATGGCTCCGACGCGCTTGGCATCGATAAAAGGCCATTTGACGATGGAATCTACAGCGCTGAGGTAGTCTTGCATGGCCTGGCCTCCCCAGTCACCGCTGATTTGCTCATTCCAGGCAACACCAAAGCCGGGCATGCCTCGGCGGCTGGGAGCAATCACTACATAGCCGTGTGCGGCCATCAGCTGAAAATTCCATCGGAACGAATAAAACTGCGTAATGGGTGATTGCGGTCCACCTTGACAATACAACAAAGCCGGATATTTTTTGCTGGCATCGAAATCGGGCGGGTAGATGACGTAGGTGAGCATCTTTTTGTTATCGGTGGTCTTAATCCATACCTCGTCAATGCGGCTGGGCTTGATTTGCGCATAAGCGGCATCGTTCACGTGGGTAATCGGTAGGATGGTACCCGTAGGCAAATGGATACGCACTGCTTCTGCCGCGCGGTTCATGTCGGTTTTGACGGCAACCATGTAGTCGCCCACCTGATCCAACATGCTGACGATGTCGTGTCGTCCGCTGGTTACCTGACGAAATGAGGTAGGGGCAAAGCCATCAAGGCTGGCGGGCAAGCTGATTTCAAAAAGCTGCAAGGTGCCATATCGTGGTGCTATGAAATAGATTTTTTTATTATCTGATCCCCACCGGAATGATTCAATGGTTTCGTCCCAGTTTCGTGTAATGTTCCATTGCCCTTTGCCGTACAGATCACGGATGATGATGTTGTTTTTATCCGACTCATAGCCATCGCGGGCCATGGAAAGCCACGCCAACCACAGGCCGTTTGGAGATATGGCCGGAGCAACATCATAGCCCATCAGGTTGGGGGTGAGTTCAATAGTTTTTTGTTTAGCAATTTCATAATAATACAACGAGGTGTTGGTGCTGACGGCGTATTGTTTGCCCGTTTTCTTTTTACATACGTAAATGATAGCTGCGGCATCTGCAGTAAAGATGAAATCCTCGGCACTGCCGAAGGGCCGTTGCGGACATTCGTACGGCTCGCCCGCCATGATATCTCGTATGTCCGTCAGTTCACCTTGATAGTAGGAGGCGATAAACACATGATTGTAGCGCCCATCTTCCCATTTATCCCAATGGCGATACATTAAATCGTCGGCAATGTAGGCTTTGGCGTCAGTAAGATCGGGGTAACGGTCTTGCCATGTTTGATCCACCTTTACTTCTCGGGCAAAGGCCACATATTTTCCGTCGGGAGAAAATTTCCAGGCAATGATGTTGCCCTCTCCGCTAGTTATTTGCCGGGCATTTTTTCCATCCCAGTCAGCTTCCCAGAAGTGGCCGTTATATAAATAGCCCATCTTTCCGGAAGGCGTCACGACCACATTGCTTTCTGTGCCCTCCGTAGTGGTGAGTTGTACGGCGGCACCACCTTCTAACGGAACGGAATATAAGTTGCGTTCGGTGCGCCCGGCTTTCATGTCGGTGTATGCCACGCTGTAGATCAGGTGCTTGCGGTCGGCCGAGATAGCTTCAGCCGATACCCGTCCGAGGCTCCAGAGTTGTTCAATCGTTAAGGGGGACTGTGCTGCTGCCGAGATGCCTATGCAGCACCACAACACAGGTAATACGCTTTTCATGTGGGAAGATTTTTTAAAAGAGTTTCAGAAGTAAAACGAAGATAACAGGCCTCATTAGAATGCTAGCCATTGCCACTTAAGCCCCTGTTGTTGGTAGCATAAGGCTGGGGTGGGGATTTTCACAATATTTAGAATTTCAAGTGCCGTACGCAGCAGGGCGGAGCGAGCAGGAATGCGTGTCAGATCCACATCAGGGGCCAGGTAAAACTGGCGTAGCCGTGCGATGTCGGTGCGCATTATTAGCCCATCGCCCTCAGCCCATATATTGTGGTTTCCGCCCAAAAGCCCTTCAGCACCGTAACCGGCAGCAAGGTTCAACCACCGGGGGAGCCATGGTGGAGTATGGCTCAAAAACGAAGATAGATTAAAAGAAATCCAATAGGTCTGCGCATTGTAGTCTTTGAGCAGACGCCCCGGATAAGTTCCGAACAAAGCATCGGTGCGGCTTTGGAGCGCTGCTTCATAGTGCCTGGGCCAAGCCGACATTTTCATGCTTATTCGCTGCTCACCCCATTGAAGTTCCTGACCTACTACCATTGCCGATCCGACTATGTTTGAGGCCACATCCCATACGGAGGCACCCCAAGCTGCAGAATAGCCGTCCAAAACCTCGATTGAAGTTTGAAGCAAGAAACCTGTGGCTGCACCAATCCATGCTGCTGTGGGTTGGCGCACGCCGCTCCATTGTAATGCCCGCATGGTCCAACGACTTTCGAAATAGGCAGTATAGGCATGCCCAATCTTGTCCATCTGCAGCCACTCGCTGCCATCATTGAAAAAATGAAAGGCACTCCGTGGATATGCTGCATACCAGTAATGACTTAACCCAAACAAAGTGGTTGCATATAAACCTGTCCAGGTTGCGGCCAAAGCGGTTAGCCGTGTGCGCAGCAACGTGTCGGTCGGTGGTTGAGGTCTCGCCGTTCCCTGTGCTGTAGCGGAACCGCTCAGGCAGGCAGACATGATGCTTGCGGTCAGGAGCAACCGGTACATGTCTCCGTTTTCCATGAAAGGTACATCATGGCCCTTTACTGCGATTGCAGCAGCACTTGCTTAACGGTTTGCAACATATCGCGCACCCCCTGGCGCGACGGGGCTTCACCGTAAACGCGCAACAATGGCTCGGTGCCAGAGGGCCGTATCATCACCCATTCATCATTGCTGAAATGGTACTTAAAGCCATCCAGATCTTCGGTGCGCAAAATATGATAGCGGCCAAACGATTTATAAAGACCTTTCTGGCAGTTGGCTATGATTTGCTGCTTCAACGAATCATCCAGGTGTAAGTCCAGACGTTCAAAGCTGAATGCGCCCACGATGTCGTAAACTTCCTGAATGAGTTGCTGTAGCGTCTTGCCCGTGTATGCCATAAACTCCAGCAACAGCAGACCGTCCCAAATGCCATCCCGTTCGGGAATGTGTCCCTTTACGGCAATACCTCCGCTTTCTTCACCACCCACCAACACATCTTCTTTCACCATTTTTTCACTGATGTGTTTAAAGCCTATGGGCGTCACTTCCACCGGTAATCCGTATTTGAGGCACATCTTCTTCACCTTGTCCGAAACGGAAAAGGCAACGACCACCTTTCCGTTCATTTTTTTGTAGCGATGCAGGTAATGGATCAACAAAAGAATTATATGATGTGCGTCTATAAAATTACCGGATTCGTCGTACATGCCTAAGCGGTCGGCGTCACCGTCAGTGGCTAAGCCCACTACATGGCCCGGCCCGTTACGGATGGTGGAAGCCAGCTCTGCCAGATTTCGGTCAAGAGGTTCTGGGGCCTGCCCTTTAAAAGAAGGGTTGTAGTCGCAATGCAGCAATATGGTGTTTTGCAGCAAGAGGGGTACTACACGCTGCCCGGCCCCGTACATGGCATCGTATGCGACGATGAAGCCTGCCTGATTGATGCGATCCAAATCAAAATGCCTGCGCACATGGTCTAAGTAGAGCCCTTCCATGTTGGTGTATTCCAGCAAGCCACCGGCCTCATAGGCCTGAAGGGATACGGGCGTGATGTCTGGCTTATCGGGAATAAGTGCTTCTACGGCCGCCACTACCGACGGCGAGCTCGGCCCCCCGTGTGATCCCTTAAGCTTGTAGCCATTGTAGGAAGGAGGATTGTGTGAAGCGGTGATGACGATACCCATGTTTGCGGCATGGTGGCGCGTTGCCAGCGAAACCATGGGCGTTGACACAAAGCTTTCGGCCAAATAGGTTTTGATGTCGTGAGCACACAACATGCGGGCTGTCGTTTGTGCAAATAATTCACCGCCAAAACGGCAGTCATGCCCCACAACAGCGGCATGCGGAGCCGGCTGCTGCACGATCCAGCGGGCAGTGGCTGCGGCTACCCTTTGGACGTTGGCTACCGTAAAATCATCGGCAATGATGGCCCGCCAACCGTCGGTTCCAAATTTGATGGCACTCATAGCACTGAGTTAGCTGGCGAATTTAACAGGCCAGTCATTATGGCGCCCGCGGAAGAGCGAAAGGAGCCCATGCATTCCTGTTACTTTTGAATCGAAATCATGGTTGACTTCACCAAGATAGCTGGCGACACACCGCGACATGCCGGCCTTCGCCGCCGCATGGTTGAAGGTATTCGCAAAAAAGGCATTACCGACGAACGCGTGTTGGAAGCTATGAATAATGTTCCACGCCACCTGTTTGGTTTTGAAAGTGCATTTTTGGAACGCGCGTATGAGGATAATGCTTTTCCCATCGGTGAAGGTCAAACCATATCGCAGCCATTTACCGTGGCCTACCAGACGCAGTTGTTGTGCGTACAGTCGGGTCACAAAGTCTTGGAGATCGGCACCGGCAGTGGCTATCAAGCAGCCATCCTCTATGAACTCGGCGCTCGCGTTTATACCATCGAGCGCATTCGCTCCCTTTACTTGAAAGTAAAAGAACGATTGTTACGGCTGGGGTACACGAATATTCGCTGCTTTTTTGGTGATGGCTTTGAAGGACTACCTGCTTATGCCCCTTTCGATCGTATTCTGATTACGGCAGCAGCTCCTTCCGTTCCTGACAAGTTGCTGCGTCAATTGCGGCGGGGCGGCATCCTCGTGGCTCCGGTCGGTAAAGGCAGCCTGCAGATGATGCGGCGCTATACCTACGTTTCCGAATCTGAAATCAAAGAGGAAGCCTTTGATACGTTCCGTTTTGTGCCAATGCTACCGGGCAAAAAGGGTTAGTTTAGGGATTCTCCGAGAATTGTTTCTGATGAAAAGTTATAAATGCACGTCATCTATCGTTGACTTATCCCTTCTCTTAAGAACTAAACGCATGGCCAAGCCAGATATTTGGAGTCAAAATCAGAGATAAAACACAAGGAATCATTAAATTAATTTTTATTGAATTGTTGATATAACCTGCATCAACACCTAACATTATCCAAGAAAAAACAGCCAGCATATTATTGTGCTTTTGGGAAAAATATAAATAAGGCATTCTAAATAAAGCACTCTGTTCAGTCTTGAATTTTAATATACATGTTTTAATTAAGCTAATAGCATAAACATCCTACCCAAACGGCATAAAAATTTGGTCATTTCTAAGAAATAGGCCCCTGGTTATATTGATTTAAATCTTAATTTGAGGCAAACACTCTTTTTAAAAACATTTCTGTCAGCGCTTGAAGGATATTTTAAGAAATAGCTTTTTAAGCGCTGGCCTCAATAATAAGAGGGCAAAACGATTACTTAAACGCATTGATCCCCGTAATATCGAGGCCGGTAATAAGCAAATGAATTTCATGCGTGCCTTCGTAGGTGATGACCGATTCCAAATTCATCATATGGCGCATGATGGAATATTCGCTGGTGATGCCCATGGCCCCATGGATCTGACGAGCTTCGCGGGCTATGTTCAGGGCAATTTCCACGGAATTGCGTTTAGCCATAGATACTTGGGCTGGGGTGGCTCTGTTTTCATTCATTAACGTACCGAGCCGCCATACCATAAGCTGCGCTTTGGTGATTTCGGTAATCATTTCGGCCAGCTTTTTCTGGATCAGTTGAAATGAAGCAATAGGCTTGCCGAACTGAATGCGTTGCTTGCTGTAACGTAAAGCGGAGTCATAGCAATCCATAGCGGCACCTAAGGCGCCCCAGGCTATGCCATAGCGGGCTTTGGTCAGGCAGCTGAGCGGTCCTTTCAGGCCTTGGATCCCCGGCAAGATGTTTTCTTTCGGGACGCGCACCTGATCAAAAACCAGTTCGCCGGTAGCCGAAGCGCGCAGGCTCCATTTGCCGTGCGTTTCAGGGGTAGAAAACCCGGGCATGCCTCGTTCTACAATCAGCCCGCGGATTTCGCCGTCGGGGTCTTTGGCCCAGACTACGGCTATGTCGGCAAAAGGCGCATTGCTGATCCACATTTTAGCTCCATTCAGTACGACGTGGTCGCCTGCATCTTCGAAGCGAGTGATCATGTCTGCCGGATTGCTGCCGTAATCAGGTTCAGTCAGGCCGAAGCACCCCATAATTTCTCCCTTAGCCAAGCGGGGCAAGTAGCGTTGGCGTTGTTCTTCACTGCCGTAAGCATAGATTGGAAACATGACTAAGCTACCCTGTACGCTGGCTGTGGAGCGGATACCGCTGTCGCCCCGTTCCAGCTCCTGCATCATCAAACCATAGGTAATGTAATCAAGGCCGGCACCTCCATATTTTTCCGGTATGGTAGGTCCAAAACAACCTAAGTCGGCTAAGCCTTTGATAAGATGTGCCGGAAACACAGCACGCTGCGCATAGTCTTCGATGATGGGGGAGACCTCTTTTTTTACCCACGATCGCACGGTATCGCGGATGAGCTTCTGTTCATCGGTCAGCAGCTCGTCAACGAGGTAATAATCGGGATGCTGGAATTGATCGTCGCGCATGAGCAAAATTTTGGCAAAGGTAGTCGGGACGTGGTGAGCCTAAAAAGAAGCCTTAATGAATCACCAAACGGAATATTTGTTGTTGGCTTCGATCGGCTCGATCCAGCAGTATCAGGTAGAGGCCGGGTTGCAGATCGGCTACGTTAAAGGTGGTTGTTCCCTGCATCCACTGCTGCCGCACGGTGCGCCCGTCGGGAAGCAGGAGGCGCATGACGTATGGTTGGTTATCCGGCGGATGCACGGTGACCTGACCGGATGCAGGATTGGGATAAGCCCAGAAGGCCTTCATAGGTATCGCTGACGATTCTTGGGTTGTGATCCGGGGTACCGCTATTCTGCGGCCGGCTATGTTGTTGTTATGGACAATGTTGTGTTTGACTACGGAAGTTTCCGCCACAGTCATCCCATAATTAGGTGAAGAATCGGTTTCAATTCGTGCCAACAAAAACAAATACAAAGTGTCGGGGTGCGGCGAGGGAAGGACGGTCAGTTCAGGGACATGCCAGGGATATGCCACGACTACGGATTGTCCAGGTTGCAACACCGGAATTGTTAATGGGACTACATCATAAGTGACCGGGATGACTACCGAGACGTCAAATGCATTTTTCTTTTGGATTGCCTCGCTTCCCGGCAACCAGGGAGCAATGGGGTTACTGATGGCCGATCCGCCATCCCAAGGGTGCATGAATTCATGCAAATACATATTATTCGAGATGTTACCATATATAGCCGAGGCATCTAACCGATGAGTGGCGGACGGCTGCCTTTGCCACAGGGCCCAGAGCTTGTCCACATTGGAATGCAACAGGTAGGCGAATGGATCTTGAAAAGCGGTATGCTTGCACTTGAGGGTCTTACCCAGATGGGTGTGCGCCAGACGGTGGTTTTGCTCCAGGGAATAGTTGAGGTTCTTGAGGTATCCTCCCCAAAACCAGAGGTATTGGTCACCGACGGGGGCCGCCAAGCACGAAGCAACGATTAATGAATCGGCGTCAATGCTGTCGGGAGCACCGGCGGCTACCGCTCGCTCGATTACATAATTGGGACGACGATAATCGTCAGGCTGATCGGCACAGAACAGATTGTTCAAGCAAGAAAAATCCAAGCTGGCCCGCGCTTTGGTGCAATCGTAATTGGCATCAAAATGGTCGAAAGGAGGGCCACAACGACCCTGATCCGAACCCATGAACGTAGGGCTGAAGAAATTGAAGCCCGAGCTGTTGCGAGGGTCAGTCGTCCAGTCCCAGTAGGGCAAGCGTAGCGTGGGATTCACGGAACGCAACAACAATTCAAAACGCATAATCAGTTCCCGATGCCAGGGCAAAAAGTTGGGGGTATTATGAACGTGGGTTACCCGATGGATTTGATCCTGTTTATCCCAGAGAGATACGGAGTCGGGGTAAAACAAGGAATCCAGGCGCAACCAGGCTTCAATGAGGGCCATGCGTTGTGAATCAGAGAGCAAGGCAGCATTACATCGCGGCTTGGTGATTTCTTCACCGAGCAATATGATTTCGCCTCCATCATCCGTTACCAGCAAGTAGTCATTCCAACAGGTTGGCCAATGCAGATCTGTTGATGCCGTCCAATAGAGGCGAAGTCGTTCGGATCCTGAGGAAGGCTGATTGCCCCGGTTGCTGATGAGCACATAAATCCAAGAAGGCCGGTTGAACAGGCGCCAATCGTAATGTTTCGGGGGTTGCATGGTTGGCACTTGCCACGGCACAGAACCTTCGAAAGGATAAGGCTGCCAGTTCGGATCGGGATCTTGTAATACCCAAATTGCCGGAGAAGAAAACGTGTCCTGAGGGGATGAAGGCTCTGTGCCCGTATCGCCGGCATGGTCCACAATATATAAGTCAGGTTGAGCCAGCACCTTGCTGACGGCAAGCCACGTCCCCATCAGCACTTTCAATATGCTTCCATGCAATGACAAATCCTTCGAAATGAAACCTCGATGTTTAGAATTTTTGGCGCGTAGAGCAAGCAGCATCACAAAGCGCAAAGCTGCTCAAATTTGGCATCTTGCAGTTATGTTGACCATTGCCTTAAACAACATCAGGATCTCGGCACCTGTGGGCATCAGTGCAGAAGAACGGTTAACCAAATCAGAGTTGCTCATCGACGTGGCTGTTTGTATCCAAACAGAGCAACCGGTACGATTACTTGATGACACATTGGACTATCAGCGCCTGGTCGCTGTGGTGCAAGCAGCAGCTGGCTGTGAAACGGCTTTATTGGAACAAGTATGTTTTCACGTAGTCGAGGGCATTCGTCCCCTTGATGACCGGATCCAATCGATAACCGTCGCTGTCCAAAAACTTCACCCGCCGGGCATGTCGAATGTAGGTAGCGCCGGGGTTAGGTATACCTGGAACAGAAACGCTGATCCGGCATAAAAAATGCGCTCATTTACTTTACAGGCTCAGACCATGCAAATGAAGTTTTCTGCTTTTGTTTATAAGCGCCCTGATTTGGAGGGCATGCAAGAAGAGGCAAATCGGTTTTTTTCGCAAATTGAGCAGGCCACTTCGGCAGAGAGCCAGTTAGAGGCCATACGTGCCTTCTATCGCCTTCGAAGTCACTTTGAAACCATGAGTAACGTGGCCCAAATTCGTTACTCAGCCAATACCACGGATAAATTTTATGAACAAGAACAGGCTTGGTTTGATCAACAGGGGCCCTATTACCAGGAATTAGTTCATCGTTTTTACAGATTGCTGGTCAGAAGCCCCTTTCGGCAGGAATTGGAGCAGAAATTGGGCCCTCAGTTGTTCCAGCTGGCCGAAATGACTTTACAGACCTTCACTCCGGAAATCATTCCAGACCTGCAGCGGGAAAACGAGCTTTCCACGCGATATACAAACCTGATTGCCTCAGCCGAGATTTCCTTCAATGGAGGCAGCTACAATCTCTCGGGAATGGTGCCTTTTAAGATGGATCCAGACCGTGCAGTGCGCAAGGCCGCACATGAGGCCGCTGACGGTTGGCTTGAAAAACAGGAGGCCGAGCTGGATGCCATTTTTGCCGAACTGGTAGCTGTGCGGCATTTACAGGCACGAAAGCTGGGATATGAAAATTTTATTCCATTAGGTTACCTGCGCATGTGCCGAAGTGGCTATAATGCAGCTGACGTGGCTCGGTTTCGGGATAACATTTTAGGGAAAATAGTGCCAAAAACCAGTGAGCTGAGAGAGATGCAGCGGCGGCGCCTCGGCCTCACGAAATTGCTGTATTTCGATGAACTTTTAGATTTTCCAGAGGGTAATCCTAAACCTGTAGGCACCGAAACGCAAATTATCGAACGAGCCCAGCAAATGTACGATGAGCTTTCAGAAGAAACGGGCGCTTTCTTTCGTATGATGCAAGAGCGAGAATTGATGGACTTAATCACCCGTCCTCATAAGGCTGCCGGAGGTTATTGTACCTACTTAAGCGAGCTGAAGGCCCCCTATATTTTTGCCAATTTCAATGGCACTTCCGGCGATATTGACGTATTGACTCACGAAGCCGGACATGCATTTCAAACGTGGTGTAGTCGGGATTTAGAAGTGCTGGAATACAGCTTCCCCACTTCGGAGGCAGCTGAAATCCACAGCATGGGTATGGAATTGCTGACCTGGCCTTGGATGCATTTGTTTTTCGGTGTTCGTGCTCGGCAATATCAATTTTCTCACCTGAGCCATAACTTCATGTTTTTGCCGTACAGCGCTGCCATTGATGAATTTCAACATTGGATTTACGCACATCCCGATGCTGAGGCCAAGCAGTGGAAAGCGTGCTGGCGAGCCTTAGAAAAAAGGTACTTGCCGCATCGCAACTACGGTGGTTCGGCTTATTTGCAACGCGGCACTTACTGGCACCGCCAGGCCCATGTTTTTAAATATCCGTTCTATTATATTGATTACGCATTGGCGCAGGTTTGTGCCTTTCAATTATGGGAGCTGGCAAGGCAAGACCTGCCCACAGCTATGAAACAATATTTAGTCCTCTGCAGGCTCGGGGGCAGCCGACCTTTTTTAGAGCTGGTGGCAGCGGGTTCTTTGCAAAATCCGTTTGTGGCTGATGTTATAAGCAGGCAAGCTACCTCCGTTAGTGAATGGCTGGATGGTTATATGGAATTGGCTACATTTTGAGCTCTCTCGTGCGCCACAAAGGTGTTTTCAAATCTGTCCTGATGGACAGAGTCGGCAACAGCTCCATGTCTGTTCTGAATTTGATTTTGATTTTTCTGTATTGTACCTGTCTTTGAAAGTGCTATGTTTTGTTGAAGGGTTATCGTCCTATAAGGCAATCATGCAAGATTTTTAATGATCGGCCAATGGATTTCTAAAGGCTAACCATTCATGCTTTCTAAAGCATTTTTGCATGTAATTCTTAGTGCCCCGATGTGATTCAGCTTTCCACAGCTTAGGAAAAATTAATTGGCCTATCTTTGACAACTATTTTGTTGAAAAAAAAGAGGATAATGAATTTGGAGGATTTTATTTATTAATTATTTTAGTTTAACTAAAACAAAACCTATGAAAAAGACACTTTTTCTTGCCTTTGTACTTTTACTCAGCTTTAAAATTAGTGCACAAACAGAGAAAGCTTCGATCGTGCAATACGCGCCGAGCGTTTATATCGAATTATTTGGACCCAGCGCCTTGTATGCTGTAAATTTCGATCAGCGAATCGCTGCCAGGCGCGACGGATTAGGTTTTCGAGGCGGTATAGGTTACATTAATGTGGATGATTTTAAGATGCTGGTAGTTCCTTTAGGGTTTAATTATCTCATTGGAAAGGAAAACCGTTATTTGGAGCTAGGCTTGGGCGCTACATTTATGGATGCATCTAGAGGATATCTTTTTTTCGAACCTGAAGATAATTTTGCCGGCACCCTGTATTTTGGATTTCGCAGACAGCCTGAGGATGGTGGCATTAATTTCCGATTCGGTGTTTCGCCGTTGTTTAGTGGGCGCAATTTCTTCCCGTTCTGGGGCGGTATCGGCTTCGGATATAGTTGGTAGTTTTTAAATCACCTTATTGGCACAGCAGCTGCTGGCAAAGGCCTCGGGTTTTGCTTTGAACGCAAAACCCATGGAGAGGATGTAGCCCATAGCTTCATGCAGGGCGGCATTGGATTGGAAGTGGGGGTTGGTGTTGATATCGGCATGCACTTCCAGATCCACATCGTAAGCATCTAAAAGATCGCAAAGACTATAAGCAATTTCAACGGACTTACTAACCTCTAAGAGCAGCCGCTCTTTAACCGAGTGGCGATGTGGTACTTTTTCATTGTGTATAAACATAAAGCCGCCGCGCTTTTCGCGTAAAAAGACAATTACCGTAGCAAATTCAGTATGCTTACCAAAGACCTGCGAGTCAGTGCCAATACACACTTTTAGTCGATGGCCTTGCTGATGTTCGCGGCGTATTACCTCCTCTACTGCGTCGTGCAGTGAGCCATTAAGGCGTTCGCCGTTGAATCGTCTCCACACACCTGGCACCGCGGTAGATTTCAGTTTCAAAAATACTGTTCCCACGGCTTTTGCCCTCTGTCGTAGCCAAAGGAATGGCCGTTTTGGACAGTGTAATTAGCACCTTATCTTTGCCCGGTCAACCTTTCTAACATGAAGAAAGACATCCATCCCAAGGATTACCGGCTGGTTGTGTTTAAGGATATGTCCAACGGTATGGCGTTCCTTACCCGCTCAACCGCTCCGAGTAAGGAAACGATTGTATGGGAGGATGGAAAAGAATACCCTTTGGTGAAGCTGGAAATATCCAATACATCCCATCCGTTCTTTACGGGAAAAATGCAGTTTGTAGATACTGCCGGGCGCATTGATAAGTTTCGAAAGAAGTATGCGCGCAAAGGCAGTGCGCAGGAAAATAGGGAAAGACAAGATTAGAAGCTTAGCCGGCATAAGTAGCTTGGGCAGTCGGCGTTGCGGTTATGGAAGAGCGCAATTACATTTTGTTTGATGACGACTGCCGCACTCATTTACTTCCACTCACTTTCACGCGACCTGTGGCTGAGCTGCGGGTGGGCATTTTGACGATCAAAGAAAAGTGGCAGCGGTCCCTGAACTGTTCGCTGAGCTATCTAACAGAAGAGTATCTGGCCGTAAAGTTTCCCCCAGTCGTTAAAGAGATAAATTGGTTGATTAACGGCTCGGTATTGCCCAACCCGCGTATGGTGGCTCAGGTAGCAGCACTAAAATGTGGCGACGTGCTGGCCGACGACCAATTGCTGATAGCGGCGTGTTTACGCGGCGATCAGGTACAATACCCCCTCGATGTATCTCGACTGCTTAATGAAGGGAACCGCATCAGTCCGGTAGTGCCACCGCGGACGATACGGAAACTGACCGACATCATTACGCTTAACGAAGAGGCACTGCGAGACGACTACAAAATGCTGACCTACCGGCGGCGCTCGGCTCCGATTTATGAGTCAAACAAAGTACTCAACCGTAACGACGTATTTATTGAAGAAGGAGCTAAAGTCGAGTTTGCTTTTTTGAATGCTTCGAAAGGTCCTATCTACATTGGAAAGGGAGTAGAAATTATGGAGGGGGCTATGATTCGAGGGCCGGCGGCTTTTGGCGAGGGCAGCATCGTGAAAATGGGTGCCAAGATTTACGGGCCCACCAGTATAGGCCCACGTTGTGTGGTCGGAGGCGAGATCAACAGCTCGGTAATGATCGGATTCAGCAACAAGGCGCACGACGGTTTCCTAGGGCATGCCGTGATCGGCGAGTGGTGTAATCTGGGAGCGGATTCTAACAACTCAAATCTCAAAAACGATTATGGCGAGGTGAAGATTTGGAACTATGCCACACAATCTTTTGTGCGCACGGGCTTGCAGTTCTTTGGCCTGATAATGGGAGACCACTCGAAGTGTGGCATCAACACGATGTTCAATACGGGGACGATCGTGGGGGTGTTTGTGAACGTGTTTGGAGCGGCCTTTCCCCGGAATTTCATTCCCTCCTTCTCTTGGGGAGGAGCTTCGGGTTTTACGGAGTATCGGATAGACAAAGCCATCGAAGTAGCCAAAAGGGTAATGGCCCGCCGCCAGGTGGAACTGAGTGCGGCTGACGAAGCCATCTTACGACACATAGCTTCCTTGCCGATTAAATAAGAAAATTTATATACGATTTTTGAATGAGAAAAAAAATTGTTGCTGGCAACTGGAAGATGCACAAGACCTGCGCAGAAGCGCGGCAGTTGGTTACGGAAGTCCTAAAAGGCTTAATGCCGGCGGCGCAACGAAAGGCACGCGTAGTGTTCTGTCCTCCGTTTACCGCCCTGGAAACCGTTTGCAGCTTAGTTGCTGGCGAACCCGAGGTTTTTGCCGGAGCCCAAAATTGCCACTGGGCTAACCACGGAGCCTTTACCGGCGAAGTGGCCGCAACAATGATCAAGGCCTGTGGCGCCAGCTATGTGATTTTGGGCCACAGTGAACGGCGGCAATACTTTTCAGAAACCAATGTCGTGCTTGCCCAAAAAGTAGTGCGGGCTCTGGAAGCGGGACTTGCGCCTATTTTTTGCGTGGGTGAGCCGTTGGAGGTGCGTGAAGCAAACCAGCACAAAGAGCTGGTAGCCACCCAAATCCGAGAAGGACTGTTCCATCTTACCGCCAGCCAGTTTGCTCAGCTCACGATTGCATACGAGCCAGTATGGGCCATTGGCACCGGCAAGGTAGCCACGGAAGAGCAAGCTCAGGAGATGCATGCGTTCATTCGCTCTCTGATTGCAGAACGCTACGGAACTGAAATCGCCGAAAATACCACGATCATGTATGGAGGCAGTTGCAAGCCATCGAATGCAGGGGGCCTGTTCGCACAACCCGATGTAGATGGCGGCCTCATTGGCGGCGCTTCACTCAATGCTGAGGAATTTCTGGGAATTATTCATGCCTGCTGAATGGATTTGTTGTCGCATTCAGGTTCCCGAAGATCAGCAAGAAAGTTTGCTGGCCTATTTGATGGCCTACGGTTTTGAGGGTTTTGAACAACGACCAGACTGTCTTCTCGCATATGCCAGATCGGATCAATTAACATCGATGCCACCATCGCAAATAGGTGGCTACCCTACGATTGTAGAGCACATTGCGGCGTGTAACTGGAACGCTCTGTGGGAGAAAAGTTATCATCCTGTACGAATAGGCAATTTGTCTATTCGTGCGCCTCATCATGCTCCGGACCGTGAAGCTGACTTGGAGCTCGTTATCGAGCCGGCCATGGCCTTTGGTACAGGCCACCATGAAACTACCCGGTTGTGCTTGCAATGCCTGCAGCAGATGGATTTGAATGGCAAGCAGGTCATCGATTTTGGCTGTGGTACCGGAATTCTGTCCATTTATGCCGCCAAGCAAGGTGCATCGGTTGTGGCAATAGATTCGGACCCAACGGCTGTTGAATGTGCTGTCGTCAATTGTAAAATCAACGGTGTGCTGCACTTGGTTGATGTAAGGCTTGCAGAAACGGTGCCCGAAAATTTTTTTGTGGACGTTGTGGTAGCCAACATCGATCGCTTGACGCTCATGCAAAACATGGATCGGCTGATATTTGCACTTAGACCTGAGGGCGTGTTGTTGTTAAGTGGATTTTTTAAGAAAGAAGGCGCCGATTTTCATCGAATAGCTGCGCTGGCCGGTTTAAAGCTTATTTGTGAAAAGACAGACGCTGAGTGGGCAGCGCTTGGCTTCTTAAAGAGCTTGCGTTTAAGCAATAAATCTTAATTTTCCAATTGGTTTAACATTTAAGCACCTTATCTAATGAGTTGACAAAATGAAAATCTCGCTTATTGTAACAGCATTTCTGGTACTGACGGTATTTTCCGCTCACGCGCTAACGGTGACCAACTTTACGGGCTTTTATCAAAATGGCCAAGTGTTCTTTACCTGGACCACTGTAAACCACAACAACCCTACCTATAAGTTGTATCGGTCTGCGACACCGATCACTTCCGGATCACAGATTGCCTCGTGCGAATACTTGGGTGCTACGGATAAGAACTCCTCGGTCAATCATAACCTGACTCATGCCGACGGGGTCACGCGTTATTGGATCATTCAAAACGGGGGCGCTCCTTTGAATGCACAAACGGGCTTATTTGTTACGACTTCCGTGGCCAATGGGCCGTTTTATTATGCTTTATTAGTTACTACAGGGGGGGTAGAAGATCAAACCATCATATTAGGTTCTAATTCATTGGCTAATCCGATTTATGAAACGGTAATGCCTCGAGTTCCGGTACTCCAGGAAATTCGTATGATTGACGGAAAGCCTGTCGAAATCTATGGTCATTTCATCAGCAGTCGTGAGACCTTAAATGGTCCTCTGCGGTTTAAAGCCGGATGGTTGGGCTATTGCTTTGCGGTGTATCGGAACAATGCCACTACACCTCAGGGGTTGCATGTGCGTTTTCACGCAGGGGGAGGAACATTTCTCACCAGCATCACGAATGTTAAAGGCACAGAGCTCAACATGGGTGTGGAGGATTATTTTCCCAGCGGTGAATCAAGTGGGTGGATAGGCAGCAATGAACAATACGACGCATTTAAGAAAAGCAATAATTCCGAATGGACCAGCGGCACGAATTATTTCTATACCGTTGATCGTATCGCTTATGAAATCCAATGGGTAATCAACAATTTTCCCGTAGATCCCAACAAGGTGTGGGCTGATGGTAACTCCTTTGGGGCCACCGGAGCATTCTTCCTGTGGTTATTCTACCCCAATCTTTTAGCTGCTGTAGATCTGACGAGCGGCATGTTCAATTTCGGCTTCGAGCAAGATGCCAATCCAAATTGTTCGATGAATCCAGGAGGCATCAACCGTAAAGACGGAAATAAACTATTGGGAACAACAGCGGCTAATCTTTGGGAAGGCAGCGGGCAACGTACCTATGATCGGTTGAACGGACCAAAACAAATTCATATTAATAAACTTACAGATTATCCTGTGCTTTACAGCATTAACGGACGCTCTGATGACAAACTGGGCTGGACGGAAAAAACCATCTGGTATGATTCCATCAACAGAAATCGAACAGGAGGTTATTATTTTTTCGATAATCGTGACCATGGCGGCAATAACAAGACCTGGATATCCACCAATTTTGACATGTACCGCTATGCACGAAATATAGCTTATCCAGCATTTTCATTTTGCTCTATTAATAGCAATCCCGGCAACGGACATCCTGCCGACGGCGATATTGTCGGATCCATCAATGGCTTTCTGGATTGGAAGAATCCGGAAATAGATGCAACCAATGAATTTCGTATCAAACTTTTTATTCGTGACTTACAACAGGTCAACAACGTAGTAGTTCCGGGCCCAGCCTCGTGCACAGCCGATGTCACCTTGCGGCGAAGGCAACAATTTTTTCCGCCGGCCGGAAGCCTGGTTAACTGGACCGTCATAAGTCTCGGACAGCAGATTCAGGCTGGCAGTTTTATTTACGACGGAGCTTTGTTAACTGTTCCCTCGGTTATCATTAAAAAAGACACATCGTTGCTCACGCTTACGTGGACCTTAGCCGTTGATACATTTTACCTGGATGCTGATGGGGATGGGTTTGGAATCAATAATTCTTATGTGATTGCGGCAACAAAACCCACAGGTTATGCAGATGTAGCGGGTGATTGCAACGATGCTAATGCGGCCATTTATCCGGGAGCAGCGGAAAGCTGCAATGGACTGGATGATAATTGCAATGGTATCACCGATGAAAATACTTTCACAGCCTCGATTACACCCTCTGAATCCTTCAGTGCATGTGAAGGTACCAAGGTAACCTTTACGGCCAATGAAAGTGGAATGAGCTATCAATGGTTCCGTAACGACGTAGCAATTTCAGGAGCAACTAAAAAGAGTTACGATTCCAAAGGTTCAGAAGCAGGAACTTACAAGGTACGGGAAACCAACAGCAGCGGCTGTACCGTATTTTCCAACTCCGTAACACTCTCTCGAGTTGCCAAACCCAAAGCCAGCATCAAAGTACAGGGCAACTTAGACATTTGTTCTTCTGGATCGGTCGTGTTGAAAGCCAAAGACGGTACGGGGACCCAATGGCAATGGTACAAGAACGATATAGCCATAGCCGGTGCGACGCAGCAGAGCTACACCGCAACATCCGTCGGACAATACAAAGTGAAAGTTACCGAGCCGGTATTGGGTTGTAACAAAACTTCTAAGCCGGTAACGGTGACTTCCTCATGCCGCTTAAATCAGGAATCAGACCCCCTGTTCCTGAGCCTCTTTCCTGTTCCTGCCAGCAGCTGGGTTACCGTTCGCATTAGTTCTATGGCTGCGGAACGAGGACAATTCTGCTTGATCAATATGCTCGGTCAAAAAGTGCACTGCTGGGAAAAACAAATCAACGCGGGCGTGCAGGAATTTCATTTTGACCTCAGTGAGTTGCAAAAAGGGGTGTACTGGATTCAGTATCAGGGTCAACACGGGCACCAAAAATTGCCCTTGCCTGTCATCGATTAGAATCGTTGACAATTTTTTATATCTTTATACAAAACACCAATTTTTATGGTTACTTGCTGGAGGCTATTTACATTCATATTTTCTTGCATGACTTTATGCACGAAAGCACAAGGGGTCACCAATCTGGTTGCTACTTATCGAAACGGCCAAGTGTTTATCACGTTTCAGCATAATGCTCAGGCGGGCACGTATTTTCTCTTGTATCGTTCATCGCAGCCCATAACCAGTTCTTCTCAGCTGGCGCAGTGTGAATATCTGGGCATGGTTCATCATGAATCGTCCAAAAACACCACATTGTCCAGCATTGATGGCGTGACTCGTTATTTCACGATAACGGAGTTAGGAGCTCCGCTGACAGCGACTACAGGCCTCATGGTGACCACCTGCGTGGAAAACAAGGCCTTTTATTACGCTGTGACGCAAATGACCGGTGGTACGGAAGATGTTACAATTATACCGGGTTCCAATGCCCTTCTCACGCCGGTCTATGAAACCGTGGCTTCGCCCAAGCCGGTGTTGCAGGAAAAACGGCTCATGAGCCAAAATACCCTGATTGATATCTACGTCCAGTTTGTTTCGTCGCGAGTAACCGTAAGCGGTCCGTTACGGTTCAGGGCTGTCAGCTTAGGCTTTTGTTTTGCGGTAAATCCCGGGCAATTAGCTGCCAAACCTGCGCCCTTGTATGTGAACTTCCATGGCGGGGGCAGTAACTTCCTCGCCAACATCACGTCAGGGGGAAAGAAAAAAATTTTATTAAACGTTTCTCACCATTTGCCCAGCGGTGATGTCACCGCGTGGCTAGGCTGCAACCAGAACTACGACGTGTGGAATGCGTTAAACAATACCATTCCCCCCTCCACAGGCTATAATTTCTTCTTCACGCAAACCTCCATATTGGAAGCCATAAGCTTTGTAGCCCAAAACTATCAGGTTGATTCTTCGCGCATTCACCTTATTGGCAATTCCAATGGAGCCAACGGTGCGTTCATGCTGGCTTTAGTATATCCGGAAAAATTTGCCTCGTGTGAGGTAAGTGGAGGAATGTACAACTTCGGTTTTTTAAATGATTACAATCCGGATTGCAGCATGAATGAAGGAAAACACAATCGTGAAGACGGCAACAAACGGTTTGGTACGGTAGCCCAAAATCTTTTGGAAGGAACTCACATGCGGGGCACTTATGACCTTTTAAACGGTCCTGTCGAAGTGCACTTGCGTCGCGAAACTGATTTCCCCATTTTCAAGGGATTGAACGGCAAAAATGACAAGTTAATGGGCTGGACTGAAAAAGTTATTTGGTATGATTCGGTTAATAGCAACCGCATTGGGGGATACTTCTTCTTTGACATGCGTGAGCACGGAGGAGAAGGCAGAACATGGAATTCCTTGCCCTTTGAGCCGGAACGTTATTCGACAAAAGTTTCCTACCCGGCCTTTAGTTATTGCTCGGTTAATGAAAATCCGGGAACAGGTACAAATGCTTCGGGGGATCCCGTGGGTTCGATAAATGGATATCTCAATTGGGCAGATCCAGTCGTTGATCAACCGGATTTGTGGAAGGTACGGATTTTTATGAGAAATCTTGGTACCCTCACTGGCATAAAGGCAGCACCCGATTCTTGCTTGGTAGATGTAACACCGCGACGACGTCAGCAATTCAAACCCGAACCCGGGACGTATTTGGTATGGGAAGTGCGGCATCGGGGTCAAATCGTTCACAGCGGTGGATTTATTTATGAAGGTGGACTGCTTACGATTCCCGCTGTAAAAGTGTTTAAAGACACAAGCGAGTTAAGTATCAGCATTGCACCGGCGCCTGTGGATACCTTTTACCTGGATGCTGATGGCGACGGCTATGGAAACCCTGCGCTGTGGCTTCAGGCCCTGTTGCCTCCAACCGGATACGTGGATAACAACCTTGACTGCAACGATAGCCTTACGACAGTCCATCCGCTAGCTCAAGAGCTCTGCAATCAAATCGATGACGATTGCGATGGCTCAACTGATGAAGAGCTGGTAGTTGCACAAATAAACCCCGCCGGCACCATGCAAGAATGCAAAGGCGTAAAGGTTACTCTTGAAGCCAGCAGCGGAACCGGCTACCAATATCAATGGTATCGTGACGGGCAAATTTTGATGGGAAGCACGCAGCAGACTTACACCGTGAATGGAAATCAGAGTGGTTCATATCAAGTTCAGATAACAATTGTAGGGAATTGTCAGGAAACTTCGCCTGCCACACATATTGTGCGCATCGATAAACCCAAGGCATCCATTAAGGTTCAGGGAGATTTAAACATTTGCCAGACGGGCTCGGTAACTTTGAAAGCTAAGGACGGTACGGGCACCCAGTGGCAATGGTACAAAAACGATGTAGCCATTGCCGGGGCAACGCAGCAATCGTATGTAGCAACAGAAACAGGACAATACAAGGTACAGGTCATTGAACCTATCTTGGGTTGCAGCAAAACCTCAAAAGCAGTGCAGGTAACCTCGACATGTCGCGAGCGATTAATTCCAGTTGCAGAAGTTTCTGTTAGCCCCAATCCCGCAAGTGATGTGGTGTATTTGAAAATTCAAAACGACACCGGTAGTGAAAGTAAGGCAGGTAGTATTGAGCTGTTGGGCATCAATGGGCAATGTTTAATGCAGCGATCAATAACTCTGTCGGAGCCAGCGGTACACCTCGAAATGTCGGTTGAAAAGCTACCTGATGGCATGTACTTTTTGCATCTTCGTTTTGATGGGTCATTCCAAATATTGCCCATAGTGATTAATAGGTAGTATTAACTCAGATTTCAAGCCCTCAAGGCCGTTGATTTTTTATTTTTACTGACGGGCAGTTACCAAGCTACGGCTATGAGAATATCATCAATTAAAATTTTATTATTTGTTGTCATCCTCTTTGCCTGCACCCCAAAAGGATTCGCAGTCACCGTGACGGGGTTTACAGGGTTCTACAAAGACGGGCAGGTATTTTTTACCTGGAACAATGCCAGCGCCAACAAACCAAAGTACAAGCTTTATCGCTCCACGACAGCCATTACTCAGGGTAGCCAATTGAGTAGCTGCGAGTTTTTGGGGATAGCACCGGAAAACTCTTCCAAAAACTATCCTTTGTCAAAGGCCGATGGTGTGGATCGGTATTGGATCATTACCCCCGGAGGTCAACCCTTAACTGCCTCAACAGGTTTGTTTGTTACTACTTGCGTGGCCACAGGATATTTCTATTATGCATTGACAGTTGAAACCAATGCCGGCGAGGATGTAACGATCATTCCCGGTCAGAATTCGTTGACAGAGCCTATCTATGAACAGGTGGCGCCGCCGCAACCTATTTTGCAGGAGATCCGATGGATCAACAATAAGCTCATACATATTTATGGTGATTTCATAACCAGTCAGATTCAGGCGGGTGGGCCGTTGCAAATGATGGCGGGGTGGCTAGGGGGCTGTTTTGCCGTAAATCCGAACAATGCAACAACAGCCGTTCCTCTTCACGTGTATTTCAGGCCCGGAGGAACTTCTTTTTTGAATAAAATTTCCGAAACGGAGCAAAATGAAATCCGCCTCAATCTGGACGATCAGTTTCCGTCAGGTGAGACCAGCGTTTGGTTGGGCACGCATCCTTCGTACGATCCGTTTAACAAAAAAAATAACAATACTTTCCCTACATCTGGATACAATTACCTATACACATTGCAGCGCATTCACCGCATCATTCAGTTTGTCAAGCAACATTACCCCGTTGACAGCACACGTGTGATGTTGGAAGGAATATCGTTTGGAGCGCTGGGCGCATTGTTTTATGCTTTGGCCTATCCGACGCAAGTGGCAGCGGTCAGCCTTTCTGTGGGCATTTTCGATTTCGGATTTCAAAATGACTATCAACCGGAATGCACCATGAACTACGGCAAGAAAAACCGGTTGGATGGTAGCCGCAAGTTGGGTTCGGTGGAAACGAATCTTCCCGATTGGTATAGTCAGATGCCTGTGTATGATTACCTAAACGCTTCGCGGCGGATTCATTGGCAACGCCATATTGACGGACCTGTAATCAGCAGTGTCAATGGAAAACGGGATGAGCTGTTGGGCTGGACTGAAAAAGTGATTTGGTATGATTCGGTCAACGCCAATTGCTTGGGAGGTTTTTATTTTTTTGACATGCGCGAGCATAGTGGCAACGGATCGGCTTGGACGCAAACCAAGCTCAACATGTTTCGATATCGAACCGACTTGTCGTATCCGGCTTTTTCTAATTGTTCCATCAACGATGATCCGGGCGATGGCACAGCGCAAAGCGGCGATAGCGTAGGAACCATTAACGGATATCTGGATTGGACAGACAACATCACGGATGAGGCCCACCAATGGTCGGTCAAACTTTATGTTCGAGATCGCAATACGATTTATGGCGTTAAGGCTGCACCGGATTCATGTACCGTAGATGTCACCTTGCGGCGGCGCCAACGGTTTAAGCCGGCGGCGGGAACGACTTTGCAGTTTACAGTGTTTCGCAACGGGCAACAAGTGCAAAGCGGAACGTGGGTGTTTTCGGGTGGTTTACTTACTGTACCTGCCGTTAAGGTGTACAAAGACACCAGCATATTGATCGTTTCGGTGGTTCAAGAGGCATTGAGCAGTTTTTATCAGGATGCCGATGGAGATGGATTCGGAAACCTGTCAGTTCGGGTTCAAGCGGCACAGCCACCGGCAGGCTACGTTAGCGACAGCAGCGACTGCAACGATGCAAATGCATCGATTCACCCGCAAGCCTCAGAGGTGTGTAATGGCTATGACGATAACTGCAACGGACAAAGCGATGAGGGAGTGCTGCAACGGTTCTATGCCGATGCCGACGGTGATGGGTTCGGTAACCGACAGGCAGGGATGTGGGCCTGCGCAACCTCCGCAGGTTATGTAGCTGACAGCAGCGACTGCAATGATGCAAATGCAATGATTCATCCACAATCGCTTGAAAATTGTAATGGGCAGGATGACAATTGCAATGGAGTTATTGATGAGGAAACGGTTACAGCAACGGTAACCCCCTCGGGTACGGTTATGGCTTGCAATGGAAGCACCATTACCCTGTCGGCCAACTCAGGCAGCAATTTGTCGTATCAATGGTTTAAAGATGGGTTACCATTGGCAGGAAAAACCAGTCAGACGTTGAAAGTCACCGGAAGCAATGCTGGAAGCTATCAGGTACAGGTGACCACGATTCAGGGCTGTTCAGCGTTGTCGCAGGCTACGGTCGTGCAGCGCATTGCAAAACCTAAAGCCAGCATACAAGTGCAAGGTAGCCTCAACATTTGTGCCGGCGGTTCTGTAATCCTTAAAGCCAAGGATGGTACGGGTACGCAATGGCAATGGTATAAAAACGATGTGGCTATTGCAGGGGCAACGCAGCAAACATATGAGGCTACTGAACCCGGGCAGTATAAAGTGAAGGTCACCGAACCCGTCCTGGGATGCAATAAAACATCTTCACCCGTTACGGTTACTGCTAATTGCAGGCTGGCTAAGAATTCAGACACGTCAGTGGTGACGATTAGGCCTAATCCTGCCACTGATTATTTGGTGTTGAGTATTTCAGAAAGTGAAAAAACATCCACAAAGGCCACGTTGATGCTCAGCTCTTTGCTCGGAGCGACTATTTATCAATATGATTTTTTGCTGACCAATGCAACGGAAGATTACTACGTTCCCTTGCCGGAAGTACCGCGAGGCATCTATTTGATCACAGTACTTACCAAGCAACACCGCAGGCAGTTGATCGTAGCCATTCATTAGTCGAAACACTGAGTCTCGGTTCAAAGTGAGGCAAATGGTAGAAATTTGGATAGGCAATCTCAGCATATGAATAACATCATCCCCTTAGGAGCTATGGGAAAGTACGCGGGACTGCTGTTTTTGCTCTGGCCTTCTGTCATGCAGGCAAGCACCGTAACTGGCTTTACCGGTTTCTATCGCGGCGGACAGGTATTTTTCACCTGGAATAACACCAACGACAACAAGCCTATTTACAAGCTATATCGTTCCACTGGGCCTATCACCGATGGAACGCAGCTGAGCAATTGTGAATTTCTGGGTATCACCAATGAGTCATCCTCGAAAAATTACAATCTCTCTGCTGCTGATGGCACCAATCGGTATTGGGTAATTGAGCCCAATGGCAGCCCATTGCCTTCCTCCAAAGGGCTGTTTGTAACGACTTCAGTGATGGATGGCTACTTCTATTATGCCCTCACCGTTTCAGTTAATGGTGTTGAAGACAAGACCATTATTCCGGGAAGCAATTCACTGCTCACACCCATTTACGAGACTGTCCAGGAACCGGAACCTTTGTTGCTTGAGACGCGCATCATTGGGGGGCATGCGGTGGACATTTATGGTGATTTTCTCACCAGCCAATTCGAAGCATACGGCCCGTTGCAGATGAAGGCCGGATGGCTTGGTTATTGCTTTGCTGTCTTCAAGAATAATGCGACCCAACCTGTACCGCTGTATGTATTTTTTCATGCCGGAGGGTCAGATTTCTTAGACAAGATCACCGAAGTCAAAGGCAACGAAATCCGCCTCAACGTAGAAGATTATTTCCCCAGTAATGAAAACAGTGGATGGGTTGGAACGCACCCTTCCTACGATCCGTTCAAAAAGAAAAACAATACCGTAGTGCCCACCAGTGGATATAATTATTTCTATTCGCTCAGGCGTATCCGTCGCACTATAGATTTTGTAATACGTCATTATCCGGTGGATACTACCTGCATCAGCCTGGAAGGCAGTTCATTTGGTTCCAATGGCGCCTTGTTTTTTGCACTGACGTATCCAGAAATGATCGCTTCGGTTCGGGTCACCGGGGGTATTTTCAATTTTGGTTTCCAAAATGATTATCAGCCCAACTGTACCATGAATACCGGCATGAAAAACCGGCTGGATGGCGACAAAAAGCTGGGAACTGCCGCTACGAATTTGATGGAATGGTACTTTCAGCAGCCCACTTATGATCTGCTCAATGCTTGCTTGCAGGTACACAGGCGCAGGGAAACCGACTGGCCGGTCATTTTCAGCATCAACGGAAAACGCGACGACTTAATTGGATGGACTGAGAAGATCGCATGGTATGATTCGGTCAACGCCAATGCCGTAGGAGGATATTATTTCTTCGACATGCGTAAACACAGTGGCGAAGGCAAAACATGGCATCAATTACCGTTTGATGCTTTTCGGTATCGGACAAACGTTTCGTATCCTGCTTTTTCCAACTGTTCTGCCAACGAAGATCCAGGCGAAGGTGATGATCAGACCGGCGACACGGTAGGCACGATCAACGGCTATCTGGACTGGACAGATCCTTTGGCCGACAATGCATCAAGTTGGATAATAAAAATTTTCATGCGTGATCTACCCACGGTCAATGGCAGCCGTATAGCACCGGACTCTTGTACGGTGGATTTAACGCCGCGCCGCAGGCAGGGATTCCACCCTTCACCAGGCACGCTGATCTTATGGGAAGTCAGCCACCACGGCCAGCTGGTGCAACGTGATACGTTGCATTATACCGGTGGCTTAATAACGTTTCGCGGAGTGAAGATTTTTAAAGACACAGTATTGTTTTCGGCCACCCTTCTTCCACCCATAACAGGTAGTCGATATTATCAGGATGCCGACGGCGATGGATTTGGAAATGTTTTTTCCTGGATCATTTCTCCTCATATGCCCGACGGCTATGTAGCCGACAGTACAGATTGCGACGATACGCAAGCGCTTATCCATCCTGATGCTACGGAAGTCTGCAACGGTATTGACGACAATTGCAATGTCGAAACAGATGAAGGTGTGCTGAGCCGGTATTATGCGGATTTCGATGGCGACATGTTCGGAGACCTTTGGGTGCATGTAGCGGCATGTACTGCGCCTTCGGGATATGTTTCGGACAGCAGCGACTGCAACGATTCCAATGCGAGTATCCATCCGCTTGCCGAAGAAACCTGTAATGGCATGGACGACAATTGCAACGGGTTGGTCGATGAAGGGATTCTGTCGGCCACCATTACACCAGAGGGTACGGTGCAGGCCTGTGATGGGGTGACGGTAACCCTTACGGCAAATGCAGGCAGTGGGTTGACTTATCAGTGGTTCAAAGATGGTGTGGCCTTGGCCGGTAAAACAAAGCAGACTTTAAAGGTAGCAGGCAGTAATGCCGGTAATTATCAAGTACGCATTCAGATCTCAGCAGGGTGTTCCTCTTTTTCACCCATTACCACGGTGCAGCGCGTGGCAAAACCGAAAGCATCGATTAAGGTGGAAGGGAACCTCGACATCTGCGCCACGGGTTCTGTAACGCTTAAAGCCAAAGACGGAAGTGGTACTCAATGGCAATGGTACCGAAACGATGAGTTGATTACCGGTGCGACACTTCAGACTTACGTAGCCACCACTGCAGGTCAATACAAGGTGAAAGTCACCGAACCCATATTAGGATGTTCTAAAACTTCCTCGGCCGTAACCGTGTACTCTTCATGCAGAACCGGTGAACTAACGGAGCATTTACACATTACGCTTTTCCCACAACCCGCCGATGAATTTTTGGAAGTTAAGATGCCTGTGCTTGACAAGCCGTGGTTGCTGGAGATCCGCAACCTTGCCGGTCAGGTTGTGCTACAAAAATCGGCTGTCGGCTGGCAGCGTTTGGATGTAAGCCATTTGCCTGCCGGAAAATATCTGTTGTTGTGTCGCAGCCATCTCAACGTCATGTTTGCGCCCCTCGTCATACAATAGAAAATTTTTCGGCTGTGGGTAAAATCGGTTCGTAAACGGGCTGGGTACGAATTGCCCGCTAATTTCGTTGCCCCATGAGAGGGTTGATATCCATGAAGTGGCTGATTGCGGGCATGATTTTCGTTCTGTGCAACCGGGCCTTTTGTCAGTCCGGAGCTTTTTCTGAATCGCGTGAACAGTTCATTAGAGAGCTGTCCCAGTTGCTTAACGATACCAAGAGAGACGACTGCAAGCAGGCCGCGCAACAGTTGGCCCAAGCATGGCCTCAGTTAGGTAATGTGGTGCAGGGGGATCTCATAGAGGTTGCTAAGCTCATGCAAAGCCGACGCATGCTGGCGCATCCGTATTTCTACAAGCTGGCTTTGGCGGCTTTGGCGTATCAAAAAAACGATCCCGGAAGTCATAGCTGGAGCAGCTGGTATGAGGTTGCCATCGAAGTGCTTAAGAATCTAAGGCAGGGAAACAACAAACAGTTTGATGAATTTTTAGATTTTTCTATAGGACTTTTTGAAAATCAAACGTTACACCGTACGGCATCTAAAGCGTGGAAATTTCGCGGAGGTACCTATGACTTGCGTATGGATGGAGGCCAGCCGGTGTTGGTGGTGAGTGATTGCGATCTCATCGGCTGGTCACCGGCGGATTCTACGCAAGTGTACGGAACAGAAGGGCTTTATTATCCTTTAGATCAAAGGTGGATTGGGAAAGGCGGGCGTGTAGATTGGCGCAGAGCCGGATTTGAACCGGACGCCGTGTTTGTGGAATTGCGCCATTACCGTATAGATATGCGGAAAAGCGAATATGCGGCTGATTCCGCACGCCTGAACTACGAGAATTACCGCAAAGCAATTTTATATGGGGTTTTTCGTGATAAGATTTTTAGCACCATCGATACCGAGCGCGTCAGTTATCCGCAGTTTATTTCATATCGTACGAATCTAATGTTCGATGACCTGATGGCCCATGTGCGCCTGAGGGGAGGTCTGGAGCTCGCAGGGTCCCGCATGGCAGTGTATGGACGTCCCGACTCGCCGGCGGTGATGCGCATCTATCGGTTTGACGATCAACTGGGCGTTCTGGCCCGCGCCCAACGGTTTGCTGTTCGGAAGGGGGAAGTGCATGCTGCAAAAGCATATGTGAAAATTTTTTATGGGAGGGATTCCTTGGTACATCAGGGCATCAACCTGCGGTATTGGGCCGAGCAGCGGGAGTTGTTCTTGACGCGGGGCACTTATGGCATTTTCAAATCACCGTTTTACGATTATTACCGAAAACTCGAATTATCACCAGAATTGGTGTATTGGAACTTGGGGGAACCAGAGCTGGTGCTGCGCAACGTTGCCGTCACTGGCCAAAGTACTTTGGTTGTGGAATCTTTTGACTATTTCCGCGCCGGACGCATGGACAAATACCAGGGATTAGCTGATTACAACCTGGTGGAACGACTGAAACAAATCGTCGATCGCACAGGCCTTCATTCTTTTTATGCTGAGGACCTCGCTAAACGCATCGACCCCAAATACTCGTTAGACATCATTGAGCCTATGTTGTATAAGCTGGTGGAAGACGGCTTCATTGACTATGATGATGTGAAGAAAATAGTAACAATTCGATCAAAGACTTTTCGGTATGTGGCAGCCAAGCAAAAGAAAGTTGATTACGATAACATACGCATCGAATCGACCACCGATGGGGTTAATGCACGAGTGGACATGCGCAGTTACGAGATGAAAGCGGAAGGAGTGAAAAGCATAACGCTGAGCGATTCCAGTTTTGTGGTGGTGTTTCCGCGCGATGGAAAAATTACTTTGGGGCAGAACCGTAATATGGATTTCAGTGGGTCTTTGTTTGCAGGCAGGGTAGACATGAGCGGTGATGGTTTTTCTTTCGATTACGCGCAGTTCCGGCTGAACTTAAGCCATGTGGATAGCATGATCATCAACATCCCCACCGGCCGCCGCGATGCTTCAGGGGAGGTCATCGTAGGTCCTATTCGTAGTGTGATCAGTGATTTGACCGGCTATGTACAGATCGATCACCGGGAAAACCGCAGCGGCATCAAGCCTTTAAAGCAATATCCGATTTTAACCACCACGCAGCCGTCTTTTGTCTATTACGATCACCCCAGCATCCTGGGCGGTGTTTATGAGCGGGATAAATTTTACTTTCAATTGGATCCTTTTGAATTTGATTCCCTGCAAAATTTTCAATGGCCTCAGGTGGCGTTTAGGGGTAAGTTCGTTTCTGATGGAATTTTTCCCGACCTCAATGAAACGTTACGCATCCAACCTGACCTGTCGTTAGGCTTTCGCACCCGTCTGGCACCGACACCGCTCTACGGAAATCGGGGCACCTTCAGTAATGAAATCAGCTTAAACAACAGTGGCTTGCGGGGTAAGGGTGAAATTCGTTTCGTTACAGCACGTATTAAAAGTTCCGATATCGTTTTCTATCCTGATTCCTTGCTGGGCCGTGCCGATTCGGTGCGCATGGATGCCACCGTATTTAATGGTCGGGAATTTCCTACGGTGCGCGGCACCCGCTGCCGCCTGCGCTGGCTGCCCTATCAGGACTCTATGATGATGCGAAGCGACACTGCCGCCTTCCGGCTTTTCGATCTGAACACGACGCTGAGCGGAGCATTAATCCTGCAGTCCTCGGGTTTGACGGGAAGGGGAGTGGTCGATTGGGCAGAGGCTACCTTGTCCAGTAATGCTATTGGTTTCGGTAAGAACACATTACAAACCGACAGTTGTGATTTTGTGATCAAGTCATTGGAAGTCAAAAAGGCTGCCCTCAAGACTACGGATGTCAGAGCACGCATCGATTTTGACAAACGGCAGGGCGATTTTCAACTCAACGACGAAGAAAGCAATACGGTATTCCCTTATAATCAGTATTCGACAACCATCAATGAATTTCGGTGGCACATGGATCGAAAGCAGCTTAGCTTTCGTGCGCCCAAGGGCAGCCTGGCCGATTTCGTATCCTTGCATCCCAGGCAAGAAGGCTTGAGCTTTCAGGGTACCTCTGCGGTGTATGATTTAAACGACTATGTGTTGCGCGTTGCAGGGGTACCTGCCATTGATGTAGTGGATTCACGATTTATTCCCGACAGTTTTAAGGTGGTGGTGGAAGCCGATGCTCAGTTGCGCACCTTACGTCGGGCGCGATTATTGATGGATTCCGTCAGTCAGTATCATGTGTTTGATAGTGTAACGGCAAACATCGGGGGGCGCAATGCGGTGAAAGCATCAGGCCGCTATAGGTTTGTCAATGCTACGGGGCAAAAGCAACATTTTTTTTGCGAAGATATCGGTGTGTTTATCGACACCACCGATGGGCAAAAACGGTTGTATGCTCGTGCCCGCATCGACAGCTCTCAACGATTGGTGCTGATGCCACGCATTTTCTTCAAAGGAACCGCACAGATCACCTCTTCGCGTGAGCCTGTCGTATTCAAGGGCTTCGCTCGCCTCAACACCAATCATCCCAAGGTAGTGGCAGAATGGTTTTCGGTTCACCAAGCCGTAACACCTGATTCATCATACCTCAGTTTTCGCAATCCAGTAAACGAATACCGAAGGCCGATGCTGTGCGGTCTGGTGTTTGACGCAGATTCCAACGACTTATATGTTTCTTTTTTTAATGCAAAAAAATCAGCACGCGATCGCAGCTTGCTTGACGTGCAGGGAATCGTTTACTACGACAGCGCGACGGCTGAATTTGTTGCTGGCGACCGGGGTAAATTGCTTCACGGGCATGCGCGGGGTAACGTCATTCGGTTTCAGGAAAAGCGTGGACGTGTGCTCGGGGAAGGACGGCTCGATTTCGGTTTCAACTTCGGCCTCGTCAAGATGGGCAGTGCCGGCAGCTTTTCTTACGACGTGAACCGGGAAGAACCAACCTTTCGGGTTGCACTGGGCCTGGATTTTCCGATGGAAGATGAATTGCTTACCTACCTGGCGAATTCGGTGATCAAGGGCAATAGCGAGGCCGAGTATGCCGATTACACCGGCGATCGGTTTCTACGAAGCATGGCAGAGTTGATGACGGAGGAGCAGGAAAAGCGATGGAAAGAGCAATTAAACAAAACGGGCTTTTTTGTGCGGAGCGATGAATTGCCATATACCATTTTCCTTTCTGACGTGGAGCTGAAATGGGATAAAAGCACCCGTTCTTTTTACAACACCGGGCCGTTTGCAGTGGCGTTTATCGGAAAGAATTCAGTAGCTACCGTGGTGCCGGGCTATATCGAACTTGGCTATAAACGCACTGGCGACTATTTCAATTTGTTCCTGCCTGCCGGCGATGAGGAAGAATATTATTTCTTTTTTTCCTATGCTTCCAACAACCTTCAGGTGGTTAGTGGTGAGCGGGCGTTTAATCAGCTCTTGGCCGAAATCAAGCCGGAAAAGCGTCGCTTTGAGGAAGATGGGAAAATTTTCTTTTACACCGCCGGATCGGAAAACAAAAAAAACACCTTTGTAAACCGAATGAAGTTTTTGCAGGAAGAGGCGGCCAAGGCCCGAAAGCAACAGCAACAAAAGAAGTGATGAGGAATTGACCTGCTATGTTTTGGACGGTGACGGCTGGGCTGGTAGTTGCTTATTTGATCGGAGCCATTCCTACGTCGGTTTGGTTAGGGCGTTGGTTTTATGGCACGGATGTGCGAAACGCCGGCAGTGGTAATGCAGGAGCTACCAACACCTTTCGTGTTTTAGGTGCACGTGCAGGGGTCGCTGTCCTCTTGTTTGATGTTGCTAAAGGCATACTGGCTATTTGGGCGGGTCGGTTGTGGGTGCCGGAAGATGAGCGTGCGCTGTGGTTGGACGCAGCGCTGGGTTTGGCTGCTGCCTACGGCCATATTTTTCCAATATATCTCGGCTTTCGGGGCGGAAAAGGCGTAGCTACTTTGTTTGGCGTGGTACTCTATTTGTTTCCTAAAGCCGCTATGATTTCGGCAGCTGTTTTCCTCGTGGTACTGATTTGTACACGCATTGTTTCGCTTTCAAGCTTAAGTGGGGCTTTGGTCTTGCCTGCAGCGATTTGGCTCACCGTGGCAGAACCGCGCACCATACCTGTTCTGTTTGGGGTGCTTGCCCTGTTTACGGTCCTTTACACCCATCGTCAAAATATCATCAGACTGCGTCAAGGCACTGAACCGAGACTTATTTTTGCCAGGTCAACAAAAAAACGGTGAGCAGCGGGCGTATTATTGCGGGCATATGTGCAGCGGTGTTGTTGCTTTTTTCCTGCACCAAGGTTCCAATCACCAACCGAAGGCAAATGAACCTGTTGCCGGAATCCGAACTCACTGGCATGGCCCTTACCGAGTATCGCGATATTCTTAAGAACAGTAAGATCATCACCGGTACAGCAGAGGCCCAGATGGTGCAGCGTGTCGGAATTAACATCAGTAATGCAGCCAAGGTGTTGATGAAGCAAATCGGCCAGAGCAAACGGATAGCCGATTACAAATGGGAATACGCATTAATCGAGAACAAGGAGCCGAATGCCTGGTGCCTGCCGGGCGGAAAGATCGGAGTGTACACCGGCATTTTGCCCATGACCAAAGATGAAACGGGATTGGCCGTGGTCATTGGTCATGAAGTCGGGCATGCCTTAGCACGTCATGGCAATGAGCGCATGAGCCAAGGCTTGTTGGCTCAAATGGGCGGTATAGCGCTCAGTGTGGCTCTGGCAGAAAAGCCGCAAGCCACTCAAGAGTTGTTCGACCAGGCATACGGCATGGGCGTCACGCTTGGGGCCTTATTGCCCTATTCGCGTATGCAAGAGACGGAAGCCGACAAGATTGGCCTGGTGTTGATGGCCGTAGCCGGATATGATCCCAATCAAGCAATTCCCTTTTGGCAGCGCATGAAACAGATGAAAAGTGGGGAAGAGGTGCCCGCATTCTTTAGCACCCATCCCAGCGACGACCAACGCATCAATGAGATCAAAAAGTTTCTGCCGCAAGCTTTAAAATACTACACAAAACAGTAGGCCTTGAAAACAACAAATAGCTCATCCACTCAGAACAAAGTGTTGCTTTGGTTTAAGCGGTTAGGCGTTGCCGGTTTCCTGTTTTTTTTCATCAAGGGGCTGGTTTGGCTGGCCGTGATTTGGCTCGGCGTAGATTTTTTGGAGGGCTGCAGCAAGTAGTTTTTTTAATTAATATTTTATTTATGTTTGTATGACTCCTGTTCTAAAGGGTTGGGTAATGGGCGCGTGATTGGCGGCAGCCAGTGCCAACGAAATGACCTTTCTTGTTTCCAATGGATCAATGATGGCGTCGATCCAGAGGCGAGCGGCTGCATAGTAGGCGGTGGTCTGGTGCTCGTAGCGCTGTCGAATCTCTTTCAGTAGGGCTTTTTGCTGTTCTTCACTGAGCGATTCTCCGCGCGCTTTTAACGTGGATTCTTGAATCTGCAGCAGGGTGCGTGCGGCCTGTTCTCCTCCCATGACGGCGATGCGGGCGGTGGGCCATCCTACTATAAAACGCGGGTCGTAGGCTTTGCCACACATGGCGTAATTGCCTGCACCATAACTGTTGCCCATCACTACAGTGATTTTGGGCACAACGGAATTGGCAACCACATTTACCAACTTGGCTCCGTCTTTAATGATGCCCCCATGTTCACTGCGCGTGCCTACCATAAAGCCCGTTACGTCTTGGAGAAAGACCAATGGAATACGTTTCTGATTGCAATTCATGATGAAGCGGGCGGCTTTATCGGCAGAATCGGAATAGATAACCCCGCCAAACTGCATTTCGCCTTTTCGTGATTTGACCACCTTGCGTTGGTTGGCAACAATGCCCACCGCCCAGCCATCGATACGGGCATAGCCACAAATGATGGTCTTGCCATAGCCGGCTTTATACTCGTCCAGCTCGGAGTTGTCCACTAACCTGTAAATGATTTCATAGGTATCGTATGGCTGGATATTGTCGGGGGGCAGAATGCCATAAAGCTCTCGCTCTGATTTTGCCGGTGGTTTGGATGTGGTTCGGTTCAGGCCGGCAGTGGGGGCCGGTCCTAGTTTTTCCATAATGCTGCGGATACGGTCCAGACATTCGCGATCGTCGGCGCAAGCATAGTCAGTAACCCCGCTGATTTCACAATGCGTTTCTGCACCGCCTAAGGTTTCTATGTCTGTGTCTTCACCGATAGCTGCTTTTACCAAATAAGGTCCAGCAAGAAAAACGCTTCCGGTGCCTTTGACAATTAGGGCTTCATCGCTCATGATGGGCAGATAGGCGCCACCGGCAACGCAACTACCCATGATGGCGGCAATCTGTGGAATGCCTCGGGCGCTCATTACCGCATTGTTTCGGAAGATGCGGCCGAAATGTTCTTTATCGGGAAATATTTCATCCTGCAGCGGCAAAAACACGCCAGCACTGTCCACCAAATAGATGATGGGCAGGCGGTTTTCCATGGCTATTTCCTGCGCACGCAGATTTTTTTTAGTTGTCATCGGGAACCATGCACCTGCCTTGACGGTGGCGTCGTTAGCTACGATGATGCACAAGCGTCCACTGACATAACCCATGACCACTACCACACCGGCAGCTGGGCAACCACCATATTCTTGGTACATATCCCACGCAGCAAAAGCACCGATTTCCAGATGCGGCTGGTCTGGATCAAGCAAGTAGTTGATGCGTTCGCGGGCCGTCATCTTGCCGCGTTCGTGATGCCGGGCAATATTTTTTTTACCCCCGCCCTGACGAATGAGCTCTAGCCGCCGCCGAACTTCACTGAGCAGCAACAGGTTTGCATCTTCGTTTTTGTTGAACTGCAAGGTGCTGTTTTTCATCTCGGTAAAAATAGAAACGCAGCATGAGCTCAGCGGCTTAAGGATGTGGTTATCTAACTTCGTGGCTGCTAAAGAGGCGTATGGGAAGGATTTTTGAAAAAAGGAAACACAAGATTTTTGCGCGGAATGCGCGTATTTCCAAAATCTTTTCCCGTATTGGAAAAGAGATAGCCATTGCCGTCAAAGCCGGTGGGCCCAATCCGGAAGCCAACCCAAGGTTACGCGCTGCCATCAACAACGCCCGAGGGGCGAACATGCCCAAAGAAAAAATAGAGGCTGCCATCAAGCGGGCCTCCTCACGCGAAGCAGAGAACTATGAAGAGGTGACTTATGAAGGCATAGGGCCCGGAGGGGTGGCCCTTATGGTAGATTGCGCTACCGACAACACGACCCGTACCGTTGCAAATCTTCGTATGTTGTTTTCCAAAGGAAATGGCACGTTGGGTACCAGCGGCTCGGTCGCTTTCAACTTCGAACGACGTGGGGTATTTAAACTCAGCAAGGAAGGTATTGACCTGGCTGCCATCGAATTAGACCTCATTGATTTCGGAGCCGAAGAGATCGTCGAAGAGGATGATGCTATTTATATCTACACCAAGTTTGCCGACTTTGGAACCATGCAGAAAGGGTTAGAATCTAAAAACATCCAGCCGATCAGTTCAGAAAAGCAATGGATCGCAATCAACCACGTCGAGGTGTCTGAAGAGCAGCAGGAAAAAGTATTGCGGCTCATTGATCTTTTGGAAGAAGATGATGACGTCCAGGCCGTATATCACAACATGGCTTAATCCCGCACAGCACAACCATCCGGAATGAAGCGTACCACACCCGTTGTACAGCAGGCAGAAGCCTATGTGTTCGCCTTACTGCGGGATCGTTTGCCGTCGCATTACGTTTTTCATAATTATTGCTACGCCGCATCGGTTGTCGATGCTATTGGAAAGCTGGCCGAAGCCGAGCAGTTGGATAAAGAGGTATCCGAGCAGTTGATGCTGGCTGGCTGGTTCTTGCCGACCGGATACACAGAAACGTCGGCAGATCGCTTGGCGACCAGTGCACGTTATGCGGTGGCTTTTCTTCAGCAGCAGATGGTGCCGCAGTCATTTGCCGATCGTGTGGCCTTTTTGATTACTGCAGCGCAAAAGCCAGCCGACCAGCCTGCTGCTGCCGTACTGGCCGATGCACAACACTTTTGGCTCGCTAAAAAGGATTTTCTGCAACGCCTGAAGCTGCTTTTTTGGGAGGAGCAGGAAGCAAATGGCACCAGTGAGCATTCCTGGATGCAGCAAAAATTGGAAGAGCTTTCAGCACAACGCTACCATACTTTTTCTGCAGCGCAATGGTGGGAACAGAAAAGGCTTAAAAACTTATTGAAGCTTAAGGATCATTTGGCACAAACAGCATCGCAAGAACTGCTGCAAACCAGTGACACTCATCAAGCAGCTCATAATGTTCGGTGGGATGTATTGTGCTCGGAAGCGCAGCACGTCAGGAGCACATCCATCGCTCTGTTGGCATTAGCTGTGTTGGCATGTATTTCAGGAATGTGGTTGTTATGGAGTTCGTCATGGGGCACAGGGCTTTCTGTTGCCGCTCCCGTGTTGTTGGCAGGAGGGTTTGCCAACATGATTTTGTCGGCGGCTGCGCTGTGGCCACTAAGTCACCACCTTGAGGGGGGGCCGAGACAAAAGGCAAAGGTGCCGTCTGCCAACGGCCGAGCAGCCCGTGATTTGACCGGTAATTCTGTGTTTCATGCCTTTGGCATGCAACTGCTGTGGCGGCAGCGGCTGGTGCGGATATCGGTCATCATCTTGATTTTTACCGTTGCCTTGTCCTTACTGCTCGTTGTCTTGGCTTTGCCAGTAGACAAGCAATAGTGGAGTAGTTACTTTTGACGAACCACCCTCTGAATTTTTGGAATGAAAACATTAGTCCTGGTTCGCCATGCTAAATCCAGCTGGAAAGATCCAGAGCTTGCTGACATAGAGCGGCCGCTCAACGAGCGGGGCCAGCGCGAGGCACCCCTCATGGCTTCAATCTACAGGCAACAGCGTCTTCTTCCTGATCTCATTGCCAGTAGTACAGCCGTACGGGCGCTGACTACTGCAGAAATATTTGCGCAACACCTCGATTACGAACGCCAGCGTATCCTGCGCGTGCCCGAATTATACATGGCTGAAGATGTGGACTTACTGGAATTCGTACATAACCTGGATGACGGCTGGGAGACAGTCATGCTCGTGGGACACAATGACGGCCTAAGCCATTTTGCGAACCGCTTGTTGGCAGGAGAGGAGATAGGCAGCATGCCCACCTGTGCAGTGGCCGCACTAGAGTTTCTTACGCACCAATGGAAAAACCTTCGCTGGCATGAAGGGCGCCTGCGTTTTTATCTGCATCCGAAAATGTGGGCAAAGGATGATTAATCTTACCTCCGGTAGCGATACTTCATTCCTTTCATTGCTGGCCCTTCTTCCGGTCCCCATTTCATGCACTTCAACTGACTTTTCGGTTTGATTTTTTTCTGATTGGGGACAAAAGCAAAATAGAATTGCGCAAAAATGTAGTGATCCAATTCCTTAGGATCGCCGCGTTGTTGCCCCGGCGCTGTAATGCGCGCGTAAACGCCATCGGGATCTATTTCATCAGAGCGAACGGAAAGCTCATAGGCTAATGCTGCAGTAGCCGGATCGTTGGCAAAAAAATTATCGAAATCGCTTTTGGAAACATAAGTAGTGCTCACGTCGTCCATGTAGTCGGTAAAGGTTTTCCGATCAACATATTCAAATCCTATGGTGAAGTCAGTCGTGACATTGTAGCGAATACCTGCTCCGATCAGTACGGTTGGCTGATAGAGCGAGTAAACTTTTCTGCCGGTGCCGGGAAAACCTTGCCCTTCCGTTCGCAACGGTTGCAATTCCACCAAGGTGCCGTTGTACAATGCTTTAGGATTTATGTGAAACATGCCCGCTCCTCCAACCAGGTATGGTCCGGTGCGCCAACGCATACTGCCCGGCATATACCGAGTGACGTAAAGTTCCATTTGCCCCGACACTTCCCACAGCTTACTCTGAAAGTTCAGGTTACGGTACCAACGGAACCATTCGGGCGCATACAATGCGGTAGGGGTGATGAGCTTATCGTCGCCACCGATGGCGGTGTAACATCCCTGAAGGCGAAAAGCCAACCTTCGGCTATACTGATAGTGATAAAATGCAGTTCCCACCGGCCTGATCAATGATCGCTCTAAGTCGAAAAACAACGGCCTGCCTATGGCATTGGCACCACCTAAATCACCAAAAAACAAGGTCGAACCTACGGCAATGCCAAAATTGGCTTTTTGTGCTTGCCCCTCGGCAAACCACACACTCACCAAAAGAAGACTTAAGATTCGCTTCATTCAATTGCCCAAAGGTAAGCAGCCTTACTCAATGATCGCTCCAAACATCGTGGCTTGTTCACATGTGGGCTCTGGTAAGTCACGGTTGATGTGGTGATAAAGATTTCAGGGTGTTTTTAATAAGAATTGTAAGGGGATGCTAAGCCTCCGGCTCCAGGACACTTCCGAATGCTCATCGCCAGGAAAACGGCGGGTAAGCCACTGGGCTGAGGTGTAACCGGCTTGCTGACCAATGCGATCAATAGCTATTTGATAGGGCTCATAAAAGCGATCTAATGTTTCTGTACCGTAATCAAAATAAAGTCGAATACGGCCGGGTGGTGGGAGATGGTCAGCAACATAGTGCTGCAATGAACTTATCACCAGTGTGTCAGGCACAAAGCCACCGATCCAATGGGTGGATAAACACGCGGCACCGCCAAACACATTTGGATATTCCAGTACACCGTACAGCGATATCAAGCCCCCCATACTTGAACCCAGCAAAAAGGTATGGCGAGCGTCGGGCCATACGGAAAAGGCACTGTCTATGAAGGGCTTTAGTTCAAATACTAAAAATTTTAAATAGTCATCGGCCAGAGGTTTCCCCACCATGCGCAGCATGCCGGTATCGCGATGGGCTTTAGGTAAGTAACTCAATGCCTTTGTAGGAAAGTATTCCGAATACCGTTTGACAGCGGCATTGGCAATGCCCACCACGATAAACGGCGGTACTTGCCGTTCCGCAATCAATTTGGATGCGGTTTCATCCACGCGCCATTCGCGGCGGTTCCAGGTTTGGGTAGAATCAAACAGCATTTGGCCATCATGCATGTAAATGACGGCATGCTTGTTTTTGGGGTTGTATTGTTCAGGAACCCATACCCATACACTACGGGATTGCACATAGCGCGAAGGAAAATCCGGGAAGGAATAAAGATGACCGCAACACACCGACACCTGCTGGGCCTGGGCAAAGCAGAAGGGTAGTGCGGCAACTACCGCATAAAGCGCATTCAGCCGCACCAGTCGGCATTTCAGAGCATCGGGCCAGCCAACTTTAGCCCACATGGGCTAACTGGTTGCGGATCAGGTTCAGCGCACTTCCCGCTTTAAACCATTCAATCTGTTGCTGACTGTAGGAATGGTTGAGCACAATTTCATGCCGCGTACCGTCTGCGTGGTGCAGCACCATGGTCAGCGGACGATCGGGGGCAAAGGTGGTCAGGCCGATGATATCGATGATGTCGTCTTCTTGCACCAGGTCGTAATCATCTTTATTGGCAAAAGTCAGAGCAAGCATGCCCTGCTTTTTAAGATTGGTTTCATGAATACGGGCGAAAGACTTTACTATGATCGCACGCACGCCCAGGTAGCGCGGTTCCATAGCCGCATGTTCGCGAGAGCTGCCTTCTCCGTAGTTTTCTTCGCCGACTACCACAGTTCCAATGCCCGCTGCCTTATAGGCCCGCTGCACTTTCGGAACAGAATCATAAGTTCCGGTAAGCTGATTCTTGACACAATCGGTCTTATCGTTGAAATAGTTGACTGCGCCAATGAGCAGATTGTTGCTGATGTTATCCAAATGGCCTCGGTATTTAAGCCATTTTCCGGCCATGGAAATATGATCGGTCGTACATTTTCCTTTGACCTTGATGAGCAAACGCAATCCAAACAGATCGGTACCTTCCCAAGGAGCGAATGGCTCGAGCCGCTGCAGGCGTTCGCTGTTGGGGTCAATGATAACCTCTACTTTACTGCCATCGGCGGCCGGAGGCACGTAACCGGCGTCTTCCACGGCAAAGCCTTGAGGCGGCAGTTCCATTCCTACGGGTTCGTCCAGTTTCACTCGTTCGCCATCTTCATTGATGAGATAGTCGGTTAGTGGATTAAAATCCAGACGACCGGCTAAAGCCAGGGCCGTCACAATTTCCGGTGAAGCCACAAAAGCATGGGTGCTGGCATAGCCATCGTTGCGCTTAGCGAAGTTGCGGTTGTAAGAGGTGACGATGGTGTTTTTTCGGTTGGGATCATCCAGATGGCGGGCCCATTGCCCGATACAGGGACCGCAGGCATTAGCCAACACAATGCCGTTGATACGCTCAAAATCAGCCATCAAGCCATCTCGCTCCATCGTGTACCGGATCTGTTCACTGCCCGGCGTGATGGTAAATTCCGTTTTTGCTTTCAATTTTTTTTGATTTGCCTGACGGGCAATACTGGCACTGCGGGTAATGTCCTCGTAACTGGAGTTGGTGCATGAACCTATTAGGGCAACTTCAATCTCCAACGGCCAATTGTTAGCCCGTGCACGTTCGCCCAGTTTTGAGATCGGATTAGCCAGGTCAGGTGTATAGGGGCCATTAACCAATGGCTCTAAGTCCGACAAGTTTATTTCGATTACCTGATCGTAGAACTGATGCGGGTTGGCCACAACTTCCGGATCACATACCAGCTCGTGGCGGATCTTATCGGCAGCATCGGCTACTTGTTCCCGCCCGGTAGCTTTTAGGTAACGGGCCATGGCATCATCGTAGGGAAACAACGAGCACGTAGCACCGATTTCTGCGCCCATATTGCAGATGGTTGCTTTTCCCGTACAAGAAATAGTCTCTGCGCCCGGGCCAATGTATTCTACGATAGCACCGGTTCCGCCCTTAACGGTCAGGATTTCTGCTACTTTCAAGATGACGTCTTTGGGTGACGACCAACCGCTGAGGCGGCCAGTTAGATATACAGCAATGAGTTTGGGCATTTTTAATTCCCATGGCAAGCCACTCATGACATCGACGGCATCGGCGCCCCCCACACCGATGGCCACCATGCCCAACCCTCCGGCATTGGGCGTGTGCGAGTCGGTGCCAATCATCATGCCGCCGGGAAAAGCATAGTTCTCCAACACTACCTGATGGATAATTCCGGCACCTGGCTTCCAGAAGCCAATACCATACTTGTTGGAAACAGATGCGAGAAAATCATATACTTCCTTGTTGGCCTGCAGAGCTTCTTGTAGGTCTTCTTTAGCTCCCCGCCGATATTGAATAAGGTGGTCACAATGTACGGTGGTGGGGACTGCTGTCTTGCTGCGGCCCGCCGTCATGAACTGCAGCAATGCCATTTGAGCAGTGGCGTCCTGCATGGCTACTCGATCGGGGGCAAAGTCCACATAGTCACGCCCCCGCACATAAGGGGCTGAGGGTAGGTCGTGATATAAGTGGGCGTAAAGAATTTTTTCAGAAACGGTCATGGGCCGACCTAACAAAGCCCGGGCTTGCTGCACGCGCTGCGGAAGCCTTTCGTACACTTCCAAAATTTTATCTAAATCAAAAAGCATAGTTGCATTTGCCGCAAAAATAGCAAACGGGCCCTGCTGCTCGGAAAAATACAATGCGGAGTCCTCTAACTTCGGCGCCGATGCGTGCCGCATATGCCTTGTTAGCTGCTTTGGTGAGTGCAGCTTTGATAGGCGTGATGGGTTTTTATCGGCCTCCCCTCCCGGCCATAGCGCCCCTGCTATCGCCCTATGTTGGCTTGTGGCACAACTTTCCATCAACCGTTAACAACCAAACCGTCAAACTGGCAGGCTTAGATAGTGCTGTTGTCATTTTTTTAGACAGCAATTTCATCCCGCATGTCAAAGCCCGCACTTTGCACGACCTCTATTTTGCTCAGGGATACCTGCATGCCCGAGAGCGACTGTGGCAGATGGAGTTTCTTGCACGGGTAGCCTCCGGCCGACTGGCAGAAATGCTGGGGCTTATTGCCGTGCCTCACGATCGCCAGATGCGTCGTTTTGGTCTGAGCTTTGGTGCTGAAAATTCCTTTCGGGTCGTTGCGGCCGACTCGCTCAGCTTTAGCGTTTTGAAGGCCTACAGCGATGGGGTCAATGCCTGGATTTCGGGCCTCGATGCTGCAGCCTTTCCGATTGAATACAAACTTTTGAATATAAAACCTGAGTTATGGACGCCACTCAAATCATTGCTTATTGCCAAATTGATGACGTATGATCTCGCTACCCTGAACGACGACTACGCCATGACGGCTGTGCTCAAAAAATTGGGAAAGGCAACTATTGATACATTGTTTCCCACGGCGCCCTTTTTTGATGAGCCGATTATACCTAAGGGCACGGAATGGCCTTTTACCGCCCGCGTGCCTGACGTGCCGGATCTCATTGCTGACACCAGCGGAATCGTGTCTGACAGCTTTGTGTTTCAAAATGAAGAAATGCTGACAGAAGTATTGGGAAGCAATAACTGGGCTGTGAGTGGAAAATTGACTGCAACAGGTGCACCCATATTGTGTGGAGATCCTCACCTGAGGTTATCGCTTCCCTCGTTGTGGTATGCCATGCATCTGATTGGTCCACGCGGTTGGGTAGCTGGAGCTTCCCTGGTTGGCACACCGGGCATCATTATTGGATTTAACAGTAATGTGGCCTGGAGCCTAACCAATGTTGCTCCGGATGTAATGGATTGGTATCGTATTTACTTTCGAAACACGCTGCTTGAGCAATACGTTTATGAAGATGGCTATCGTGCTGTAAGTAAGCGAATCGAGCATATTGGCATTAGACATCAGAAACCCTTTTTTGATACGGTTTTATACACGCATCACGGCCCTATTGTTGCGGCGGACAACTATAGGCCTTTACGTTCAGACGTGCCGCCGGGGTGTGCTTTACGCTGGAAAGGGCACGATGGTGATAACGTGGTGCGAACCTTCTTAGAGCTAAATTGGGCGCGAGGCTATGAAGATTTTGTTGCTGCATTGCAGCATTTTGAATGCCCTGCTCAAAATTTCGTTTATGCCGATCGGCAGGGAACCATTGCATTATGGGTAAACGGCAGGTTTCCGTTAAAATGGCATGAACAGGGTAAATATATTTTAGACGGCCGCCGGCGTGATCATGAGTGGCAGGGATGGATCATTCATGAGCATAATCCACATATTAAAAATCCAGCCAGGGGTTTTGTGAGCTCGGCTAATCAACAACCTACGGATTCTTTGTACCCTTACTATCTGAACTGGATTTTCGAAGTGGGCACTCGAGGCCAGCGCATCAATCAGCGACTGGGAGCCATGCGCCGCATCACACCCGACAGCATGCAGCAGCTTCAATTAGATGATTTAAACTTAATTGCATACAACGTGCTGCCCGTCCTTTTGCCGATGGTACAATCCCTGCAGAAGCAACCGTCCCTCCAGGAGGTGATTCGGATATTGGTTGCGTGGAATTATCGTGCCGATTCCCTCTCCATAGCCCAAACTATTTTCAGCGAATGGTGGAAACAGCTTCAGCAGCTGATCTGGGGAGACGACTTTAACAAACTGGCTTTTCCCAAGACCGAAACCACCTTAAGGGTGATTTTAAACGAAGAAAAATACCGCAGGTGGATCGACATTTGTGAAACGCCAGAACAAGAGACGTTACCGCAGGTGGCAGCGCTGGCGCTGCAATCAGCCGCTGATAGCTTGCGTGTTCGTTACGGCAGCGATGTAGCTAATTGGCGGTGGGGACGAGTCAAACAAACGACCCTGTTGCACAGCTTTCAGGTGCCGACCTTCAGCCGCATTTTAAGTGTAAGCGGCGACAAGTTGATTGTGAATGCTGCCGGCAGGCAGATGGGGCCAAGCTGGCGTATGGTAGTGGCTTTGGGGGATAGCATCAGGGCTTGGTGGATTTACCCGGGCGGTCAGTCGGGCAATCCGGGATCGGCCCAATACGATGCTTTTGTTGAAGACTGGCGGATGGGGCGCTTGCGCCCCTTTGCTCTGCTGCAGCCTGAACGTTCGTTCAAGGAAGGAGTCGCGGTGATCACATTAGTGAAATCATGAAATTGTTTTTGATTGTTTTGTTTGGGGGATTTATTGTCCAGCTCATGGCGCCGTGGTGGATCTTGCCGCTGCTGGCGCTTGGTGCCGGAGCGTTGCTTGGCAAGCACCCGTGGCCGGCTTTTGCCACAGCCTTTCTTGCCGGAGGCCTGACGTGGTTGTTGCCGGCAGGGGTTCTGTATTTCAGCCGTGACCATCGCTTGGCCGATCAACTGGCTACTTTATTCGGTTTGCCTCAAGGCGTCTTTTTGTTGGGCGCTACCTTCTTAGTAGCAGGCCTGCTGGCAGGACCTCCGGCATTAACCGGTGTGTGCCTGCGCCAGGCCGTGCATCGTCCTCGTCAAACGTTACCTAACACATGATGCGCACCCGTCGAGGTACATGGGAATTTCGAAGTAATTAAACCGACACAAAGCATGTCGCTCATCGAAAACATTCGTCAGGCGCTGCGCGCTATCGCGGCCACTAAGCTGCGCACGCTCCTGACCATGCTCATTATCGCTTTTGGCATCATGGCGCTGGTAGGAATTTTGACCGCCATCGACAGTTTGAAGAACAGCATCAACGAGAGCTTCTCTTTTTTAGGAGCGAATACCTTCACCATTGAGCGCAAATGGACGGAAATGCAAGGTAAGGGCGAGCGACGCTTTAAACCCGGACCTCCCTTACTTTATTCAGAAGCCATAGAGTTTCGCCATCGCTACCGCTTTCCTGCAAAGGTTTCCGTCCATGCTCAATTTGATTTTGTCGCTGTTGTTCGGCACGGCAGCAAGCAGACGGATCCGAATGTGAGCGGATGGGCTGCCGATGAACATTTTTTAGAGGCCAAGGGTTATGCCTTGGAAGCCGGCCGCTATTTCACCTCACAAGAAATCCGAGAAGGGGCACCGGTGATGGTGGTGGGCAAAGATTTAGTTAAGAAAATTTTTGATGAAAACATTTCTCCTTTAGGGAAATTTGTTACTTATAAAGGCCAGCGTTTTCAGGTAATCGGGGTGCTGGCCACGCAAGGCTCCAGCATGATTCAAAGCACGGATCGTTCTTTTCTGATCCCGGCCTCTTATGCCCGTCGAAATTTTTTGGGGCCTAACAGTAGTTGGACGGTTTCCGTAACAGTTGCTGATGTAAACCAGTTGGCCACTGCCACCGAGGAAGCCATCGGCACCATGCGGATGGTACGTGGCCTCGGCCTGCAGGAAGAGAATGATTTTGCCGTCGAGCAAAGCGATGAATTGGCCGAAGAATTGTTTTCTCAATTAATTTATGTGCGCGCTGCCGCTATCCTCATCGGCATCATCACTTTGTTTGGTGCTGCGGTAGGGCTAATGAACATCATGCTGGTATCGGTGACGGAACGAACCATGGAAATAGGTGTGAGCAAAGCACTGGGCGCCACAAAGCAGATGATTCGCCGGCAGTTTCTTGTCGAAGCGGTCACCATATGTCTGCTGGGAGGCTTGATGGGTATAGTCCTTGGTATGGCAGCAGGAAACCTCGTATCGATCGTGTTGGGCGGCTCATTTGTAGTGCCATGGGTGTGGATCATCTGTGGTCTGCTGGTCTGTTTTCTGGTTGGGCTAGCCTCAGGGTTGTATCCGGCTGTAAAAGCTTCCCGGCTCGATCCGATTGAAGCCCTCAGGTATGAGTGATCGGTTTTGTGCGCGGGGCCAATCAAAGTTGTAACGGCAGGAAAGTCCTATGGCCCAATGGATACTGTAGCGACCGTCGGTATGGGCAATGTTCTGATGGGCCCAACCATAGCCCCCTCCAAACAAGTTCGTAGCAACTGAGAACCGTTTCGAGAAAAAATACTCGAAGCCCACGGCTGGCCCTGCCGTCAACGCATACTGTTTGGTGCTGTCGCGAGCAAAACGGTCGAAGTAAACATTGAAGGATGGTGTGAAATAGGCATGCGGAAACATAAAAAGTTTAAATAGAACACCGGAATAGACGGCAAAGCCGCGGCTAAATAAAAGATTATCGGGAACTATACCATCAGGTTGCGTAAACAAGCCTGCCTGCATGTAAAACCGGTTACCTAACCACCATTGCACGTCTAAATTGTCCGGAAGAATACTGAACTGCTGCACAACGGATGGAAGTGAAGAATAGCCTAACCCTGTGGACCAAGAGTGGTATGGGATATACACAATAAACAATGTTGTGTCTTCTTCTAATGTGTCAGCTATGTTTAGCAAGGGCTTGGTGTAATGCTGTGCAGCAAGGCTGAGCGCGGTAAGACTTCCTATACCTGCAACAGAGAACAGACGGCCTAAAACGTGCATCAAAAAATGATGAATGTTTTTATATCTGTTCACAACGAAATACATGAATTTGGTTCAGGCCAGAGTAGCAAGCTCCTGATTTCGAGCCAAAAAGCGAAATTTTCTCAAAGGAAAAAAATCTCAGGTAATGGAACACCTTATTTAACTTGCGGATGCTTGGAAATATAGAACAATGAAACAACATTTGGGAACATTTTTGATTGCCATAGCCGTCATCGTAGCGGCGGCACTTGCAGGAGATGCCTACAAGTCGCGCAATTACGGCATCCGCAAGATAACGGTTACCGGAAAGGCCGAACAACATTTTACTTCTGACTTAGTCGTGTGGAATGCCAACTTCAGTAGGCGGTCAACGGAATTGCAGAAAGCGTACAGCCTCATCAAAGGCGACGAAGAAAAGATCCGCGCTTATTTAAAGAAGATGGGCCTGGCCGATACCCAGTATGTGTTCTCCTCCATCAGTACCAGTGAAGATTGGGATTATCAATATGACCAATACGGGCGACGCATCTCCTCCACATTTTTGGGTTATACCCTTCGTCAGAGCCTAAAAGTGGAGTCCACAGATCTTGATCGCGTGGAGAAAGTATCGCGTGAAATCACTGAATTATTAGACCAAGGTATTCAACTGGAATCGATGGCTCCGATGTACTACTACACCAAGCTTTCCGATCTCAAAATTGACCTGTTGGCCAAAGCTTCCTTTGATGCGCGCGTGCGTGCCGAAACCATTGCTGCCGAAGCAGGGGCACAACGCGGCCGGCTGCTGCAGGCCAACATGGGTATTTTTCAGATTACCGGCCAGTATTCAGGTGAGGACTACAGCTGGGGAGGTACCTTTAATCTGACCAATAAGAAAAAAACCGCCAGCATTACCGTCAAAGCCGAATATGAGGTCAGATAGCCGGTATGCCGTGGCGTAATTTTATGCTGCATGGCTGTTTTCCGAATTCACGATAGAGTTGTTCTTCGCAAAAGTGGAATTGAAGGACAGGTGTGTGCCGTTGATAAAAGCGACTTTTATCTGATTCAAACGGAAAAAGGACGTCAATGGGTGAGGGCGGAAGAACTGCAACATGCAGGCCATCCGGAGCAGGAACCCCCCGTTCACACCCTCCACCAATCCGCTTTAAAAAATCGATTATACCTTGCATTGTGCTTTTCCCCGACCGACTGGAGCCGCTTTGACAGCATTCTTCTGAACTGTACCGAACAGCATTTTCGATTTTCTTATGAACTTTTAGTATCAGATAATAAATTGTTTGAACTAAAGGAAAAGGTCGTAGGCCCACATGAAAACTTTTTCGTGCACACCATTGAAGCTGATTTGCTTAACGAACGCGCCAATTTGAGGTTGACTTTTTATAATCAACAGCTTTTTTCGGGCGCACATGAAGTGCCGATTAAGTTGCGGCCTCAGTCGGTTTTTTCTGGAGCTGATTTCATTTCCCTGCTGAACAAACACGGTAAACTCATTAGAATAAAACTACCTGAAGCCACAGCATATGAACCTTTGATTTTAACCTCTCAATTTCTTCAAACAAAAAATCCCACTGTCGTCACCTCTCATTTTGTTAAGCCGGGCGGTCCTTTAAGCCATGACGTCATGACGGTTGACCTGCATGCAGATAAACTGCCCGTAAGCACTGAGGGGCTTAAAAGCCACGAAATTTTAAACGAACAACTCAGCTATGCCCTGAAACAACTGCAGCACGCTCTCGCTGCTGGCTACAGACAGGTTGTCTTTGTGCATGGCATCGGTGCGGGCGCCTTGCGTACCCGATTGCAGCAGTTGTTGACAGAAAATGGATTTACAGACTTCACAGATGATTGGCATCCCAAACATGGCTATGGGGCAACGGTCGTAACTTTGCCTTAGCTCTTTGAAAAGCTGCAACGTCGGCATTCGCTCCGCAACAGCGGGGAGGAAAGTCCGGACAGCACAGGGCAGCGTACCACCTAACGGGTGGCCCCTAACGGGGAGACAGTGCCACAGAAAATAACCGCCCGCACTTGCGGGTAAGGGTGAAAACGTGAGGTAAGAGCTCACGCTCGGCACCAGCAATGGGCCGCAGGGGTAAACCTTACGCGCTGCAAGGTCAAGCAGCTTTTGCTCCGCACAGGATTGGCCGGCCCGGCCAAATGCTTCGGCATGCAAAAGCGGGTAGACCGCTACACCACAACAGTGATGTTGTGGGCAGAGAAATGAATGCCCCCACTGCCTTCAGGGTAGTGGCGACAGAATCCGGCTTATGACGTTGCAGCTTTTCTTTCTTTTCGGCAGAAGTCTTGCGTTAGGGACGTGTATCTTTGCAGCCCGCTTAAAGTGTACTGATCCCGTAGCTCAGCTGGTAGAGCATAACACTTTTAATGTTGGGGTCCTGGGTTCGAATCCCAGCGGGATCACAGAATCTTCTCAGCAGTCTCGTTTTGCTGAGCGGTAACAGGGGGGATAGCATTAAAATCGGCAGCATCGTCAAATTCCCCTTCCCAACGGGCAATAACTACGGAGGCCAAACAATTTCCCAGCACGTTTACCGAGGTGCGCGCCATGTCCATTAAAGCATCTATACCCAGGATCAAAAAGATAGGTTCCATAGGTAAGCCGAACGTGGCTACGGTTCCAGATAAGATGACTAAGGAAGCACGAGGCACGCCGGCAACTCCTTTGCTGGTAAGCATCAGTGTTAACATCATCATTACCTGCTGGCCTACGGTGAGTTCTACGCCGGCAGCCTGAGCTACGAAGATGGAGGCTAAAGCCAGATATAAGGTGGTGCCATCCAGGTTAAAGCTGTATCCGGTAGGCAGTACAAAAGCAACGATCTTTCGCGGCACACCCATGCGTTCCATGTTTTCCAGGGCTATGGGTAAGGCAGACTCTGAAGAAGCTGTGGCAAAAGCCAACGTAAAAGGTTCGCTTACAGCCCGAACAAACCGACGAAACGGCACGCGCGCAATCAACATGACCGGAATCAATACCAGCACCACAAAAGCAATCAAGGCTATATAGAGCGTCAGCAGCAAGGCCAAAAGATTGTGAAAAACCCCTAGGCCGTATTTACCAACCGTGTAAGCTATTGCGCCAAATACCGCAAACGGAGCAAAATACATGACCAGATTGGTGAACTTGAACATCACTTCGGCAAGGCTTTCGGCAAACTGTAGCATGGGTTCTCGCCGACGCTGATCAACCAGCGACAATCCGATTCCAAACAGAATACTGAAAACAACTATTTGTAGCACCTGGCCTTCGGTAATGGCCTTGGCAATGTTTTCTGGAAAGACATGCAGGATGATGTCGCGGGCATTTTGTTTAACTGCCTTTACCTCTTCTGTTTGGTGAATGCCACTAAGATCTATTCCACGGCCGGCACCAGATAGGTTGATAGCCAGCAATCCCACGATCAGGGCCAGAGTCGTAACTATTTCGAAGTAAAGGATGGACTTCCAGCCCATGCGGCCCACCTGCTTTAGATTGCCATGGCCGGCAATGCCCGACACCAGCGTGCCAAACAACAAAGGGGCAATGATGGTCTTGATGAGACGCAAAAAGATGTCGCTGAGAATTTTCAACTGTTGTCCGGTTTGCGGAAAGCTGTACCCAAATTCAAAGCCAGCTACCAGGAAAATCAAAATCCACGAAGTCAGTGAACGGCGGTACCAGCCCCACCAAAAGAGGAGAGCAATAACCAGCCATCGAGAAGCTTGAAGGAGCCATGCCTCAATCGCGATTACATTCCAATAGTCGGCAGCATGAAGTGCGGCGGCTATCGCACCTGCCGTCAACAGCAATAACGTTGAGCGCAACATTTCTACGGGCAACGAATATAACAGTTGGACGCTGCCTGCTTCGCTTGATAAGCAAGGTCAAGTCGTTTGTAGCAGCTTTTTCGTTGTTAATTTGCCTGCTTGTCCATGTCACCGCAAATTGCTCCGAGTCCGGCTGCAGGTCAGGCAATAGCCGATGGTTTGCTCGATGCCGAACGACAGCGATTTCATGAGCTGCAATCGTGGTTTGCTCAGGTGTACGATCGCTACTTTACCGACATCTCAGCACCGAAATGCATCGTCATCATCCCCAGCTTATCGGTCGATCAGGAAATCTTATCCAAGGTTAATGGTTATGTGTACTATGAGGAACGTCTTTTGTGTTTGTTAATGTTTCTGCGCATGCCGCTGACCCATATCGTTTATGTAACCAGCATGCGTATTGATCCGGTTATTGTGGATTACTATTTGCATTTGTTGCCGGGCATTACCGGTTACCATGCCCGCCAGCGGCTGACGCTTTTGTCGTGCGACGACCCGAGCAGCAAACCGCTAACGCAAAAGATTTTGGAGCGGCCTTTGCTGATGCAACGCATTCGCGAAAGCATTCCACACAACTATCCAGCCTATATCTCGTGTTTCAACATGTCCCCTTTGGAGCGTACGTTGGCGGTTCGTTTAGGCCTGCCCATTTCTGGTTGCGACCCCGACCTGTTGCATTTAGGAACCAAAAGCGGCGGCCGCAAGCTGCTGCGGCGTTGTGGATTGCCGGTGCCCTTGGGCTACGAAGACTTGCGCGACGAACAAGATATAGCCGAGGCGCTGTGCCGCCTCAAGCAAGAAAAAGGTGGCTTACGTCGAGCGGTCGTTAAACTCAACGATGGTTTTTCCGGAGATGGAAATGCCATCGTTGACCTGCGTGCTTGTCAGCAGCTGTGGTCGTGGCCGCAGTGGTTGCCGTCTGCATTGCAGCCGGTTGCTGCTGATTTGAGTTACGAAACATTTATATATAAGTTTCGTCATATGGGAGGTATAGTTGAAGAATTTATTGAGGGAGAAGAAAAACGTTCCCCCTCGGTGCAATGCCGCATCTTGCCCACACGTCAGATTGAAGTGGTCTCCACTCACGATCAGGTTTTAGGTGGCAGAGACAAGCAGGTATTCCTCGGGGCCTATTTTCCGGCACATCCTGACTATGCGCGCGACATTGGTTACATGGGCCGAAAGGTTGCCGAGGGGCTTCGAGATGCCGGCGTTTGGGGGCGCTTCAGTCTTGATTTTGTCTCCGTACGCACATCCGAAGGATGGAAGCATTATGCGTTGGACTTGAACATTCGCAAAGGCGGTACCACGCATCCCCTGCTCATGCTTACCGGGTTGACGCGGGGCACCTACGATGTGGACAGCGGCGACTATTATACCGCAAACGGGTTGAAGCGCTTTTACTTCAGCAGCGACAATGTCCAAAGCGAATGGTTTCGCGGTCTGACATCGCACGACCTCATTCACATTGCTATTCTAAACCGACTGCAATACGATGGCTCGTTGCAGCAAGGAGTGATGTTTCACCTGATCGGTGCCTTGTCGCAGTTCGGTAAACTGGGGTTGGTGTGCATAGGAGACTCGTCGCGCCGGTCTGAAGCATTTCGGCGCTTGACCATGCAGGTATTGCTGCGCGAAGGAAAGTTGGCCAACGGCTACAAAGCCTCGACCTGAGAGACGTCATTTCCTGTTCAACGTGGTTCGCAACATAGTTTTGCCGCATCCATGCGTTTGGCCACAGCTGCGGTCTTGATCGTACCGATGTTGGCTGCCGGTCAGCAGCGAGTAACCCTTAGTGGCTATATTCAGGATGCAGCCAGCGGAGAAAGATTGGCTGCTGCTACCGTTGCCATCGTCGGAACGTCCGTAGGTACCTATAGCAACGATTATGGGTTTTATTCCCTGTCTGTAGTGCCCGGCACCTACCGGCTGCTCGTTTCTTACCTCGGCTACGAAAGCCTCGACACCACTGTACAACTCAAAGCTGACTTAAGGCTGAATGTTTCGCTAAGGCCTCAGGCGCGTCAATTGCAGGAACTCATCGTCACCAGCGAACGCAGCGAGGATAATATTGTGCAAGCTGAAATGGGACGTTTTGAGCTTCCTATGGAAAAACTGCGCACCCTGCCCGTCGTCTTTGGAGAGCAAGACCTGTTAAAAACGATTCAACTGTTGCCGGGTGTGCAAGGCGGTACGGAAGGTTCTACCGGCTACTATGTGCGTGGGGGCGGACCCGACCAAAATTTGATCCTGCTTGACGAGGCGACCGTGTATAATGCATCCCATCTGCTGGGTTTCTTTTCGGTGTTCAATTCCGACGCCATACTGCAGGCCACCTTATTCAAAGAAGGTATGCCGGCCAACTACGGTGGCCGTATCTCATCAGTGTTGGACATTACCATGAAAGAAGGCAACAGTCGCCAGTTTCACGGAACTGGTGGCATAGGATTGATTGCCTCACGGCTCACCCTGGAAGGGCCGCTGGTAAAAGACCGATCGTCGTTTATAGTTTCAGGCCGACGCACCTATGTTGACGTGCTCTTGCGGCCGTGGCTGAACACAACCGATTTTGCCGGAACTGCCTACTATTTCTATGACCTGAATGCCAAACTCAACTATCGTTTTTCGGACAAAGACCGACTGTATCTGAGCGGTTACTTTGGTCGGGACATCTTTTCGTTTAAAGATGACTTTATTTCCTTCAGCATTCCCTGGGGCAATACCACCACTACCTTGCGTTGGAATCATTTGTTTTCCGATAAACTGTTCATGAATGCTACTGCCGTCTATGCGGATTATCAGTTCAGCTTAACGGGCAATCAGGAAATGGTGGAGTTTGAAGTGCGTAGTGGCATTCGTGATTTTCACCTGAAGGCTGATTTTGACTTTTATCCTGCGGCCGATCATCATTGGCAATTTGGAGCGTTATACACATACCATGTATTCCAACCGCAAAGTGTATCAGGCCGCAGCGGCGAAACGACCTTTAATCCGGCAGGCGTTGACAAGCGTTATGCGCAGGAAGGGGCCGTTTATGTTCACACGCAATACGATCTGACAAGGCGCTTGCGAATGTCGGCAGGCATGCGGCTTTCATGGTTTCAACAATTAGGTCCGGCCACCCTCTACCGCTACGATGCTTTCAGCGGTGAAGTCGTTGACAGCACGGTGTACAAGCGAGGGCAGGTTGTAAAAAGCTATGGAAGCCCTGAGCCACGCCTGTTGCTGCGCTACCGTTTGGGTGCCAACGATGCGCTGAAAGCTTCGTACACGCTTAACCAGCAATATGTACATCTGGTGACCAACAACGGCACCACGTTGCCTGCCGATCTGTGGGTGCCCAGCGGCCTTTTGGTAAAGCCGCAAATCGGCCACCAATGGGCCTTAGGCTATTTCCGCAATTGGCTGAACAATCAGTTGGAATCATCAGCAGAAATTTATTATAAGAAATTACTCAATCAAATAGAGTTTCGTGAAGGGTACACTCCTCGCGTTAATGAGGTGATCGAAGAAAATTTTGTTTATGGCAACGGCTGGTCTTATGGCCTTGAATTGTATGTTGCCAAAAAAACAGGTCGTTATACGGGATGGGCAGGCTACACCTTATCCTACACGCGGCGTCGTTTTCCGGAGCTCAACGAAGGGCGACCGTTTCCGTATCGCTTTGATCGCCGGCACAACCTCGCAGTGGTGGCAACGGCGCGGCTGTCGGATCGTTGGGAAATAGGTGCCCAGTTCGTTTATAATACCGGTATTGCCTACACCTTGCCTAAGCAGAAGTATTTTATCGAGGGCAACGTCATCACTTTTTACGAAGAACTCAACGGGTTTCGCTTGCCCCCCTATCATCGGCTTGATGTGTCGGCCACATTACGCGGTAAAAAAAGCAAACCGATTCAGTCGGATTGGACATTCGGCATTTATAATGTTTACAACCGACAAAATGTGTTTTTTATATACAATGAATACGAAGGAATTTTTTTAACCGATCCTACCGTTACGATTAAGGCTAAACAGGTGAGTTTATTTCCAATCATTCCCAGTGTGACATGGAATTTTCGTTTCTGAATATCAGATTTTATTTACTAATAGCAGCGGGGTTGCTGGCCTCGTGTACCCGCGAACTGGACATTGAGTTGCCCTCTTCTGCCACGCAATTGGTTGTGGAAGGGCGCATAGAAACCGGTAGTCCGCCTGTGGTACTTCTTTCGCGCAGTTCCAGCTTTTATGACGATTTCATTTTGGATTCGGCCGCTAACTATTTCGTTTCGGGTGCCCATATCGTGGTTTCTGATGGTACTGATTCCGTAATCCTTGCGGAAGTGTTTATAGACACGGCAGGAGTGAGCATACCTGTGTATGTTGGCTTTGGTTTTTTGGGCCAAGAAGGCAAAACCTATCAGTTGCGGATCAAGGTAGAGGGGAAAGTCCTACGGGCAGTCACATCAATCCCTAAAGCCTTGCCTTTGGATTCTTTGTGGTGGGAAACTATGCCCGAAAGTGATACGCTGGTGCGCCTGTTGTGTCGCTTTACCGATCCGCCTGAACCCGAGAATTACGTACGTTATTTTACCAAGCGCAATGCCGAGCCCTTTATGCCGGGCTTTAACTCCGTGTTTGAAGATGATTTAGTCAATGGGCAGTCGTTTGATTTCCCTTTAGACCGAGGCGTTGATCGCAACAATCCTGAAACTTTTGAGCATTACGGTTTGTTTTACCGAGGTGATACCATAACCGTAAAATGGTGTGCTATAGACGCTGCACATTTTGAGTTTTGGCGTACCCTGGAGTTTGAACTGGGCGGGCAAGGTAGTCCTTTTGCCGCACCGGTGATCATCAAGTCGAATATTGAAGGGGGATTGGGCATATGGGGAGGCTATGCACCGAGTTATCATCAGCTTATTGTGCCGCGGTAGCACCCTTGTGTGACTAACGTATTACAACGAGACCTATTTATTGCATTGTTTTGCGCCCATGGGTTCCACGGACATTTACAAATGCATCATCATCGGATCGGGGCCGGCGGGTTATACGGCAGCCATCTATGCCGCTCGGGCAGCCTTGCAGCCACTGTTGTTTCAGGGCGTAGAACCAGGTGGCCAGCTCATGACTACTACAGATGTTGAAAATTATCCCGGCTATCCCAACGGCGTAAAAGGACCTGCCATGATGGATGATTTTCGCAAACAGGCCGAGCGAATGGGTACTGAAATGCGATTGCAGCATATCAGCCGCAGTGATTTCGGCTCGCATCCTTTGCGCGTATGGACTATGGAAGGGGAGGAGTTCCGTGCGCACAGCATCATCATTGCTACGGGAGCTTCGGCCAAATGGCTGGGGCTGGAGTCGGAAAAACGGTTGCACGGCAGCGGCGTTTCCGCATGTGCGGTTTGCGACGGCTACTTCTTTCGCGGACAGGAAGTGGCTGTGGTTGGCGGGGGCGACACGGCCTGCGAAGAAGCATTATACCTCTCCAAGCTATGCCCTCAGGTCCACATGCTGATCCGAAGCGACCGCATGCGTGCATCGCAAATCATGCAGCAACGGGTGCGCAATGCACCAAACATCCGGATCTATTGGAATACCGAAACTGTCGAAGTACTCGGAGCTCAGCAGGTGGAAGGAGTACGGGTACGCGACAAGCAAAACGGACGGGTTTACGACATTCCCGTAAAAGGATTTTTTGTAGCCATAGGTCACACCCCTAACAGTGAGCCGTTCCGACCTTGGGTAGAAACCGATGAGCAAGGTTACATCAAGACGCAACCCGGCAGCACTCGTACCAATATCGCAGGGGTGTTTGCTGCCGGCGACGTTCAGGATAAGGTCTATCGCCAAGCGGTTACGGCGGCTGCAAGTGGCTGTATGGCTGCTTTGGATGCTGAGCGTTACCTCTCTGCCGCGGGCCTGCATTAACCCGATCTTGTTGATGCCATGTGTTTGTTGTTTTGGAGGTAGGGGCACCTATCTTTGCCGGCGCTTAAAGACGGCAATTCTTTCTTCATGAAAATAGAAATTGAATCTACGCATCTCAGTGGAGGTGTTGTGGTCTTGAGGCCGGAAGTATTTCGTGATGAGCGCGGCTTTTTCAAAGAAACCTTTCGGGAAGACATTTTTAAACAACTGGGTTTACCGCATCAGTTTGTCCAACACAACCACAGCGGGTCGGTGCGTAATGTCGTGCGGGGCTTGCACTTCCAATGGGATCCCCCTATGGGCAAGCTGATGCGCGTTACCGTAGGATCGGCATTTTTAGTCGCTGTTGATCTGCGCAAAGGCTCACCTACATTTGGCCAATGGTATGGCCGCGAAGTTTCGGCCGACAATCACTTGATGATTTGGGCCCCGGCCAGCTTTGCCCGCGGCTTCGCCGTGACCAGTGACTATGCCGAGATCCAATACATCTGTACGGGTATTTACAACCAAAACGGAGAGGGCGGGATCCGTTGGAACGATCCGCAAATAGGAGTGCAATGGCCCGTCCAGGATCCCATTCTTTCGCTCAAAGATCAGAATGCGCCGCTGCTGCACGAATGGATACAGCGGCCAGAAAGCAATTATTTCCGGTACGACACAAAGGATTTCTAGTACAAATTAGGTGAAAAAATATATGAAAATATTGATTGCTGGCGGTGCAGGTTACATAGGTTCGGTGGTGATCCCGCGTCTGTTGGATCGGGGCTATGATGTTCGTGTCATTGACCTGTTGTGGTTTGGGAATCACCTGCCGCCGGAGGTTCCGGTAGCACGCAAAGACATTTTTGACCTGAAGGAAAAAGATTTGGAAGGATTCGACCAGGTGATCTTCCTGGCAGGTCTCTCCAACGATCCTATGGCAGAATTTTCGCCGGCAAAAAATTTTATTTACAATGCCTCCGCCACGGCTTATTTGGCGTATTTGGCCAAACGCGCAAAAGTCAGGCGATTCATTTACGCAGGATCCTGTAGCGTCTATGGATACACCGTCAACGAACTTTACGACGAGACGAAGCCAGCCGTATCCAGCTACCCCTATGGCATCTCCAAGCTTCAGGGAGAGCAAGCAGTCATGGCTATGCAGGATGATGATTTTTCCGTCATCTGCTTCCGACAGGGAACCGTAAGCGGTTACTCACCGCGGATGCGCCTGGATTTGATCGTCAACACTATGTTCAAAACCGCTGTGGCTCAAGGTGAAATCATCATCAACAATCCATCCATCTGGAGACCTATTCTGTCCATTCAGGATGCGGCCAGCGCTTATGTACGGGCCGTCGAAGCAGCACCTGCCATCAGCGGGGTCTTCAACATCGCAAGCGGTAATTATACGGTAGGAGAAGTGGCGGACTATGTGAAGGAAGCGGTGGAAGAAAAACTGGGGCAAAAGGTTCGGTTCATCATTCGAAACATTCAGGATTTTCGCAACTATAAGGTCAGCGTTGATAAAGCCATTCATGTGCTTAGCTTTAAGCCGGCTCATGATGTCCGCTCCATCCTTGACGACTTGATCGAACATATGGACAAATTCAGGGATTTCGACAATCCCAACTACTACAACATTCTGGTCTTTAAACAGCTGGCTTAAGTGAAATATTCGTAAAGAATCAAAAAGATATTTATGAAAGTAGCCGTAATTGGTGCTAATGGCCAGTTGGGCACCGACCTATGTGAAGTTTTTGCCGAGCGGCACGAAGTGGTGCCGTTAACTCATGCAGAGATCGAAATCACCGACTTGGAGGGTAGTCGTCAGGTATTAAAAGAAATTTCTGCGCACTTAGTGCTGTGCACTGCGGCTGCGCATAACGTACCCAAATGTGAAAGTGAGCCGGAACAGGCTTTTCGCGTCAACGGTATCGGCTCGCTGAATCTGGCCAAACTCAGTGCTGAGTTGGGCTTCAAGCTGGTTCAATATTCCACCGATTATGTGTTTGACGGCACCAAAGGAAAACCTTATGTAGAAACGGATGCGGTGGCGCCCCAAAGTGTCTATGCCATTACCAAATATGCAGGCGAACAATTCATCCGCAACTATTGTGAGCAATACTTTATCATTCGAGTATCCGGTATTTACGGCAAAGTGCCGTGCAGGGCAAAAAATCATACCAACTTCGTGGTGAACATGATTCAGGCCGCAGCATCCAAGCCGGAGGTACGCGTTGTTACCGATGAGGTGCTTACGCCCACGCCTACGCTCGAGATCGCCCGAAACACACTGGCGTTGGTCGAAACAGACGCTTACGGTATCTATCACATGACGTGCCAGGGGGAGGTATCGTGGTATGAATTTGCGCGCACCATTTTTGAAACCCTCAACCTCAAAACGCCGCTGTATCCGGCAAGTGTCAAAGATTTTCCTGCCGTCGTGAAAAGACCTTTTTACTCAGTGTTGGATAATGCCAATCTGAGGAAGTTGGGGTTGGACTTCATGCCACATTGGAAAGATGCTTTGGTTTCATTTTTGAAGCGACATTATGCCGCGTGATGATCGAACCGCACCCCCAGACGCGAAATGTTCTGAAGTCATTGCGTCGTCCCCGACGGTTACGTTTACTTTCGGAGCCACATCAGACATATGAAGATTGCAATCCTGGGCACTCGGGGTGTGCCCTCTGGTTACAGCGGGTACGAAACCTTTGCCGAAGAGTTGGGCGTTCGGCTGGTGCAGCGCGGGCATCAGGTCACCGTTTATGCACATCGCACGATGTTTCCACCAGAAAAAAGAGTCGCCGAATATCGGGGCATTCGATTGAAATATCTGCCGGCGCTTAAGGGCAAAAACACCAGTCAATTTTCGCATTCATTTTTTTCTACTTTTTCGGTAATCTTCTCGGATGCCGACGTGGTTTTGTTCTGCAATGCCGCCAATGGTCCTTGGGGCTTGTTGTTGCGGCTGTTCGGAAAGCGCTGCTGCATCAACGTGGATGGATTGGAATGGCTGCGGCCTAAATGGAGTTGGTTGGGAAAAAAGTACTTCTATTTCGGTGCATGGTGTGCAACCAAGTTTTTTCACGTCGTGATTACCGATGCCAAGGGAATGCAGGATTATTACAAAAAAGAATTTAACTGTGATACGGTTGATATTGCCTATGGTGCTGATCTGAAATATGCAGAAAATCCAGATGCGGTACGTGCCTTAGGGTTGGAGCCGATGAATTATTACCTGATTGCCAGTCGCCTGGTGCCGGACAATAATGCCGAGATCATCATCAAGGGTTTTCAACTGTCCCAATCGCAACGGATTCTGGCCATTGCCGGCGGAACCGTTTACAAAAATCCTTACGAGGAGCGTTTGCGGCACATTGCCGATCCGCAACGCGTGCGTTTTTTGGGTCACATAGACAATGCCGAGCTCATCAAAGAATTACATGCCAATGCTTATGCCTATCTGCATGGTCATGAGTTTGGCGGTACCAACCCTGCTCTTTTAAAGGGATTGGCCTATGGAAATTGTATTCTTGCCTTGGACACCGTCTTTAACCGAGAGGTTTTGGACGAAGGCAAATACGGCCTATTGTTCAAAAAAGACCCCGCCGATCTGGCCGAAAAGATCCGTATGATAGAGAACGATCCCGCATTAGCTCAGTCTTTTCGAGAACGATCGCGCAACCGTATTCTGGAACGCTATACCTGGGAGCATATTACCGATCAGTATGAATCGGTGTTTCGTCGGTTAAGCCGTAGCCCTAAATTCGGTTGAGCATTTTTGCAGCAGCCCGGCCGACTTGCTGTAAGCAAACCGCAGGCCCTAGCTGCTCAGAAGCTTTGCCACAGGGTATAGATACCGATTCCCAGAACGAGCAACAAAGAAAGCTGCCGGAAGCGGTGTTGCGGAATGTGCCGAAGGATACGTTGACCCACGTAGGTTCCACCCAGGGCGATCAACAAAAGAAAGGGAACGTAAATTATTAATTCTTTTTTAATGAAACCGTTGTAATAGTACACGACGCTTCGAGTAAAATCCACACACAGATCTATGAATGCCGAAGTGGCTATAAACGTGCTTTTTTCCAGATTGAAGGAAGCCATGGTGAGGCCGCGAATAGCGCCACCGGTTCCCAACAGGCCGGCAGCCAAGCCCGACAGCGCACCTCCAAGTATTGTTGTTTTTTTTGAATAGGGGGATAGTTGCAGACGGTTCGTGAGTAAAAGCAAGCTGCTTATTACCAAGAAAATGCCCAACGTCCTCTGCAACCAAGTTTCGGGAACTTTTCCGGCCAGCAGACCTCCGGCCAAAACACACGCTACGGCTGGCAGGCCTAAATAGAGCATCAGATAGGGCTGAAATCCCGAGCGAAACAAAACAAGCTTACTGATATTGCTAAATAAGTGAAACAGCGCTGTGAGTCCCAATGCAGTATGCATGGTAAAGTAAAGTGCAGCCACAGGAACAAAGAATACGGACGAGCCGAACCCCCCCAGCGTTCCGGCAACCTCAGCCAGGAAAGCCAGCAGCAGAAACAATGGATGTATTTCCCTGAACAAGGCCTCAAACCTGGGAAAAATTCTCAAAAACACAGCTAACACCTTTTAAATCTGTCTCAATGCAGCCATGTTAACTTCGCCACCATGTTCAATGGGGGCCGTAAAGGCAAATTGTTTTTGCTGTGTGTCCTAAGCGAGCTGACCGGTGTGGTTGGGCCATCAGGTGCCCAGCATGTGGCCGGAAGCTTCACCGCAGAAACAGTAGGGCAGGGACCCCATTTGATATTTCTCGCCGACATGGGTTGTCCGCCCTCGGTGTATGCGCCCTTTGTTGACAGCCTTAAGAAACATTATACCTGTCATCTATTATGGATTGCCGGCTTTGCCGGGACCCAGCCCTCCGGATCGGATCACCTTTTGGAACACATAAAAAATGACCTGGCCTTTTACGTGCGTGAACGCCAATTAGACCGTCCTGTGCTTATCGGCCATGGTTATGGAGCTTTGGCAGCATTGTGGATGGCAACGCAGGAGCCCAATTTGATAGGCGGTCTGTTAGTTGTCAATGCCTTGCCTTTTCAACCAGCGGCCACACAGCCTCAACTTTCGGCTCAAATGGCAGCACCGGTAGCCAAACGACGCCAGCAGCAGCTCCTGATGTTTACGGATGAACAGTTCGAACAGTATCAGCGGCAAAGGGCTGCAACTGTCGTTAATGACGTGCGTCACCAGCAACAATTTGTGCATTGGATGAAAAGCTCTGATCGCGCAACATTGGCTAAAGCTACGTTTGAGTTAATGACGTTAGACTTGCGTGAGCAGCTGCAATATTTGCAAGCTCCGGTATTGGTGTTGATTGCCGCAGGCGGATTGGTCGATCCCACGGTCCGCACATCATTGCTTTCGATATTTCAAGATCAATACCGGCTGGCCGGAGCTGTCGAATTCAGCGTGCACGACCAGTCGCGGCATTTCATCATGCTCGACGATCCTGATTGGTTTTTGAGTCAACTCGGGAAATTGCTATCCGCACAAAGTGGCCGAAACTGATCATGCTTCATGATGCAGCAATGGCCTGATGTACAGGAGGCCGACTTGCCGGCTATCGCTGCACAAATCCTGCAGGCTGCCGGCAAGAGCAAGGTATTTGCTTTGCACGGCGATTTGGGCGCAGGAAAAACAACGTTAGTAAAAGCCTTTTGCAAGCACCTAAACATCGGCGATCGCGTGCTGAGTCCGTCATTTACTATTATTCATGAATACGGCAGGGATCCGGTTTATCATATTGACCTTTATCGCCTGACTTCGGCTGAAGAAGCCCTAGCCGCTGGCGTTCAGGAATGCCTGGAGTCGGGGCACTATTGTTTTATCGAATGGCCGGAATTACTTTCTGACTTATTGCCGGCCGACACCATGCACATTTATATCGAAGCTCACGGCCCCGATAAACGGCACATTGTCGTAACTTCATCAAGTCCATGAGTCCGCACGTTCGGGTTTCGGAAGAACTCAAAGCCAGTACCGAACTAATTACCAAAGAGCAGCCTGCAGAGGTGCAGCAGCGCGTGACGCGTCAGGTAATAGGGTTGCCCAAGGAAGATCAGATTGAAGAAAAGCGTATTGCCCTCACACCCGAAAGCGTCAAGGTGCTAACCGAACACGGGCATCGCGTACTGGTGCAATCCGGGGCAGGACAAGGTTCGCGGCTGAGTGATGCGGAATATGCAGAAGCCGGTGCCGAAATCGTCTCCGACGTTCAGGAAGTTTACCAAGCCTCAGTCATCTTGAAGACAGCCCCTTTGAATGCCGAGGCCTTAAGGTTATTACCGCCCAACCGGCTGTTGATTTCTGCTTTGCACCTGCCCACCCTGAACCGGGAATTTTTAGAAGCGTGCCAGCAGCGAAAAATTACTGCCGTAGCATTTGAATATTTCCGCGACGAGTCGGACACATTCCCTATAGTATCAGCCATGAGCGAAATAGCCGGTAGTGCCTGCATTTTCATTGCCGCTGAATTGCTCAGCCATCCTCACATGGGCAAAGGCATCTTGCTCGGGGGTATTGCGGGCGTGCCCCCGGCCAGTGTGCTCATTTTGGGAGCCGGCACCGTAGGCGAGTTTGCGGCGCGAGCTGCCCTGGCTATGGGTGCTCAAGTAAAAGTTTTTGACAACAACATCTATAAGCTCAAACGCCTGCAGCGCAACATCGGCGCCCGCTTGTACACTTCAGTAATTGCCGCCGATATTTTGGTGGATGCTTTGCGTGAAGCCGATGTGGCCATTGGGGCCATTCATTCAAAGTCGGGAAGAACTCCAGTGGTGGTGACAGAGGAAATGGTGGCGCAGATGAAACCCGGTTCCGTCATCATAGATGTAAGCATTGACCAGGGAGGCTGCTTTGAGAGTTCGCAGGTAACCACACACCGCAAGCCTGTCTTCAAAAAATATGATGTGTTACACTATTGTGTTCCCAACATAGCATCTCGGGTGCCGCGTACCGCATCGCAAGCCATTAGCAATGTGCTCACCCCCATGTTGCTGGAAGCGGGGCTGGCCGGGGGATTTGAACGCCTTTTGGGCAGCCATAAACATTTACGAAACGGTGTATATCTATACCGGGGCATGCTTACCAACCAACATCTCAGTGAGCGCTTTCAGTTAAAATATACCGACCTAAATCTGCTGTTTGCCTCGGAGTATTGAAATTTTTTTTGAATTGGAACAAATAAGAATTGTTACATTTACGGACGCATACCCCATTTTCTAAAAACCAAATCACATGAGAAAGTTTTTCCACAAGCTGGGTTTGGCACTGCTTACTACAAGCGTGTTGACCTCTGAAGCGCTGGCTGTATGCCCGCAAGGCATATTGACCATTTTTAACGGTACCAGCGGCAATGGCCGCGCGCCAAACGGCAATTGGCGTTCTATTCGCACCCATTACATTATCACTGCCAGTGAAATGGCCGTAGCTCCCGGTCTTGTTGGTCAACAAATTGGCGGTATCGAATGGGAGTTTTCCACGGCTCCTTCCATTGCCACAACGGGCACATTAAGAATTTACATGGAAAACACTTCCGATGTCACTAACCTGAAAAGCAGCACATGGTCCACGGCCATTGCAACTATGACCAAGGTACACGATGCCACTACGACTATTCCGGCGGTTTTGGGTAAATGGACTGTCACGTTCAGCGGGGGCAGTCCGTTCATCTACACCGGAGGCGGGCTGTACATAGCCTTTGAATGGATTAATTGCAGTGGTCCAACCTCAACTTCAACCGTGGTAGCCTGCTTTGCCAGCGTAGCCAATACCTTGTACGGCGCCCAAAGCACAGCAACTTCACCTTGCCCGACTACGGCCACGTTGACTGTTTCGGCTTTCCGGCCTACTACCGGACTGATTCCCGCTGGATTTCCTAATGATTTGAAAGTGGATCTGATTTATACGTTAGGAAAATTGCCCAACGTGTTTACCAGTGGCCATCAGATTCAGGCGCGCGTCACCAATGTGGGCACCAACACCTTAGTCAACTGGCCTGTAAGTCTTACGATCTCGGGCGCTAACTCCTTTAGCGATGTACAAACCATCGCCTCTTTGGCTCCCTGCGCCAGCACTACCGTCACGTTTGCAGGTTTTACCCCTACCAACACCGGGACGCAAACCGTGACGATCAGCAGTACAGATGACGACGTCAGTAACAACCTGAGTATGACTCAGGAGATTACGGCAAACACTTTCTCTTACCGCTATCCGGGAACAGTCAACTCCGGAGGGGTAGGCTACACCGGAGGTACAGGTGAGTTTTGCGGCAAATTCACGACCAATGCGCCGGTGCTGATCAATGAAGTGCAGGTGGATTTCAATACCGTTACGGCAACGAATTACCAATTGGTTATTTACGGTGATGACGGCACGGGCCGTCCGGGCACAGCGCTG
>JANWWJ010000025.1 GCA_025056305.1 Chitinophagales bacterium | reverse complement strand
CATTCAACAGGCGATCCGGGAAGCCGGTTTTGAGCCGCGGCTGCGTGATCAACAATACAACTACCGCCCCATGCCGGCCGTGATGGAAGATCAAGTGCTTGCCTGACAATGGATTTTTGTAGCCTTCGTTAGTTATGCTTGGATAGAACAATCCCATTCTCATGATAAATAAAGCAATCGTTTTTCTTGTGGTTGGCGGAGCGCTGTTTTTCGGCTTAGATAGCGCCTGGGGTCAGCAGCAGGTGGCTGTACGTCCGACACTCAAAGCCGCAACCGTTTATCTGCAGCAGGCCGAACTTCAATTTGAAGGTGTTGCCTCCATTGCCGCCGGCTCCAGTGAAGTAGTGTTTACCGATTTGCCCCGCAACGTAAACCCTTCTAGTGTTCAGGTGTCGGCAGGCAGCGACATTACGTTGTTATCGGCTTCTTTTTCGCTGAACTTTTTGAAATCACCCGAAGATCATCCGGCGGTTCGCAAGCTGCGCGACTCTGTAGAACTGATGACACACCAGGTGCGGCAGTTGCAAGGGCAAAAGGAGGTGGTCAAGGGACTTATGGAATTGCTGCAATCCAACCGTGAAGTGGGCGGTGAAAATACCGGCGTTCAGTTAGAACAACTCAGCCGTATTTACGACTATTATAATCAGCGCATGAGCGAACTCAGTCGCCAGCGTCTGGATCTGGAAGAAAAGGAAAAAAAGGCGTCGGAGCGCTTGCTGCGATTGCAGCAACAGTTAGGTGAACTGAACCAAAAGGTGCAACAGCCTTCCGGTCAAGTGGTGGTGGCCGTGATCAGTCCCTCGGCGCGATCGGTGCGGTTTACGCTAACCCTGGTGGCCAACGATGCCGGCTGGACGCCGGTGTATGACCTGCGGGTCAAAGACGTGACTTCGCCGGTTCAGGTTTCCTATAAAGCATCCGTTCACCAGAATACCGGTATTGACTGGAGTGATGTGCGTCTGAAGCTTTCTACCGGCAATCCTGCCGTCGGTGCTACCGGACCCACGCTGTATCCGTGGTATCTGGATTTTTATCAACCCGTTTTGCCGCGGGAAGTGCAGATCACGCAGGGAAAAAATCGGGCGGAAATTCAGTCGGCCCCAACCCTGATGGAAGAGGCCTATTCCAAAACAGCGGCAGATTATACCCTCGTGCGTCAGATGCAACTGGCCGTAGAGTTTGATATATCGCTGCCATACACCATAGTGTCGGGCGGCAAACCGCAACTGGTTTCGGTGCAGGACTATCAGTTGCCCGCGATGTACCGCTACTATTGCATTCCAAAACTGGACGATGATGTGTTCCTGAAAGCGGCCATCAGCGGCTGGGAAAACCTGAACTTGCTACCCGGAATGGCCAACGTGTTTTTTGAAGGCGCATTTGTGGGGCAAACACACGTTAATCCTGCCGAAACCGGAGATACACTCAGTGTATCCCTGGGTCGCGACCGCAACATCATAGTAAAACGCGAAATTGTAAAGGAATTTACCAAGACCACGACGTTTGGCGATCAGGCACGCAAATCCATGCGCTATCGCCTGTCGGCACGCAATAATCGCAAAGAAGCCATCACCCTGGAGCTCATCGATCAGATTCCCGTATCGCGGCAAAGTAAGATTGAAGTAACGTTGGACGATTCCGGAGGAGCGCAGCTCAACAACGAAACCGGCCAGCTCACCTGGCTGCTCGGCCTCAGACCTGCTGAAGAGCAGCAAGTAGAGTTTGGCTTTACCGTAAAGTATCCAAAAGGAAAATTGCCTTGGGGTTTGTAAATCATCGGGATAAATCAAACATTGTTTTCCTTAAGTGTTTTCAAAATGACATTGAATCAAAAGTTTCTTTTGTTGCTTCTGATGACGACGGCAACCCTCAGGGCTCAGATTATGAATGTTATGATCGATGGCACGGGTGATCCTAATGAACCCGCCATCTGGATCAATCCGAAAAACACACAGCATCTGGTGGCCGGTGCAAATCTGAATAATGTCTATGTGTCGTTTGACGGCGGCCTTAGCTGGCAACAAAACACCTTGTCGTCTAGCTACGGCGTTTGGGGTGATCCATGTATCGTTTCTGACACAGCCGGACATTTTTATTTTTTTCATTTGAGTAATCCACCCAACGGCAACTGGATTGACCGTATTGTATGCCAAAAATCCACAGACGGTGGCCTCACGTGGACGAATGGCACGTATATGGGGCTAAATGGGGCCAAGGCGCAGGATAAAGAATGGGCTGTGGTAGACCCGGCCACCAATGCTATTTATGTCACCTGGACGCAGTTTGACGATTACGGGTCTAACGACCCCAACGATAGCAGTGTGATTCTGTTTTCCCGCTCCTTGGATGGAGGGCTGACGTGGAGTCCTGCAGTGCGCATCAACAAGGTGGCCGGCAACTGCATTGACAGCGATGACACGGCTGAGGGCGCAGTGCCGGCCGTAGGACCCAACGGTGAAATCTATGTGGCCTGGTCGAACCGCGACACAATTTATTTTGATCGCTCCTTAGATGGAGGCATTACTTGGTTGGATCACGACATTGTCATCAGTGAACAACCCGGCGGCTGGGATTACAAGATCCCCGGCATTTATCGCTGCAATGGCTTGCCTGTAACCAAATGTGACCTCAGCGGTGGCCCTTTTCACGGCACTATTTACGTTAACTGGACAGATCAGCGCAACGGAACTCATAATACCGATGTATTCATCAGCAAATCCACCGACGGCGGGTTGACTTGGTCCACCCCGCTGCGTGTAAACGACGACACCACAGAGCGGCATCAGTTTTTCAGTTGGATGGACATTGACCAAGTAACCGGACATATCTACATCGTCTTTTACGATCGTCGTGAGCACAGCAATCAACAGACGGACGTGTATTTGGCTGTTTCTACCGATGGCGGAGAAACTTTCACCAACCAGAAAATCAGCAATAGTTCATTCAAACCCTCAGCGTTAGTGTTTTTTGGAGATTATACCAATATAAGCGCACACAACGGCAAAGTAGCTGCTATTTGGACCCGAATGGATGGCCTCAGTACCAGCATTTGGGCTGCCGTTTTTGATGTGGCAACGTCCGTACCTGCACAACAACCGCATCTGCTGTCGTTTCGCATGGGCCACAGCTATCCCAATCCTACCAGCGGCAGCGCCATCCTACCTGTAGAAATAGATGAGTCGGGCTATTACACGTTATCCATATATCACGTTACAGGCCAACCTGCCTGGTGTGAATTCCGCAATCGGTGGTTAAAAGCCGGAAGGCATCAGATTCCGATTGATCTTAAGTCTGCCCAAGGCGCTGCAGGGCTTTATTACTGTCTTTTCGGAAATGAGAAAGAATTTTTAATTCAAAAAATCCAACTCTTAGACTAAATGCATTGGTAGCCCTGCGTACCGCAAGGGTGTGAATGTGGATGCCTCGATCTCTTGGATTATGGACAGAGGACTTGCGATCTTTCAGGTCGGAATGATGGAAACCGAGGAAAAATCTTTACGGCTGTTGTGCCTGGGCGACTCGTACACTATTGGCGAAGGAGTACCGGCTCACGAGCGTTTTCCTGAGCAGGCTGTTGCGCTGTTAAAACAAAGGGGAATTATTTTTTCCCCCCCGCATATCGTCGCCACTACGGGCTGGACTACCGATGAGCTGCTACGGGCTTTGGAGACCGCTGTACTCGATCCACCATATGACGTGGTCACTTTACTCATAGGCGTCAACAATCAATACAGAGGCAGGAGTTTGAATGAATACCGGCAGCAGTTCAAAGAATTATTGCACAAGGCTATTGGTTTTGCCGGCGGTTCGGCTCGACGGGTGATCGTATTGTCCATCCCTGACTGGGGGGCAACTCCCTATGCAGCCGGGCGAAATCGCGTGCAAATCGCCGGCGAAATTGATGCGTTCAATCAGGTGAATGCCGAAGAAGCCCTGGCAGCAGGCGCTAACTACCTTCACATAACCCCGTACAGCCGCCTGTATGCCGAGTGGGTTACGGGCGATGGCTTACATCCCGACGGGCGGCAATATCACCTTTGGGCTGCCGATCTGGCTGATCATATTGAGCGCATCATTGGGTAGGGTTTCTATCGCCTATGAAAACGATACTGATTACAGGAGCGACTTCGGGATTTGGCCAGGCCATAGCGCATCGGTTTGGTGCCGGAGGTTATCAGTTGGTTTTGTGTGGCCGGCGAATACAACGGCTCGAGACCATGGCGGCCACCTTACGTGAACAGGGGGTAAAGGTCATTTCGCTGTGCTTCGATGTGCGGCAGCGCAAAGCAGTACGACAGGCCCTCGAGCAACTGGCACAACAGATGGAAGTGGTGGATATATTGGTTAACAATGCGGGCTTAGCCGCAGGACTGGATCCCATCGATCAAGGGAATGTCGACGATTGGGAACAAATGATCGACACCAACATTAAAGGGTTATTGTATGTAACGCAGCAGGTGTTGCCCTTGCTGAAGCAATCATCGGCGCCCTATATTTTCAATATAGGATCGGTAGCGGGAAAATATATTTATGAAAAAGGTAATGTGTATTGTGCCACCAAGGCGGCGGTTGCAGCCTTGTCGGAAGCCATGCGTATCGATTTACTCTCTTATGGTTTTCGGGTTACCAACATTCAACCGGGCTTGGCAGAAACGGAATTTTCTTTGGTTCGCTTCAAGGGAGATCAGGAGCGGGCACGGCGTGTTTACGAGGGTCTGCAACCCCTTCGGCCCGCCGATATTGCCGAATTGGTTTGGTTTTGTGCTCACCTACCAAAACACGTCTGTATTAATGAGTTGACAGTGGTCCCTACGGCGCAAGCCAATCCATTCTACATCGTTCGGCAGCCTACGTAGTGTGGCAGCAGCCTTACCAAGGCCTTGGCCATATATTCGTATTGCTCCGGGCTGTTGTAGCAATAGGCAGAAATGCGACAGAGGAGTTGAGGAGGATTTCCCCAAACGTATACCGGCACTTCCGTGCGGTATTGTTCCCACAAGGCATTTTGCAAGGGATGCAGGTAATTAAACGAAAAGGGGGGCTTTTGCGCCGGGCCCAGGACCAGGGCAGCCATACACCCCAGCATGGATGCCGGTGCAGAAGGCGGTCGGTCTGTTTGTTGGCATATGCATTGAACCGCAGTGAGGCACAGCTTGTGGTTATGGTCGAGGAGTGCGGAAATAGTTCCTTTTAAGGTTGGTAACCACTGCAGGGCATCAACAATACATAGCCATGGGGAATAGTCATAAGTGCCCGACCAAAAGAAAGCAGCTGACCATTGCCTTTCGCTTACTGTGGGCGCATCGTAGCGATGACTCGTTACCATGGGTCGGATCAAATGTTGACGGTCGCGCCGGACAAAAAGAAAAGCCGATCCCTTAGGAGTGCAGAGCCATTTGTGCGCATTACCCGCATAATAGGCTGCTCCGATGTCGCTTACGTTTAAGGTCACGTGACCGGGGGCATGAGCACCGTCAACAAAGCAATCAACACCGGCTTTTGCCAACACCTCTACGATTGCTTTAATAGGAAACACCAATGCGGTGGGTGAAGAGATATGGTCAATGACTGCTAACCGGGTTCGCGGTGAAAGGGCACGTCGGATGGCTTCCACGACTTCGGCTGGATCCGAAATCGGAAAGGGAACATCAGCCATGACAAGGCGGGCTCCGCATTGCTGCGCTTTCCTTTGCAGGGCGTGTAGGCAAGCGCCATAGGCGTGTGTGGTGGTAAGCAGCTCATCGCCGGGCTCGAACGTAAGCGAATGCAAAACAATATTTAAAGCATATGTGGTGTTGGGCACCAAAAGCACATCAGAGGCGGCAGCACCGATAAAGACACCTAACGCTTGCTTGGCTTGCCACACCAAAGACTCCAATTCCCGCACCATAAAGCGCACCGGTTGTCGCTCCATGGCTGCGCGGTATTTCATCTGTTTTTTTAGAATGGGTCGAGGGCAGGCGCCGAAAGAACCGTGATTTAAAAACACCATGTCGCGTTCCAGCAACCAATGACGGGCCAGCGGCGAATAAGGGGGAAGCATGACGGCTAAAGATACCTGACCCGCAACCTTCCGACAAAGGAAGGCTTATTCTTGCTACATTCACTTTAGAAAAAATGTGATAATGGTTTCGCGGAGAAGCTTTTTAAAACACAGCAGTGTAGCCTTGGCCGCCCTTGGATTGCCGGCATGGAGTGGGCGCATCACCGCCAACAGAGTTGCTGCAGCCACTTATGCCCGCCGCCTGATGTCGCCCGCAGAGGTGGCGCGCGATGAATCCTACTGGGCTTTAATCCGCCAGGCGTTTACGGTATCACCCACCCTGATCAATCTGAACAACGGGGGTGTGAGTCCGCAGCCCAAGCACGTGCAGGAGATGCAATACAAGTACATTCAATGGAGCAATGAAGCACCCACCTATTACATGTGGCGAACATTGGACATGGGTCGTGAGCCTCTGCGGCAACGTCTGGCCGAGTTGGCCGGCTGTTCTCCGGAAGAGCTGGCCATCTGTCGGAATGCGACGGAAGCCCTCGCCATCTGCATCAACGGCATTGATCTGAACGCCGGCGACGAGGTGATCCTAAGCCGTCAAGATTACCCCAATATGATCAACATGTGGAAGCAACGCGAGCTGCGTGAAGGCATCCGACTGGTATGGGTAAACTTAGAGCTTCCTTCGGAAGATGAATCTTACCTGGTGCGATCCTATGCGGAAAAGGTCACCGAGCGCACCAAAGTCGTTCACATCACACACCTCATCAATTGGAACGGTCAGATTTTGCCTGTGCGCGCTATTGCGGATGCCGTCCGAAAGAGGAATCCTCAGGTGCAGGTGATCAGCGACTCAGCTCATGCCTTTGCGCACATCCGTTTTCGCATCCCCGATTTGGGTTGCGATTATTGGGGTACCAGCTTGCACAAATGGTTGTGTGCCCCTTTTGGAACCGGACTGTTGTGGGTAAAGAAAGAGCGCATTGCTTCGCTATGGCCGCTCATGGCTAATACGGATCCACGCAGCGACGACGTTCGCAAGTTTGAGGCACAAGGCACTCGCTCGTTCCCTGCCGAGCAAGCCATCGGTTATGCTCTGGATTTTCATCTGGCCATCGGTTCAGAAGTCAAAGAAGCACGACTGCGTTATCTGAAAGACTATTGGTGCCAAAGGGTAAAAGAAATCCCCGGCATAAGGCTGCACACTTCACTACATCCGCAATATTCTTGCGCTTTGGCCGGCGTTTCGATCGACGGGATTAAACCTACCGATTTAGATGCATTTTTATTTAATAAGTACAAGATTCATACTGTTGCCATCGAGTGGGAAAACATCCATTGCGTGCGCATCACCCCGCACGTGTACACGCAACTGTACGAACTGGATAAGCTGATTGCGGCCTTAAAAGATGCAGCTCAGCATGGCGTGCGCTGAACGCTGAGATCAGCTGATACTGGCCACCAACGATGAGAACGCCTTGGGGTCGTTCATTGCCATGTCGGCAAGCGCCTTTCGGTTAAGCGAAATGTTGGCTTTTCGGAGTTTATCCATGAGGCGGGAGTAGCTGAGGCCATTCAAGCGCGCTGCCGCATTAATACGGGCGATCCACAAATAGCGGTAATCGCGCTTTTTCTGTTTACGGCCCACATAGGCATACTGCATGCCTTTTTCTACGGCGTTCTTGGCTACCGTATAAACATTTTTACGCTTGCTGAAATAGCCTTTGGCCTGGCGGATGATTTTCTTTCGCCGCCGGCGGCTGGCCACGTTGTTTACGGAACGGGGCATAGGTTTAACACTTAAACGTTAAGTGAACAGTAAAGTCAAACCAACAACATTTTGCGTACCCGGTCGCGATCGCCACCCGTGACCAGCACCTCGCGACTGAGCCGCTTTTTACGGTCATGTGCTTTTTTAGTTAAGATGTGGCGCTTGAAAGCCCGCTTACGAAGGATTTTTCCGGTTGCCGTAACGGAAAATCGCTTTTTTGCACTCGAGTTGGTTTTCATTTTGGGCATAGGCGCCTTTTTTGAAGAGCGGCAAAGATAGCGCTGCGCTGTTAACTGCCCAAGCTAAAGCCGGACGCTATTTTTTGGGTTTGGGGATCAGCATCACCCACATGCGGTTGCCTTCCATGCGGATATCGCCTTCCGGCCGACCGTGGTCTTTAAGCCGTTCAATAAACTGGAGCAACAGCAACTCGCCACGTTCTTTGAAGGCAATCATACGGCCACGGAACTGAACATAAGCTTTCACGCGAGCCCCTTCTTGCAGGAATTTTTCTGCATGCCGGCTTTTAAACTCAAAGTCGTGGTCGTCGGTGTTGGGGGTAAATCGAATTTCTTTGGTAACCTGCTTGACCTGGCGGGCTTTGATTTCTTTTTCCTTCTTCTTTCTATCGTATAAAAATTTATTATAATCGATCAGGCGGCATACCGGTGGGTCGGCATGAGGAGCGATTTCGACCAGATCCACACCCAATTCCTCGGCCAGCCGGCGGGCTTCTCGGATAGGATAAATAGAATTGACAACGTTGTCACCGACCAGGCGCACCATAGGTGCCGTGATCATGTGGTTGATTCGGTGTTCAGGCTCTTTTCGTGGCGGACGACGCAGGTTATTACTCAAGGTAAAAAGTATTTAATGAACTGAAATTTATCGTGACGGTACACCGTGCAGTTCGAGCATCGATCATGGGTTCTTGGGATGGTCAATCACCACGATTTTATGGCATGAGGGAATTCCCATAGGGCAAAAAAAGCATGCATAAAAAATGCCGTTATGTGGCAAGTGAAGTCTGGACGTGTTGTTCAGCTGCAGCCCAGCGATTTGCTGGCCGGCCATGTTGTAAACTTCGACCCATGTTGGTGCTGCAAACGCCCCTGACAGCGTGACCCAACCGCTGGTGGGGTTGGGGAAAATAGTTAGTTGAGGCGAAGGGTCTGAGGCAGCACCCACCGTGCTATCTGCTTCGGCCAGTGTGAACCAACTTTCATGACCCTCGTATTGGTCGTTGGATCCGTCGGCCCCATGATCAAAAGCAGTAACCGCGATGTCGGTTAAGGGACTGACGCCCGGCAATTCGATGTAATTAATCAGGCCGGCGGTCACTTTGCTGGAGAACGAATATCCCGAGAAGTTATAGAAGTACACGTTGTAGCCTTTCAGGTCGGCTTCGGTATTGTGTTCCCAAGTTACATATGTATTTCCGTTGAGCCAGTTGATGCCCTTACGCACTTTGTTGGGTGGAAACAGGGGGGCAAGGGTGTCGGGTGTAAGAGAAAAGGGGGTGAATTGAACCAGACAAAGGTCAATATCATCAGAGTAGTCGGTAATTCGGCCAGCGATGGCTGCACTGTCGTTTTCATTCCAAAAATTCATCGTCAGTAAGGCGGTATCGGTACCTTCGGAGGCCCAAACCGTGGGAGTGCTCCCTGGGATCAGCGAAGCGTTTTCTCCGATGTTATTGCCCCAGAATGCAGGGGAGCAGGTGTTCAGTTTGACGAAGTGCAATCCGGTCTGGTTGCGAGCGAAGGTGTTGTGGTGCACAATCGCTCCTTGCACATCGAGGGTAAGTAGGGCATTGTCGATGAAAGTATTGGAATAGAACAGACTGGAATCCTCAAAAATGAACGAGGGATAAAAATCAACAAAACCGTTGGCGATGAATAAATTATTAAAAATTTTAATATTTTTTGCGATGTTCAACATACCGTCGGCGGTGGCCACAGCGTTTTGATAAAAGAGGTTGTAAGCAATGGCTGAGTTTTGACCTAACCTGATCAGATGACCGGTGAACAGATCGGCGGTGTTGAATAAAAACTTGTTGTGGGTGACTTGCGACCCGCCGGAAGCATTGATGCCACAGGCACTATACTCGATCGTACAATTTAGCACCCCCAGGCTGACCAGGGCATAGGCGGTGAAGGCGGTTTGGCCGGAGGGGTCCACAAACAGATTAGGCTGACCGGCGTAGCTGATGCGGCAATATTTGAGCAAGCAGCCTTGCTGTGTGTTGAAGTTGTAGGGGGTAGCGGTGGAAGAGAAGTATATGCCTGCCCACCAAAAATCATTGGGATTGCTCGTATCGGGTTTCAGCGAGATGATTTTGTCAGAGGTGCCCACGGCGCGCAACAAACCATGCACGATTATGGAGCGCCCTTTCTTAAACCGAACTTCTACTCCAGCATCAATGAGCAATTGAACCCCCTGACTGATGATGATGTCATCTTGAACAATGTAAGGACTTCCGCTTGAGCTCCAGATCGTATTGGTCGTGAGGGTTCCTCCCACGTTGGTTTGGCACCATGCTGAAATCGGGCCCAAGAGCAAAACAAGGGATATCCACAAAGCTGTGCGAGCCATCCCCTATACGGATGATGAAAACCTAAGCTTCTTCACGTGGCTTAAACCAACTACAAAGCAAATGTACTGAATCATCGTCAACAGGCTTAATCACCCAATACTTCAGCTCTTTGCTTTACGAGCTGGTCAATGATGGCATCTGTTGCCATACTGCCTAAGTCACCTTTACCATGCTGGCGCACCGAGACCGTTCCATCAGCAGCTTCTCGATCGCCTACGATAAACATATAAGGAATTTTAGCGATTTCAGCGGTGCGTATTCGCTTTCCTATTTTTTCATCGCTGCCTAACAGTTGGACACGAAGCCGTTTTTGTTTAAGCTGATGCAATACCTTTTGAGCATATTCAAGGTGGCGGTCGGCGACAGGCAACACGGCAACTTGGACGGGGGCCAGCCATAAAGGGAAGCTGCCGGCATAGTGTTCGATGAGAAAACCGATGAACCGTTCGTGCGTGCCCAAGGGAGCCCGATGAATTACGATTGGGGTTTGAGGCTGGTTGTTCCGATCGATGTAGGTGAGGCCAAAACGGAGGGGCTGGCCAAAGTCAACCTGGTTGGTGGCCAGGGTAAACTCTCTGCCGATGACGCTCCAAATCTGGACATCCACCTTGGGTCCGTAAAAGGCTGCTTCGTCGGGTACTTCCACAAAGGGGATTTTGCTTTCAATCAGAACCCGCCGCACCATATCCTCGGTTTTTTGCCACAATTCGGGCAGGTCTAAGTATTTCTGACCGCGCTTGGCGGGGTCGTGGGTGCTAAAACGCATTACATATTTTTCTATTCCAAAAATCTTGAAATACCGTAGATACATCTCGTTGACGGCGCGAAATTCTTCGGCAAATTGGTCTTCGGTGCAATAAATATGCGCATCGTTCATGTTCATGCAGCGGACGCGCATCAGGCCGAACAGCTCTCCGCTTTGTTCGTAGCGGTAAACGGTGCCGTACTCGGCAATGCGCAGCGGCAGATCGCGATAGCTCCGCGGTTCGGCAGCATAAATTTTGTGATGATGCGGGCAGTTCATGGCTTTGAGGTAATAACGAATGCCTTCCAGCTCCATGGGGGGGAACATGCTATCCTGGTAGTAAGGCAGGTGCCCGCTGGTCAGGTACATGCTTTCTTTGGCGATATGAGGCGTGCGGACGCGCACGTAGCCGGCTTCTTCTTCGGTTTTTTTTGCCAATTTTTCCAATTGCTCGATCAGTACGCCGCCATTAGGAAGCCAGAGCGGAAGGCCAGGTCCTACATCGTCGTCGAAGATGAAGATGCCGAGTTCTTTGCCCAATTTTCGGTGGTCGCGCTGCCGTGCCAATTCCTGCATGTGCAGGAAGTCGTCCAGATCTTTTTGCTTGGGAAAAGAGATGCCGTAAATGCGGGTAAGCTGCTTGTTTTTTGCATCTCCTTTCCAATAGGCACCGGCAATGTTGGTCAACTTAATGGCTTTAATGTAGCCGGTGGAAGGAATATGCGGGCCGCGGCATAAATCAACGAAGTTGCCTTGCCGATAGAAGGAGATTTCGCCATCGTTGAGCTCAAGAATGGTTTCGACCTTATACGGATCGCCTTTTTGTTCAAAGTATTTGAGGGCTTCGGATTTGCTGATGTCTATTCGAACGTAGTTATTGTTTTGAGCCGCCAGCTCGGCCATCTTTTTTTCGATGACTTCCAGATCGGCTTCGGTGAGGCGACGGCTGCCCAGGTCCACGTCATAATAAAAGCCTTGTTCGATGGGGGGGCCATAGCCGAATTTGATGCCGGGGTAAAGAGCTTCAAGGGCTTCAGCCAATAAATGAGCTGATGAGTGCCAGAAAGCGGCTTTGCCCTCGGGATCGTCCCAGGTTAGTAAGCGAAGGGTAACGTCATGATGCAAGGGAGTAAAGGCATCACGGACCGTATCATCAATGCGGGCAACCAACACTTTTTTGGCCAACGACGGGCTGATGGCAGCCGCTATTTCCAGCGGCGTGATGCCGGCGGGAAAACTTCGCTGGCTTCCATCCGGAAAAGTGACGCGAATTTGTTGGCTCATATGTGGCAAAGTTAGGCTGCTGCGCTCCTAAGGGACCTGCAGTTGCTGGACCAGCTCTCGATAAGCAGAATTCTGAGGCATCAGCTCCAGAAGTTTCAAGGCATAAGGAAGTGCCTCTTTGTTGCGTTTTTGTTTATAGTAAAACAAAGCCATGACGTAGTTTAGATCCACATTGTCTGGGGCGAGGGCTAGGCCGCGGCGATACATCTGTTCGGCTTTAGAAAATTTTTGCTGTTGTTCTAAAAACAGGCCGTAGTTGTAAAACACTCGGGGATTGGCAGAGACGCGAGAGGCACGTTCAAAATGCTCTTCTGCTTTAGCAAAATCCATTAATTCAACGTAGAGTAATGCAAGGAAATAGTTGACTCGCTCGTTGGAAGGGTCTATGGCGTAGCTCACTTTCAAGTGGTGAAGGGCTTCTTTGTTGCGTTGCAGGATGTTGTACAAAGTCACGAGATTGAGACGAGCCGGAATGAGCAGGCTGTCCATACGTAGGGCGGCCAGGTACTGTGCTTCGGCTTCCTGGTAGCGATGCTGGCGGGCCAGCAGGTCGCCCATCATTTGACGGCCGGTGGGGAAGGGGGCTTGCAACATGATGAACGCTTCCAACTCCCTACGGGCCTTTTGATAGTCAGCGAGCAGATGAGGTGGGAGGGTGTCGGCATGCTCCAGCAAGAGGTCGGCGGCGGCAATGCGAACGGCGCGGATGCTGTCGCGCAATAACGGCAGGGCGGCCTTATACCATTGGTCCGAAGGGTAAAATGCCAACGAACGCAAAGCATGATAACGAATCAACGGTTCGGCATGACTCAAAGCACTGGTCAGGTATTTCACATTTTCGCGGTGGTAATGAAACTGCATGTAATAGAGGGCGGTAGCGTGAACGATGGGCGGCACGTTAGTATCGGGCATGCAGAGTTTGTGTAGGCGGGCCACGTTGCCGCGACTGCCGGGAATGAGGTCGTCGCTGAAATGGTAGCTGCGTTGAGGGCCGTACCATTGACGGATGCGGTCGGCAGCCCATTGGGCAGAGCGGTTCGTATGACATTGATTGCAGGCATTAGGTACACCATATCGTACGGTCTGGTCTGGGCGGGGTACGCGAAAGCTGTGGTCATGTCGCACATCAATGCCCATAAAGGTTTTGGTGGGCATATGGCAACTGATGCATTGGGAACCCGGTGAGCCTGCTTCGTGAAACGTGTGCGTGAACTCGTTCAATTCCTTTTTGTGGCATTGCAGACAAAGCGCATTTCCCTGCAGGCGGAGCCGGCCACTGTGCGGTTCGTGGCAGTCGGTGCAACGTACCTTGTGGTAATACATTCTACTTTGGAGATAGGAGCCGTATTCATATACTTCTTCATTTACTTGTCCGTCGGCATGGTAGAAAGGCGTCCGAATGATTTCAGGAACGTAGTGGTCAAGAAGTGAAAGCTTTTCGAAGGGTTGTTGCAGCAATGACAAGCGGCGGCTGTGGCACGGAGCACACACGGTGACCTGTGCCTCGGCGCTGGTCTTGCCGCCCAAGACCAGATAAGCGCCCGGGATGCGCTGTCCGCTTGCATAAGCTGATGATGTCACATAGGCCACATGTTTTTTTCCGGGTCCATGACAGGCTTCACAACTGACGTTGATCACGGACCAGGTCGTGGCAAAAGAATCGGTGTTCAAAGAGTAATTGGTTTTCAGATTGGTGCTATGGCATTCGGCACACATCAAATTCCAGGTTTGGGCCCCGCGCGTCCAGTGCAGCCAGTCGGCCGTGTCTATGCGCTGGCCTGCATATTGGTGATACCATTTTTTTCTTTCCACGTCCCAGCTTTGCCTAGTCACCTGAAGCCGGCCTTTGGGAAAGGCAATCAGATATTGTTGCAACGGATGGTAGCCGAAAGTAAAGGCTACAGGATAAGTGCGGTTCTTTCCATCCGGCCCCTCGGTATGGATCAAAAAGAGCGAATCATTTCGGAAAAACCGTGAAGAGATGCCGTCGGCCACATAGGTTTCTCCGGCAAAAGGAGCCAGCACCGAACTGTCGTTTGCCGGCAGCATAGCACGGTAGTGATGTGAGGTACGCCAGAGCTGATAAGCTTGCTCATGGCATCGCCGACATGTGACATCGCCGACGAATTCAGTGGTATCAGTAGCCGTACGTTGCAGAGCAACAGAACCAGTTGATGTTTCTTTTTTTTTACACCCGTAAATACCATAGATGAGCGCAGCAAGAGCAATGAAAAGGAACAGCAGGGAAACTGTCAGCGCACGCATGAGCAATGTGCTGCCAAGATAGATGGTCTTGGGCTAGCCGAGGGTACTCCGAATATCCGACGAGCGTTTCTACATACAGATCTGGCTCTAATTTCGCTTGCGATGCAACGATTGTTTTCATGCCTTGTTTTTTTAATGTTCGGTTGGTGCGCCACAGCCCAACAGCTGGCCATTGGTCAATGGCGCGATGAGCTGGTGTTTCGAAACGCCAATGGGGTGACGGCATCCGCAACAGACATCTTCTGCAGTACGGAACTTTCTATGTATGCCGTAAGCCTCAAGGATTTTTCTATGCGCAAGTACACCAAGGTGAATGGACTGTCAGACATCAACACAACGGTGGTTGCTTATCATCGCGAGCGGGATTTGTTGTTGATCGCCTATGCCAACAGCAATATAGATCTCATCGACAAAGGGGTAGTTTATAATCTTTCGGACATTAAGCGAAAAAACATATTAGGAGATAAAGCTATATATGGAGTCTATTTTAGCGGCTCGATGGCCTATTTGGCCTGTGGCTTTGGAATTGTCGTATTGAACTTAGAAAAAAGAGAGATCAAAGACACCTATTATCCGAGCACGACAGGTCAGGCGGTTCGGGTAAACGGCGTTACCGAAGACGACGATTATTTATACGCTGCCACTTCGGCCGGTTTGTTTCGTGCCGACAAAAACGATCCGTTCTTGGCGGATTATAGTCGGTGGCAGTTGATCGGACCGGCACAAGGGTTGCATGTTGGCGCCTACACCGATGTGGTGCGATTTCAAGGCGATCTGTATGCAGCCCGGGCCGATACGGTATTCCGTTACCATCAGGGGCAATGGAAACCTTTCTGGCGCAGACCAAAGTTTAACATATATAGTCTGGATGCCAACGACGAGGCTTTGTGTATTGCTCAAATCGGCATGGGAGGAACGGCCGTTACCGTAGTTTATGCTTCTGGTGCCCGAGACTCCGTAGTATGTCCACAACCTTATCAAGCAGTCGTTGCCGGCGGCTTTTTGTGGGTGGCTGATTTCTATCAAGGGTTGTTACGCTTCAGCGGTGGAAAAGCAGAAGCCATATATCCTAATGGGCCATGGACACCGCGGGTTTTCGATATGGCAGTCAACAGTATAACGCACAGTGTTTATGTTGCCCCAGGTGGGTGGAATTCGTCTTATTCTTTCACCTTCAATCAGGATGGGTTCTTTGCGCGAATTGGTGGTTGGTGGAATCATTACGACTACCGCAACACCCCCGGGTTGACAGACACCTTTGATATCGTTTGTGTGGCTGTAGATCGAAGAAACAACAAGACCTATTTCGGCAGCATGTGGAATGGCCTGATCGAATTTGACGATGAACAGGGCATTACCGCCCAGTATGACGAAACCAACAGTACGCTCAGCGGCACGGTGGGGGATATGCTACGGGTAAAAGCCACCGGTATTGCCTTTGACCGAGACGGCAACATGTGGATTTCCAATATGGGTGCCCAAGTGCCTATTGTATGCCGCACGGCGGCAGGAGCCTGGCTGGAATTCAAACCTCCGATGGAATTAGAGCAGAATTGGATTACGCATGTCGTAGCCGACGATTATAACCAACTGTGGTTTGTGCTTCCGCGCTCGGGTATTTTGGTCTTCAATCACGGAGGCACGTTAGAGCAAACTGCCGACGATCGGTACAAAAAGCTCATCAACGTACCCGGCAGCGGCGGGTTGCCTACCTTACGGGTAGAATGCCTGGCCCGAGATCACAACGGCACCATCTGGGCGGGTACTGATCAGGGCGTAGTGGTTTTTTATTGCCCGGGCCAGGTGTTTTCCTCTTTAGGCTGTGAGGCGCAGCGCATCATCGTTACCAGTGGCGGGTATTACGGATACCTTTTGGAAACCGAACTCGTTAATGAGATCGTTGTTGATGGTGCCAACCGAAAATGGATAGCTACCAATAATGGATTGTGGCTTTTTTCTGCCGACGGAACTGAGCTATTGCAACATTTTACGGCCGAAAACAGTCCACTGTTCTCCAACAATGTGTTGGCTTTAGCTTTAGATGAGCGGAACGGTGAACTGTACATTGGCACCGACCGTGGCATTTTGGTTTACCGTACTGATGTCTTGGAGGCGGAGCCGGATCAATGCGCACCGATGGTTTACCCGAATCCGGTACGTGAAAATTACGAAGGACCCATTGCCATTTCTGGTGTGGGTGACAATGCCGAAGTTCGGATCACTGATGCTGTAGGCAATTTGGTATATCAGACGCGGGCATTGGGAAGTCAAGTCATTTGGGATGGCAAAGGACTGAACGGCAGACGTGTGCGCACTGGCGTATATTATGTTTTGACCGCCGAGCCCGACGGCACCGGCACCTGCACCGCTCGTCTGTTAATCATCAACTAAGCATATCCACCTGCTATGGCCACACCTACCGGCAAAAAGCAGGAATGGCTTGCTTGGCTGGAACGGATGCGCCGATATTGTGCTTCGCAGGAACGCACAGCTCATGAGGTGCTGGCACGACTGGCGTCGTTAGGATGCACCGGTCAGCAGGCGCAAAGAATAGTCAGCCGACTAAGGGAAGAAGGCTACCTCAACGACCGCCGGTATATAGAATCGGTTATCTACGGAAAACTCTATTTGAGAGGTTGGGGAAAGCTAAAGATTTCAGAGCTGCTTCACGAAAAAGGCATTCCTGCAGCAGTCATTCAAGCTGCCTTAGGAAATATTGACGCCCAAGAATATCTGGCTGTGTTGCGGCAGCAAGCGCTAAAAAAACTCAGAGCGCTCAAAGGGAGTGCAGAACAAAAGAAGCAAAAACTCGCAGTCTATCTGATCGGCAAAGGGTTTGAGGCCGAGCTGGTGTGGGCCGAAGTGGAGCAGCTTGTAACCGACACCTCAGATCCATCTCATTTTGCGGAAATACCATAATAAAGACGTAGCTACGGCAATGATCACCAGCCAAACAATTAGATAGCCGTAGCGCCATTCCAATTCGGGCATGTAACGAAAGTTCATTCCATAGACTCCAACGATAAAGGTCAGGGGAATAAATAAGGTGGCGATGATCGTCAACACCTTCATGACCTGATTCAGATGTAAGCTCAAGGAGGACAGGTACACGTCTTTCAGGTCACCCAGCAAATCGCGGTAAAGTTCTACCACATCAATGACCTGAATGATGTGGTCATACACATCGCGCAGATAAGGCAATGTTTCAGGGCGTATGAGCTGGCGTTCGTTGCGCAGTAAGGCGCTTACCACCTCTCGCAAGGGCCAGACGGCACGTCGCAGCAACAGCGTCTGTCGCTTCAGCGCACTGTGGGTGGTGACAAAGTGGGCATTGTGTAGTCGGGTGAGTTGGTCTTCGAGGTTTTCGATACGTTCTCCGATATCTTCTAGCACCACGAAATATTCATCCACTATGCGGTCAATAAGGCTGTAGGCCAGAAAGTCTATGGATCGTTTGCGCAGGCGGCTGTCGGCATGATCTAATCGGGATCGTATGCCGTCAAATAGATCGTATTCATCTTCCTGAAAGGTGAGCAGGAAATTGCGGCCCAGCACCATGCTGATCTGTTCCACTTTTAAATCAGAGGCTTGCCATGACTGAGCTGCCTGATTTCCCGCAGAGGCTTGCGAAGGCAGCGACAGCATCTTGAGGATGATGAAGCTGTATTCGTCGTAATCGTCCACTTTAGGACGGCTATTGGTGTTGAGGATGTCTTCTAATACGAGGGGATAGATATTAAATTTTTTCCCTATGGCTTCAATGATCGCAGGGTCGTGAATTCCATCGGTATTGAGCCAAAGGTTATGCCCCTCCGTACTGATGTTTGAGAGTTCGTCGAGGGAGTGGATTACGGTTTTTTGTATTTGATCTTGGTTGTAAGCAATCACGTTTAAAGCAATGGGGCGCTGCCGAAGCTTGCCGACGTAGATCAGAGATCCGGGAGGTCTGCCTCTCTTTTTTCGCGATTGAGGATGCAGCACCGAAGGGGCAGAAGTGTGTTTCATTTCTCCAAGATAAGCATACCCAAAGGTTAAATGCGGTGCGTGGTGAGGTTATGCGTTAACTTTGCGTCGGAACGCGAATTATGGAAAAGCAAGCAAAGCGGGTCGTCGAAGTTTACACCGAAATGACACCCAATCCCGAGACGATGAAATTTGTCGCCGACATTCCTTTGTTCCCCGGACGGTCGGCAGATTTTCCGGATGAAGAGTCGGCCAAGGTTTCGCCGCTGGCTACCGAGCTTTTTGGCTTTCCGTTCGTCAAGAGTGTATTTATCATGAACAATTTTGTAACGGTGACCAAGACGCCTGATGCCAACTGGTTGGAAATTTCCGGAAGCTTGCGGCAGTTCATCAAAGATTTTTTAGAAGAAGGAAAAACCGTCATTGATCCTGATTACAAGCCGGCCGAGGCCCATGGGGCCGATGAGGATGCCGTAGTGGCCAAGATCAAAGAAATGCTCGAACAATATGTGAAGCCGGCCGTAGAAATGGATGGGGGTGCCATTGAATTTAAGAGTTATCGCGATGGGCGGCTGGAACTGATGCTGCAAGGTTCATGCAGCGGATGCCCCTCGAGTATGATCACGCTCAAGGCCGGTATTGAAGGGCTCTTGAAGCGGATGGTACCAGAAGTTAAAGAGGTGGTCGCTGAATCGATGTAGCCGCTCACTGCGGCATTTGCTTGAGCTCGTCAGCAGCTTTTTTGAAATCCGGTTTCAAACTCAGGCATTGGCGAAAGTCGGCCTGTGCTTGCTGCACATCGCCCTTTTGCAGGGCCATAAGCCCGCGATAATAATAAGCTTCGGCGTAGGCGGGATTCATCTTTACGGCAAGATCAAACATCCGATGCGCCTTGTCCAGTGAGTCTTGTTTTGCATAAATAAAACCCATGTTAAAGTAAGCCAGCTCATATTGCGGATTTTTGGTTATAAGTTCTCGATACACCGCTTTGGCCAGTTCAAAATCTTGATGAGCCTGCTGATAGTTACGCTGGTCAAAAGCTCTCAGGCCGCGGTCCTGAAAAAATTTTCCTTTGTTGTAATAAGCTTCCACACTGGTGCTGTCCAGTCGAATGGCATTATCGTAATACTGGGCGGCCAGACTGCTTGGCCGGTTGCTGTGCAATAGTCCCAATTGGATATAGGCGTCGTAAAACTCGGGTTTGAGCACAACGGCTTTTTGAAAAGCGGCGATGGCGCGTACGGTGTCTTTCATTTCTTTCAGATTAAGACCACGGATAAACCAGATCTCGGCATTGGAACGATCTAATGCCTCGGCACGAGAAAGCTGCAGCAGGGAATTGGTGTAATCTTTTTGTAGGTAAAAGACTTTACTCAATTTGATGATGGCTTCTAAATGATTGGGATTTCTTTGCAGCAACTGTTGATATGCTTTAACCGCTGCCTGGGCAGCTCCAGATCTGAGTGCCAGTTCCGCCATCGCATCGTAATAGCTCAAGTTAGCGGAATCGAGCGCCAATGCCATGCTCAGGTCGCTGAAAGCCCGCTTTAGGTCGTTGTGTTGGATGAAGGCGAAATGACGTTGATAGTACAAATTGGGATTATTAGGATCTTTTTTGATCAGTTGTGTGAGCCGATCTATTTCAGGGATTTGGAATGTTTGAACGGCAGTGTCGATTGCTGGTGCGGGATTTTCTTCCTTTTGATGCCTGCAGCCGGTTGCGGCAATCCCCCACAGGAAGGCGCACAGCAGGTATCGATTCATGAGGCAAAACTAACGTGCTGCCTTCTTGAATCAGGTGCCTATTCCATCAGGGGAACTTCAATAAGGAGCAGGCGGCTCGGTTCTTTAGCAAGCACCGATAGTTCAGTCGTCTGCTTGCATTTCAGAGCATCGCGGGGATTTAAAGAGAACTGCAAGACGTCAGTCTTGCCATCGATGAGAAAAAGGTACATACCATAATCCGGCTGATGCAAGGAGTAGGTTAGTGAAGTGCCGGCATTCAATGTCGCCAACGATAACCAGGCTTGCTGATGAATCCACAGCAAACCGCCGTTGTGCTGAGGACCCACAATGGTGATCCACTGATCTTTGAGGTGGGGAAGGGAAGTCATGTCGTAACGGGGAGCCACCTGAAGATGTTGTGGCACGATCCAGATCTGCAGCAATTTCAAGGGGTGTTCATTGCTGGCATTGTACTCACTGTGAAAAATACCGGTTCCTGCGCTCATAACCTGAACCTGACCGGCACTGATTACTGCTTGATGACCCATGCTGTCGCGGTGCAGCAAGTGCCCCTCGAGGGGTATGGTAATGATTTCCATATTGCGATGCGGATGCATGCCAAAGCCGGTGCCCGGAGCAATGGTGTCGTCGTTGAGGACATGCAGGGCACCGAAATGCAGTCGCTGTGGATCAAAGTATTCACCAAAGCTGAAGCTGTAATGTGCCTGAAGCCATCCGAAGTTGCGGTGGCCCCGGCTGGCAGCAGGAATCACTTCTACCTGTTTGGGCATCGGAATGTGCATTGAAATGTACAAGTTTTTTAATCAAGAGCAAAACAAGACAAGGGTAGATGGGTTGTATGCCTTACCTAGGGACTGGTAGCAGGAATGCCCAACGCATCAGTTGCAATGGCTTGGTATGCGGGATTATGAACTGTAAACGCAATGTAAAAATTCACCTTGTCGTTTGGGTGTCGAATTAGTTCGATAGGGGTTGTGCTGCACTCATGTATTTTTGCTGCTTACAAAATATTAAGATGTTTTCTATAAAAATGAAGCTGGGCAACGCTTGCTTCGTGGTGTTGTTGGGCCTGGGATTTGCTTCGTGTCGGCAACCGGAGTCGGACACGCAGCGGGCAGTGCAGCCAACCGATAGCGTTGCCTTGCTTTTTCCTGAAGAGCGTCATTTAAAAAATGCGCGGCAGCTTACGTTTGAAGGAGACAATGCCGAGGCTTATTGGAGTTTTGACAATTCTAAGTTGGTATTTCAGCGTACGGACCATCGGCAGATACGGTGCGATCAAATTTTTGTTGGGGCCGTGCGCCCTTTATTGCAGGGTGATACTTCTCGGTTTCGTTATCGTATGGTGAGCACGGGAAAAGGACGCACCACCTGTGCCTTTTTTTTGCCGGGCGATACCTTGCTGCTGTATTCCTCAACGCACCTGGAGGCCGATACCTGTCCGGCTGTTCCCGATCGAGAAAAGATCGGCAAGTACGTTTGGCCTATTTACAACTCCTACGAAATTTTCGTAGCCGATTTAAACGGGCACATTGTTCGGCAACTAACCCGAAACAGCTATTATGATGCGGAGGCCACAGTTTCGCCCCGCGGTGACCGCATCGTATTTACCTCGAATCGGGATGGAGATCTGGAATTGTATTCCATGAAGCTGGACGGAAGCGATGTACGGCGTTTAACGCATGCATTAGGTTACGATGGGGGGGCGTGGTTTTCTCCGGATGGAAGCATGATTGTGTGGCGGGCATCGCGGCCCAAAAAGATGGAGGAAAAAAACTCTTATCGAAGATTGTTGAAGCAAGGCCTAGTGGCTCCGACTCAGATGGAGATCTGGGTTGCTCATGCTGATGGCAGTAATGCGCGCCAGGTGACACACTTGGGTGGAGCCAACTGGGCCCCGGTGTTTACTCCCGATGGAAAAAAAATACTGTTTTCCTCAAATCACCGTTACAAGCGAGGGTTCCCCTTCGATTTGTTTTTGATTGACTTGAACGGCAACAACTTAGAGCAAGTTACTTTCTCCGGCTCGTTTGACTCGTTTCCTATGTTTTCTTACGACGGAAAATACCTGGTCTGGTGCTCTAACCGGCACAGTGCCGACGCCCGCTCTACAAACATTTTCATTGCCGAATGGGTACCTTAAAGGCTACTCAGTTGCAGGAGTGTTGAACCGAGGTGGTCTTTTTTCCAAAAACGCTTGCATCCCTTCTTTTTGGTCGGGGCCTGTAAAACAAAGACTAAAGTTTTTGCGCTCGAACAACAGACCTTCGTCTAAAAAGCTGTTAAAAGCATGATTGACAGCTTGTTTGGCTAACATCAGCGCTATTGGTGAAAATTCAGCGACCTGTTTGGCCAGCCGCATTGCTTCGTCCAAGTAACACTCTACTGGCACCACCCGATTCAACAGGCCTAAGCGTAATGCTTCATCGGCTGTCATCATGCGGCCGGTTAGGATCAGTTCCATAGCCAGTGCTTTTCCGATGGCCCGTGTAAGCCTTTGCGTGCCTCCTGCACCGGGCATCACGCCTAATTTTATTTCCGGCTGACCTATCCGAACGGTTTCACTGGCGACGACCATGTCGCAGGACAGCATCAGCTCACACCCTCCTCCAAGCACGTAACCCGAGACCGCAGCTATAATGGGTTTACGAACCGACGAAATCCGGTTCCAGGCAGCGAAACGATTTTGCAGATCCATCTCTAAGGCTGTGGCATTTACCATTTCAGTGACGTCAGCGCCAGCAGCAAAAGCCTGATCGTTGCCGGTAAGGACCATCACGCGTACATGAGCGTTGTTATCCAACTCATGTAACGCTGCGGCCAATTCATCCATCAACTCGAGATTGAGCGCATTGAGCTGTTTGGGGCGATTTAAGCGAATCAGGGCAACTGCTTCGGTACCCTGATGCTCAACAACAATGTGCTTGAAATCCATGATGCTGTTTTTTTTAAAGTAATAATGCCAGGCCTGCGCCCGCCACAATGGCTGCCACCCGGCCCCAGTGTACTACGTGAGCAGGATGTTCTGATTCATAAAGGACGGTGGTGGTTACATGAAGAAATGAGCCCACGGCAAAGGCGATAAAAGCCAGCAGCAGGTCGGGCCTATATTGACCTAATGAGGAGCCGAAAAATACTGCCAATGGTGCGGCTAAGGACAGAGTCAGAATCCACCCCAATACACGGGAAGTGCAAAAGCCCGAAGCTGTTAACACCATAGCTAAAGCAAAGCCCTCGGGAATCTTGTGTAAGCTTATGGCATAAAGCATAGGACGATGACTGGCAGCCATCAGTTCATGGTGTGCCAAGGGAATGCCATCGAGCAGGGCATGGGTGAGCAACCCTATGATCAAAGCAGATACAGTCGTATAGCTCATTTTTTGGGCGGGAAAGTGGCCGTGCTCAATCCCGCGAGTAAGTTGTTCCAGCAGGATCTGAAAGAAAAAGCCGGCCAGAAGGTAAAGGCCTGCTTCCGACAGGTTGCGGAACAGAGGAGGAAACAAATCCACCAATACAGCGGTGAACAAAAAGGCACCACTAAAGCTGAGTACTACGCCATAGTTGTTTTCCGCTTGGTGCCGAAACAACAGAGCCAGAAGCCCACCGGTCAACGGAGCTACGAACAGCACCAGGTTTTGCCAAGTCAGCACGTCCATGATTTATGGTACACGAGTATTCTGAAAATCTTAGCCATTGCGGCGCCAAGCATCAAACCTAACACTGCACCTGCAAGCACATCAGAGGGATAATGCACCCCCACGTAGATCTGGGCGAAGCCGATGGAAGTGGCCCACAGCAGAGCTGAAAGAATAAATCCTAACGGCAGCCTACTTATGGCAAACGAAAGAAAAGAGGCCACTCCAAAAGCATTGGCTGCATGCGCCGAAACGAAGCTAAAGCCCGGGCCACAAGGCACCAGCAGATGAACGTCAGAGCTGAGGAGCGCATCGTGGCAGGGCCGCGGACGACCAACGAGTGGTTTGATGACGGAAGCAGCCATCTGATCGGTAAGCAATAAGGTCAAGGCTACGAAGGGCAGCAACACCCATAAATGGCGGCGAAGGCGGAAGTATAAGTACACCAGCGCTGCACCATAGAGCGGTAACCAAAAATATTTGTCACGAACCAGTGGCATTAACTGATCAAAAAAGGCATTGCTCAACTGATGATTGATAAAGAAGAACAGCTGGCGATCGATTTGCTGCAGGGTGTTCACTTCGGATCGGATGAGGTTGCGTGCACGGTGCTGCGGCTGCGGGTGGCGGACGCCGGCAGCGCCGGCTCTTTGCCGACGTTTGCCACGGGCACGGCCCACAGGTCATAGGCTTCAGCAGCCGTGATGCGCACGTCGGCAAAGCGGCCGGCCGCCAGGCCGGCCGCGTCCGCCACCCATACTTCATTGTCTATCTCCGGCGAGTCGGCTTCACTACGGCCAATCCACCACGACCCTTGCCGCCGGTCTAGCAACACGCGGATGGTGTGGCCTACCTTGGCTTCATTGAGTTGTGTTGAGATGTCGTGCTGCAGCTCCATAACCTCTTGGGCTCGTCTCAGCTTTACATGGGCTGGAACGTCATCGGCAAAAGCGTAGGCTCTGGTCTGCTCTTCATGAGAGTAGGTAAACACACCGAGTCGGTCAAAGCGGATTCGTTCAACAAACTGAAGCAGCTGCTGGTGATCGGACTTGGATTCGCCGGGAAAGCCCACCAGCAAGGTCGTACGTAAGGCAATACCAGGAACACGCTGTCGGATGGTGTCTATCAATTCATAAGTCTGGCGTGCAGTAATCTGCCTGCCCATCCGTTTGAGCACCGCATCGGAAATGTGTTGAATCGGAATGTCTAAGTATTTACAGATGTTCGGTCGTTCGCGTACTACGTCGAGCACGTCCATAGGAAAGGCTGCGGGATAGGCATAGTGCAGTCTGAGCCAATGCAGGCCCTCAAGATCGGCCAGCCGACGCAGTAGTTCTGCTAACATTCGCTGGCGGTAAAGATCCAGGCCGTAATACGTAAGCTCCTGTGCAATCAAGATTACCTCTTTAACACCTCGTTGCACGAGCGTACGCACTTCCCGAACCACCTGCTCTATCGGCTTAGACCGATGTTGACCCCGCATGAGGGGTATGGCACAAAAGGAACAGGTCCGATTGCAACCTTCAGAAATTTTTACATAGGCATAGTGGGAGGGGGTAGTCAGCACATGGTCGCCCAGCAACTCTTCACGGAACTGAGCGCCTAACTGGCGTAGCAGCAACGGCAGTTCAAGCGTGCCGAACCAGCCGTCCACCTCCGGAACTTCTTGCCGCAGTTGATCTCGGTACCGTTGGCTGAGACAACCGGTCACAAACAATTGCCTGATCCGGTTTTGTTTTTTCAGTTCGGCGTACTCTAAAATGGTGTTGATGGATTGCTGTTTTGCCTGTTCGATGAAGCCACAGGTGTTGATCACCACCACGTCATTGCGCCCGGGCACACCTTCTGATTCTGCTGCAATGTGGCTTGCTTGCAACTGGGCCAAAAGTTGTTCACTGTCGGCAATATTTTTAGAACATCCCAAAGTGATTACGTGTACTCTTGATGAGCGGCCTCTGGTACGCATGCAACCTCTGTTTGCAAAGTAAACAATATTCTGGCCTAAGCGGCGGTTGTGTGTTCTTGTAGACAACGCACCACGGGCATGTGTATCGGACATGCCGCCGTATTCATAGCATAACATGACGTTATCAATTTTTTAATATGTCTATCGAAGTTTTGTGCCTCGTTGATCATGACCGATCGGAGAAAGCTTAAAGCCGTTGTTTTAAGTGATATCCATCTGGGCTCGATCGGATGTCACGCCCGCGAGCTGGTGGATTACCTTTCCTCTATTGAACCAGAACTGCTTTTCCTGAATGGAGACATCATTGATGTTTGGGCATTCAATAAGCGTTTCTGGCCCGTGAGCCATACTCAAGTGTTGCAACAGTTGTTGTTGCTCATGAGCCGCGGCACCACGATTTACTACCTCACGGGCAACCATGACGACATTCTTCGGCGTTACAGCGACGCCATGCTGGGCAACCTGCATTTGGTGGATAAGCTCGTCATCGAGTTAGATGGAAAAAAGTATTGGTTCTTTCACGGCGATGTCTTTGACCTGACCATGCGCAACTCTCGTTGGTTGGCCCGCCTGGGCGGCATGGGTTATGACCTATTGATTCTACTCAATCGGTCGGTAAACTGGGTGTTGCAGCGTTTGGGACGTGAACGCATCAGCCTGTCCAAGCGAATTAAGCACAGCGTAAAGCGCGCTGTAGCCTATATCAGCGAGTTTGAAAAAACTGTCATCTCTCTGGCGTTGGAACAGGGATACGATTACGTCGTTTGCGGACACATTCATCAGCCCGAAATAAAGGTTATTCAAGCCGGTCGACGAAAAGTTATCTATCTAAATGCCGGTGACTGGGTAGAAAACCTCACCGCCCTGGAGTACAATCAGGGTACGTGGAAACTTTTTACGTATCCGGCTATTCACCTCAAAAAGCAGCAGAGCCCCAGCAACGGTCAGCTTTATCCTCTGTCTGCTGAGCTCAAGACCAACCTGATGCAGCCCTGAGCGTCTCCCTCGCTTAGGCAAGACGGGCTTCTAAGGTGATCTGAGTATTTAAGACCTTGCTCACCGGGCAATTTTGTTTGGCATCTTCGGCGCACTGACGAAAGGTTTCTGCGCTTAGGCCCGGCACTTGACCGACGACCACAAGATGGGAGTTGTTAATCAAACCGTTTTCGATGGTGACGGTGCACGTCGTTTGGAGAGAAGTGGGAGTATATCCTGCATTGCCCAACACGAAGCTGAGTTTCATGCTGAAGCAAGCGGCATGCGCAGCTGCGAGCAACTCTTCAGGGCTGGTGCCCTCCGGATCCTGAAACCGTGTGCGCCAAGAGTAAGAAGCCTCTTTTAACATACCGCTGTCTAAGCTCAAGGTGCCACTTCCTTCCTTCCCTGGGCCTTTCCACGTGGCTGTAGCTGATCGTTTCATGTTCTGAAAAATGATTTGTTGTGAAAAATAAAATGGTAAGCGGCAGTCAAAATTATTTGCCGTCTTCTTTCTGAGTCGGCACTTTTCCTAACACCTTTTCCATAATTTTTTGTTCGAGCTCGGCGGCTAATTCCGGATTGTCGCGCAGCAACTGAACGATGGTATCTCGACCTTGACCCAGTTTGTCGCCTTCATAGCTGAACCATGACCCGCTTTTTTGCAGCAGGTTGAGTTCTACGCCCAAATCCACCAGTTCTCCTTCGCGCGAAATGCCGCTGCCGTACATGATGTCGAATTCACATTGCCGGAACGGAGGAGCCACCTTGTTTTTCACCACCTTTACACGCACTCGGTTACCCAAAACATGTTCCCCTTCCTTGATCTGCCCCACCCGCCGGATATCCAGTCTTACCGATGCATAAAATTTTAATGCATTGCCTCCCGTGGTGGTTTCCGGATTGCCGAACAACACGCCTATTTTTTCTCGCAGTTGGTTGATAAAAATGCAACAGCATTTGGTTTTGCTGATCGTTGCCGTGAGTTTACGCAGGGCTTGCGACATGAGCCGCGCCTGCAGGCCGACTTTGCTGTCGCCCATTTCGCCTTCTAGTTCCCCTTTGGGAGTAAGGGCAGCTACTGAGTCGATTACGATGATGTCAATGGCGCCCGAGCGAATCAGGCTGTCAGCTATTTCTAAAGCCTGCTCTCCGTTGTCGGGCTGAGAAATAAGGAGATTTTCCACATCAACGCCCAGATTTTGCGCATAAAACTTATCGAAGGCATGCTCTGCGTCGATAAACGCCGCTATGCCTCCTTTTTTCTGCGCTTCCGCAATGGCGTGGATTGCCAGCGTCGTTTTTCCTGACGACTCCGGGCCAAAAATTTCTACCACTCGCCCTTTAGGCAACCCTCCGATGCCTAAAGCCAGATTTAATCCTACACTACCGGTGCTGATGAACTCCAGCGGTTCAATCATGGTGTCGCCCAACTTCATTACCGTACCGCGGCCGTAGGTCTTGTCAATCTTTTCCAAAGTGAGCTTGAGCGCTTTCAGTTTCTCCTGTGGGATATTGCTTGCCATTTAAAAAGATTTGATGAGGAATAAAGTCGTTTTTTCCAAAATTACACCGTCCAAACTAGCAGGAACAGAAAATATTCCCACTCAGCGCAGGTGATGCATGTTGCGGATGAGTTGCTCATCCCGGCGAATTCCTCTCCTGGCTAGTACGTTGAACAAAATGCCCAGAAACGGTAGATAAAAACCCAGCTTCAAATCTCTCCAATTAAGCTCAAAAAAGATTTGATTTTCGGATTCAAGGATGATAAAGGCTGCAAGCAGAAACAACAAAAACAACATGATGTTGATATTGCACCAACGCAATTGCCTTCGGCGGTTTTTAAATGACCAGGTGGCAATCGTGTGGCTGATGAACAACATCAAGGGAAAACCCAGCAATTTAAAATTGATGCCGGCGCCTAATGCCGTAAGTCGATCGGTTGGTGAAGGGCTTGCGGTTTGCCACACCGGCACGTAGAACAGCAACACACTACAACCCATGGCAAGCAACAACCACACCGTTTGAATACGCTGCAGCATGCCCGTGCGCTACATTTACGGCAAAGAAACGTGTTTTGTCGCACCAGGTTTGGGTTATTGATGCGGTGCGTACGCCCATAGGGCGCTATGGCGGTGCGCTCAGCTCAGTTCGCCCCGATGATTTGGCGGCTGCTGTGATCGCGGCTTTGCTGCAGCGAAACCCTTCAGTGCCTGCCGAAGTCATCGAAGATGTGGTTTTGGGAGCTGCCAATCAGGCTGGAGAGGATAACCGCAATGTAGCCCGCATGGCTGCTTTGCTGGCAGGCCTTCCTGTTACTGTAGCCGGCACAACGATAAACCGACTTTGCGCCAGCGGTATGGATGCCATCATGTATGCCTCTAGAGCTTTGGCTTGCGGTGATGGTGAGTTGATGATTGCAGGGGGTGTAGAAAGCATGAGTAGAGCTCCTTGGGTGGTAGCTAAGCCTGATCAGCCCTTCAGCCGTCAGCCTGTCATCTTTGATACCACTCTGGGTTGGCGCTTCGTAAATCCCAAACTTGCGGAGCGCTACCATCCCTATTCGATGGGTGAAACAGCTGAAAATGTGGCCGAACGTTATCAGATCAGCCGCGAACAACAAGATGCTTTTGCATTGAGCTCACAACTTAAATACCAGCAAGCTGAACAAAACGGTTGGTTCGCCAATGAACGAATTCCGGTACGTATTTCCGAACATCCGGAAAAATGGTGTATGGTGGATGAGCACCCGAGGCAAACTTCGATGGAAAAACTGGCTGCCCTTTCCCCTGTATTCCGGGAAGGGGGTACGGTAACGGCCGGCAATTCGGCCGGCATCAACGATGGAGCTGCTGCCCTACTTCTGGCCACCACTCAAGCCGTGCAACGCTACGGGCTGAAACCAATAGCGCGCGTGGTCGCTATGGCTGTAGCTGGAGTTGACCCGGCCTACATGGGTATAGGGCCGGTGCCGGCAACGCGAAAGGCATTAGCTCGTGCCCAACTGCAGCTTTCTGATGTCGGATTAGTAGAGCTCAACGAAGCCTTTGCTGCACAGTGCCTGGCATGTATCCGTGAACTAGCGTTAGATCCTGATCGGGTAAATGTTCAGGGTGGGGCCATAGCATTGGGTCACCCTTTGGGCTGCAGCGGAGCTCGTATCAGCTGCACATTGTTGCATGCCATGAAGCGGCTCCAAGTGCGTTATGGTTTAGCCACAATGTGTGTGGGTGTGGGTCAAGGTACAGCCATCATTTACGAGCTACATGAAAGGTAGGCCACGTTTTTATCTTTGTTTTCATGCGCGTCTATTTGGACAATGCGGCCACTACGCCGCTCCTTCCGGAAGTGTTGGAGGCTATGCTGCCATATCTGAAAACACATTTTGGAAATCCCTCTGCTATTCACGCCCACGGACGCGAAAGTCGGGCTGCCATTGAAAAGGCCCGAAAAACTATTGCTCAGTGCTTAAACTGCTTACCGGGCGAAATATTCTTTACCTCTGGTGGCACTGAAGCCAACAACATGGCCTTGCGCTGCACCGTCAGGTCTTTTAACATTCGTCACCTCATCACTACGCCTATAGAACACCACTGTGTACAGCAAACGGCACTGGAACTGCAACAAGAAGGAAAAATTCAAGTGCACCTGTTGGCTGTGGACCAGTACGGGCGCATAAACCTGCGGCAGCTGGAAGTCTTGCTCCAAAAGCTGCCCGCTCCCGTGCTGGTCTCTGTAATGCATGCCAACAATGAAATTGGGACTATTGCTGATCTTCAGGCCATCGGAGAACTGGTGTTTCGTTATCAGGGTATCTTTCACAGCGACTCGGTGCAGACGGTCGGTCATTTGCCTTTGGATGTTCGCGCTTTGCCTGTGCATCTTCTGGTCGGGTCTGCCCATAAGTTTCATGGACCCAAGGGTGTCGGATTCATCTATGTGCGCAATGACATACGTATAAGTCCGCTGATCGTTGGGGGTGGGCAAGAACGAAACATGAGAGCCGGCACCGAAAATGTGGCCGGGATTGTGGGCATGGCCCATGCCTTGGAACTGTGTTGTTCCCGAATGCAAGAGCACATGGCCTACGTAAGCGGTTTACGGCAACAGCTCATCAGAAGCCTAAAGGCCGATTTTACCGATGTGCGCATCAATGGGGATCCGGAAAACGTTTTGCACACAATCCTCAATGTCTCTTTTCCGCTTAACGACCAAACGGCTATGCTGTTGTTCAATTTGGACCTGCAGGGCATCAGCGCCTCGAGTGGAAGCGCCTGCAGCAGCGGGGCGGAAAAAGGTTCTCATGTGTTGGAAGCTATCGGAGGCCACGAGCAGCGTGTAGCTATTCGTTTTTCCTTTTCTGCCTTGAACTCTTTTGAGGAAATAGACCACGTGGCTTCCACCTTGCGGCGTCTGATACCTCAGCCGGCAGCTGCACAGGGATAGGTTATTTTTACCCCGAATTATTTTCTTAATCTTTTAAAAAAATCCCTACATTTATCCTCCAAGAGGGGGAAATACGCATGAAACATTTACGACGTTGGTTAGCAGTATTGGTAGTAAGTGGTGCGCTCCTGCCTGCACAGGCGCAGGAGCTCAGACCAGATGAAATGATTCTGGAATTTGAGCGTCTGAGTCCTGAAGAGCTTAGGCAGGCAGTTATGTTCCTACAAGCTACAGCCGGAGTTGAGGTCGTAGCCTTATCTCCCGTTCATCAAGTGATACTGCTTCGAATAGATGAACAGCAAACCTCTAAGCATACGCTGATCACTAAGTTGGCTGAAGCAAATTTTTGGGTTCGGGAAAAGTATGGAACTATAGAGCAGGTTATGACTGCTTTGGGTCATGATTTTCTGAGCCCCAATCAGTTTCAACCGCGCCAACGATAGATTTTTCGATGGATTTTGAAATTTTCAGCCTATGGCCTGCAAATTAACACGTTTAGCCACCTTAGGATGCTTCGGGCTGGTTTGGGCTTTCTTGCCAAGGGTTGATGCCCAGACATTGCTGGTTGACCCTGCGGGCGACGGAGGCTTTGAAAACGGAACGACCTTGGCTGCCAATGGCTGGGTTGAAGTCAACGGTACACAAACCAACAAATGGTTTTTAGGTACGGCAGCCACGGGTTATCAGGGTGCTCGTTGTGCTTACATTTCTTCTGATCCCGCCGGTGCAACCCACACGTACAGCACCACGGTAAACTCCACAGTTCACTTTTATCGCGACATTACCATTCCTTCAGGTCATACCACATTAACCATCAAGTTTAGATGGAAAAACTATGGTGAGGGCCCCGATTTCCTTCAAGTTGCGCTCTGCCCTGCAGGAACGCCCGTAACGGCCGGCAGCAATTCAGTGAACACCTACGCATTAGGCAATACCTTGAAGGGTTTTTCTTCCTGGCAAACCACCACGCTAACCGTTTCTTGTCAGAGCGGGACCAAGCGATTGGTGTTTACCTGGAAAAACAACAACTCATTGGGAACACAACCACCAGCTGCAATCGATAGTATCTCAGTGGTAAGTTCAGGAGGGGCTACTGCCTGCTCTTCTGTCTTGGGAACGGGCGTAGTAAACGTCACCTCACTGCCTTACACCAGCATTGGGCGCAGCACTGCAGGTGCAGTGAATGATCTTACCTCTACCACAGCCTACGTGTGTGGCACCAACACCTACTATGGTTGCGAAGATGAAGTTTTCATCTTTACACCTGCCACAAGCGGCACTGTTACGGCAACCATATCGAACAGCAGCTCGTGGTATTCAGCCATTTATCTATACTCTGCATGCCCGGCCACAACTTCGTGCAGTGGGGCAACATGTTTAGCCTTCTCTCAAAGTTTTTCCACCGGTAAGTCCATTTGTGCAAGTTTAACCGCAGGCGTTACCTACTATTTGGTGGTAGATGGAAATACTCTGGGTGGTACGGCATTTACTTATGACATATCAATATCAGCCCCGGGTGCGGCAAGCGGGACGGTGTGCTCTAATGCCATACCGGTGACCCTGCCGTTTACAGCCACGGCTCAGTCCACAAGTTGTGCCACCAATGACTACCATAGTGGTGTGTTAGGCGCATGTGTGAGCAACTATCAGTCAGGAGAAGATCGGGTTTATTCTTACACCGCTTCAGGACCTCAGTGTATCGTCATCACGCTGTCAAACGTCAGTTCTAATCTGATCGGTTGTCAAGTGTATAGTGCTTGTCCGGGCAGTGGTACAGGTATTTGTGTGGCAACATTCAATGGCCCAGGCGCTCATTCTGTAACGCTCCCTGCCGCCGGAACATATTACATCATTGTAGATTCGTGGTCACCGCCCAGTTCGGTTACTTACGACATTTCCATTACGGCGGGCTCTACTACAGTAGGAACCACGTGTGCCAATGCCATTCCCATCACGCTGCCGTATTATGCGTATGGGCAAACCACTGCCTGTGCGGGCAATGATTACAACAATGCTGTTTTGGGCTCGTGCGGAAGTATCTACGAATCTGGTGAAGATCGGGTATATGCCTACACTACCACCAGTGCTGAATGTATTTCAGTCACGCTGTCCAATATGAGTAGCAACTTTGGCGGCTTCATGGTTTATAGTGCTTGTCCGGGTACGGGTACCGGGATTTGTTTGGGTTGGTTTGGTGGGCCCGGCACCAGACAAGTAAGCTTGCCGGGGCCCGGCACTTATTACATTATTGTTGATTCATGGGCTCCGCCCAGTGCTATCACCTACGATTTGAGTGTAATCTCCATGGGTTCGGGTCAGCCCAACGATTTGCCCTGCAATGCCATCAATCTACCTATTGGTGTGCTTACGGCAGGCAACAACTCCTGCAGCAGTGGTACCGGCGAGCCTTCGAATACCAATTGCTTTGGAGGAGGTGCCTTAAATACGGTGTGGTATTCTTTCGTAGCCCCCTCCTCATCGGTGAAAGTGGGCTTCCAAAACGGCAGCCTTGTCAACGCAGCTATTCAACTATATGGCGGTTCATGTAACAGCCTGACTTACATCAGTTGTGCCAACAGTACTACCTTGGCATGCCCCGGTGCCCTGTTCACGGGTCTTACTCCGGGGGCCACCTATTACCTGCGTTTGGATGGTTCTGGCGATGCCGTAGGTTATTATCAAATTGTCGTAGACAATGGTACGGGGCCCTTTACGCCCACTTCAGCCGACTGCGAAGGTGCATTGGACGTATGTGGTACTACGTTCACCAATGCCGACAATTCAAATGGTTGTGGTAACATTCAAGATGTAACGGGAACCTGTACCGTAAGCAATCCGTGCACAAACCCAGCTTCAAGCAATTGGGGGTGTTGGCTCAGTGGGGAGCTGAATGTACGTTTTTTCAAACTGCAAATCCAAACCAGCGGGACATTGGCCTGGACCTTGAGTGGTACAGGAACTGGATTTTTTGATTGGCTTTTATGGGATATCACCACTCAAGGTTGTGCCGGTATAAAAAACAACACGCTGCCACCGGTACGTTGTAATTGGAATGCTTCGTCCATTGGCATGACAGGTATGCAAAGTACCGTTCCCCCTGGTGGAGTGCCGGGTAATTTCGAACAGCCGCTCAACGTTACGGCAGGTCAGACTTACATCCTGGGTATTTCCAATTGGAGCTATGTAATTCCTGCTTACAATCTTGATTTCAGTAATTCGACGTGCGTGATCGGAAGTAGTACAACTGCGGTGTGGACCGGAGCCGTAGGAACAGCGTGGAATCAGACGGCCAATTGGGCGGGGTGTGGTACTCCATCGTGCGGAATCGATGCAATCATTGACGTGGCGGCAAATCAGCCCATCATTGGCAGCAATGCGACGGTGCGTAACCTCACCATTGAACCTGGGGCAACCCTCACCATTAATGCTGGCGTCACCCTCAGCATTTGCGGAAATCTCACCAATAACGGAACCATTATAGCCTCGCCCTCTTCTACAATACAGTTCATCGGTACTGGAGCGCAGGCGGTTACCGGCAACTTCAGCGGCACCAGCAAACTGGGTAACGTGGTCGTAACCAAGACCTCCGGAACAGTCGATATCATGCAGGATATGGAAATTGCCGGCAATTTGACCACATCCAATGCGACCAGTGTCATTAACCTTAACAATAAAAACCTCAAGATTGGTGGAAACGTCACAATCCATTCAGGGGCAACGACCCTGACGGGCACAGGCAGCAGCACTATCACGTTTAATGGAGCAAACAATCAGAATTACAGTCCGGGGGGTACCATCAACATAGGCACGGTTGTCATAGACAAGCCTGCCGGTACCGCTGTTGTGCTTTACGGCAATTTAAACGTGACTTCCAACCTCACGCTAACCAGTGGCCGAATTACTACGGGACTTAATGAAGTCCATGTAAGCAACACATCCACCACTGCTATCACGGGAGGCAGCACTGCCAGTTATGTGGATGGATACCTGCGGCGCAACATTGCCGCTACGGGATCTTATGATTTCCCCGTAGGCCATCATTCCTCTGGCAAAGGATTTCAAAAGATCAATTTCAACTTTACTTCAGCGGTAAGCTTTGCCAATTTGTTGGTCAGCTTCCAGCCTTATGTCACCGTACCTGGGCCTCTTAACGTCTCCGACTGTGGCTACAATTACAACATGCAAGCACTCAACAATGGCTATTGGACGGCCGTAAGCAGTGCGCCGATGACTTCAGGGGCTTACACGGTAACGCTGTTCAACACAGCAGGCACCTATACCAACAATGGTGGTGCAACTCAGTGGACCGTTATGAAAAACAATGGCACGGGTTGGCATCTAAACGGCACCTGTGCCACCAGTACCATCGGTCAAGTAGTGCGAACAGGCCTCGTTGGCTTCAGCGACTTTGGTACGGCTCAATCCTCTACAAATCTTCCTGTAGAGCTGGTGTCTTTTACCGGATCTGTGTATGAGGACGGAAATCTCCTGCAATGGCAAACATTATCCGAGGAAAACAACGCCTACTTCCATATTGAGCGTTCTTCGGATGGTCATGTGTTCAGCCGTATAGGTACCGTTAGAGGTCAAGGTACCTCTACCCAACAGAACGACTATACCTTCTGGGATCGTCAACCCTTGGCCGGTAATAATTATTATCGTCTGCAACAGGAAGACTTCTCCGGCCATGTAACGTATTCTCATGTCATTGTCTTAGAGACCAAGATGAAGCCCTTGGCTTTGTTGCAATTGTCACCAAATCCCACCTCGGGAGACCTTACCATCACCTTGCACAAAGAATACGAAGGACACGTGCTTTTGGAAATTACTGATCTGTTCGGTAAGACAGTGATCAGCGACAAGATAAAGGCCACCGGTGTAGTTGATTACCGGGCAAGCTTAAAAGGACTTCCTGCGGGCATTTATCAGCTGTGTTTGCGTGCGACAGAACGCGATCAATTAGTGTTGGCTAAGCTGGTCTTACAATAGGAAGTTTCTTAGCTTTGTTCACTGAATTTCGCTTTTGTTCAGTTGGCAAGAGCTCTAGCGATGATGCGGAAGCTGTGGTGTGTGGGGCTTATTTTTCTTGCAAGTGCTCTTCGTGCTGCAGTGTTGATAGACCCCAATGGCAATGGGGGCTTGGAAAACGGTACCACCCTAAGTGCTAATGGTTGGACGGCAGTAAATTCCCCATTTAATTTTTGGTGTGCCGGCACTGCTAACGGTACTATAACAGGTTATACAGGTGCGCGGTGCATGTACGTTTCCTCCACCAACGCGTGCACCAACAACAATTACGCCACCTTCAGTACAGTCATCCATGTTTACAGCGCTAATTTTACCGTAACTGCTTCTGAGCCTAATCTGGCTTTATCGTTTCGTTTGAAGGTTCAGGGAAACAGTGGCTCGCACATACGGGTGTATTTGGCCCCAAGCACCTACACCCCTACAGCAGGTTCGGCTCCCGTAGCTCCAGCAGAAATCTTAACACCTCCGACAGGTTTATACAATTATCCTTCCTGGACAACATTTACTTTCAACAAATGCAACGTAGCCCCCGGTACCTATCGCTTGATCTTTACCTGGACCAACAACACCACATCCAACAATCCCGCTGCTGCTATCGATGACGTTTCGCTGGTAAGCTCTGGATGTGGCTCTCAAGTAGGAACAGGTTTTGTCTCCATCAGCACATTGCCCTATACCATCATTAACACTACGAGCTGCGGGCAGCTTAATGATCTGACCAGTGCCAACACTGTGGTGAATGGAAGCGCCAGCTACTTGGCCAGCGAGGAAGTGGTTTATCATTTCAAGGCCCCCTCTGCAGGAATTGTTACCGCACAACTGCGCAATTGCAGCAACCCGCACTCAGCAATCATGGTTTACAGGAATTGTCCGGTTTCATCGCTTACGTGCGGGGTAAGCATACCGCTGGCATACAATCAAAACCAGGCGGCCGATAAAAACGTTTCCTTCAACGTAGTCGCTGACTCCAATTACTATATTTTGATTGATGGATTATATGGCTGTGCTACTTACGATTTAACCATTACTGCCCCTGCTTCTGCTATTCCTAACGATAATGCGTGCGGAGCTATCCCGTTACAGATGGGCCGACCTTTTGCTGATGACAATTCTTTGGCTACCGGTGCAGGGGAAGGTGCTGGTGGCCTATGCTGGATAACAGGCTCATTGAATACCGTCTGGTACTCGTTTACGGCACCCTCGTCCGGACAGGTTCATGTTGGCTTTATGAGCGGTACTCTGCTTCAGGCCCAAATTGAACTTTATACGGGCTCATGCAATGCGCCAACCGCTGTTGCGGGCTCATGTGTGAGCAGTGCTACAGTAGGATGCCCTGGTCCTACCTATGTAGGTTTGGTTCCGGGTACTACTTATTACCTCAGGCTGGATGGCTACGATATGAATTTTGGAAGCTATGGTATCGTTGTAGATATAGCACCGGGAAATGTGACGGGACTCAAGACGGAAGGTCGTGCAGGTATTGAAATGTGTGTTCCCGTTTTTAGCTCCGTGATGGGAACGATTGGTTGCGGGTCCATAGCAGAAATTCCTCCTCCGGGTTCGGTGTCAAATCCCAATGTTAATCCCAATCCTCCTAATGCAGGATGCTTGCTTAACGGAGAAATTCATCCAACCTTCTTTCGCTTGAACATCAGTACGGGCGGAACACTGGCGTGGACTTTTTCAGCTAATGCTGCTGGCTTTTATGATTGGATCTTATGGAATATTACTAATGCCACCGTTTCCGACATTACCAACAACCTTCTGCCACCGGTGCGTTGCAACTGGAATGCCACCGCCGGTGGTCTTACCGGCATGCAGAGCGTTATACCGCCCGGCGGGAATCCGGCAAATTTTGAGGCTCCTCTTACAGTAGCCGCAGGAGAATCTTACCTGCTTTGCGTTACAAACTGGAATGGTTTCGGCGCTCCATACACCATAGATTTCTCGAGCTCCACGTGCACTTTTGGCGGCAACGTGGCTACGTGGATCGGTTACATGAACACAGATTTTGTCCAGTTAGGGAACTGGTCTACCTGTGTAGGGCCACCTTCCTGTAGCGTTGACGCAATCATAAATCCCTCTGGAAATCAACCAGTGCTCGCAACCAACACCACGGTCCGTAACCTGACGATCGCTCCGGGGGCTTCCTTGACACTAAACGCCGGAGTCACCTTGACTATTTGCGGAAATTTCAACAATTACGGAAGCTTGATCGCCTCACCCACCTCTACGGTTTTATTTAACGGTAGCGGCACGCAGTACCTCAATGGCAATTTCACCAATACCAACGCCCTGGGAAATGTAACCATTACGAAAACAACCGGAACGGTCATTACCAATGTGCCGTTGGATATAGCAGGCAACTTTACCACAACTAATGCAACATCCATTTTTAATGCCAACGGTCAATACATACGGCTCAGCGGCAATTTCACGAATGCTGCGGGCGGAACTACGTTCACCAATGTCGGTACCGGCACGTTAGAGTTCCGGGGCTCCTCAACGCAGACCTATACACCGGGGGGTACCCTAAACTTGTACAACGTTTGGATCAACCAGACCGGATCGGGTAGTGTTAACCTTGCCGGCAATCTCAATGTGACCGGCACGCTTACGCTCACCAATGGCCGTATCGCTACCAATACGCATGAGGTTAATGTGACAAACCCGGCTACTACATCAGTTAACGGTGGAAGTGCATCCAGTTACGTGGATGGCAATTTGCGGCGGTCGGTAAACAGTACCGGTTCGTATAATTTCCCCGTCGGCCAGTCGTCTTCGGGCAAGGGCTTTCAGCGCGTCAATGTCAATTTTACTTCCCCCACCAACGTAACCAACTTGTTGGTGCGCTTCAGCAGCTATGCCATCGTACCTCCAGCATTAGGTGTTAATGATTGCGGGTTTAATTATAACATGCCTGCTCTGGACAATGGTTATTGGAGCATCACCAGTACCCCAGCTATGACCAGCGGCCAATACACGATTACGCTGTACAATACGGCAGGTACTTATACCAATGCCACCGGGGCACTTAATTGGACGGTGATGCGAAATGCAGGAGGAGGCTGGGGCTTGATGGGGAACTGTGCTGCCAGTACGGTCAATCAAGTCGTGCGCACGGGGCTCACTGCTTTTTCTGATTTTGGCACTGCGCAGGCTTCGCTGAATTTGCCTGTGGAGTTGGTTTCTTTCGAGGGTTCAGTGGTAGCTGAAGGTAATCTCCTATCTTGGCACACGGCTTCCGAACACCAGAACAGCCATTTTGTTCTGGAGCATTCTTTGGAAGGCACTCATTTTAGGCCTTTAGCCATCATTTGGGGAGCGGGCACGACCACTGAGCCGCAACAATATTCGCATTTGCACCTAAGACCAGAGCCTCGGCTCAATTATTATCGGCTGCAACAGGTTGACGAAGACGGCAGTGTGGCCTACTCCTCTGTCATCGTTCTGGATAACAGCCATCAGCAATATCCCAACGTAACCGTTCAGCCCAACCCGACCGAAGGCACCATGCATTTACTCATACGTACTCCTGTGACCCAGGAAGTTTCGGTGGACATCACCGATGTTTTGGGGAAAAGCGTATATCGGTTTAGTCAGGAACTGCAGCAGGGGGAATATCAGGTAGATGCTCTGCTGGAAGGACAACCGGGTATTTACTTGGTTGCCGTTACTTTCCATCAGAGCGGAATGCATGAGCTGCACCGGATCGTGAAAAAGTAACAAGCTTATTTTTTATTGCCACTTTACCTCATGAATTGAGAGGCGCGCTGGCCGTGCTGACTTATATTAAGTTTTTTATAATTAAATTGATTAGGATTTAACCGGATTTATTCAGACAGGAAGAGGTTTCCGGCGGCTGAAGAACAGATATTGAAGCATGAGGGCAATAGCCAATGCGGATAACGTACTCAATAAGATTTTTCCTAAAACAAAAAACATTTGGCGAAAACTGAGGGTTTCTATGATGAACAACCAAGTGTGGTGCACCAGCAGCAAGATTGCCGCATACACGAAAAACCAGAGGAAGCCCATGGCCGATACCGTAGGTCGGTCTTCCGGCTGGTACCCCCCTGCCGGGCGAAGCAAGTGCAGTATATAGGGGCGCAACAGGGCAGTGACCAAAAGGGCAGAAGCGTGCAGGGCACCCGTGTGCATCATGAGGTCCACGCCTAACCCCGCAGCAAAGCCGATCAGCAACACCGCCAATGGAGGTGTGTTCAGCGGAAGTGATAACACAAACAGTGGATAGATCTGCGGGTGAAAAATGCCATGCAACTCGATGTTATTGATTACCCATACTTGTACCAGGGCCAATAAAAAATATCGAAAGAGGTGGTATAAGATATTACTGATCATGCTCAAGCATTTGCACCAGGCTGTCTAATTCTTTGCGGAATAGATGGCGTACTACGTACACGTGGTCTAAACTGCTGTAGCGACTGGTCAGCCGAACACGGATCTGGTAAAAGTTGCTGCCCACAGGAAGGTAATACGACTCAACGACGCCGATCGGAATGCGGTCGGGGAAAATACGGGAAAGGCCACTGGTAAAAACCGTGTCGCCACGCATAACCCGCTGCTGCCGCGGAATTTCTTCCAGATTTACATAAAAAGGGCTGCGCCCATCCCATCGGACGGTTCCTCGGGCTCCGCCGTCCCCCAAACGTGCGCTGACCGAGACTTTTTTGTGTAATAATGAGTAGGCTGTTGCAAAATGCGGGGATACGTTGCGCACAATACCGACCACGCCTTCCGGTCCAATGATGCCCATGCGTGGCTCAATACCGGCAAGCGATCCTTGGTCGATCAATAGGTAGTTGTTCGAAGCATTTGTGGTAACCTGAACCACGCGAGCCGGGATGTATTCGTATATCTGTTTACCTGATAATGCTATGAAGGATGTGTCGGCTACAGTTAGTCGCTCAGCCAAACGTGTACGAAGCTTGCTGTTCTCTATTGCCAGCCGCTGATTTTCCTGTCTTAAGTTCAGATAGCCGATAGCCCGCCGATATGCCGTCATGGCATGCCCTACCCATTCCATGGCGGCATTGCTGATGGCACTGCGATGATACCTCGATTCATTGGCAATCAACACCAGGCATACACTTTGAAGCAACAAGAATACCAGCCATGTGGCATAATGGCGGATGAAAAGCAAGAGTTGTTGCATGAAGAACTTCGGCCAAAAGTAAGATGCGGCTTTGCTAAACGTCAATCGTAAAGGCCGCGGGCCCAACGCAACGCCGGCTGCACCCATTCTTCATAAGGCCGAAACTGAAAGCCGTGGTCGGCACCCGTATGGATTTTTACTTCCTTATAACGGCTCAGGCCCTCACCTGAGCGTTTGCGCAATGGTTCACAGGATTGGGCTACCCGATCTGTGGCTTCATAAATAGAAAGGACGTTTCCGTACAATTTCAATGAGGGATAGGCAGAAAAGGTGCCGTCGTGGCAGCCACCTAACAGCACTACATTCAGATCAGGGTTTTTAAGATATGCCGCCACGTGCATGGCAATTACAGCTCCTTTGGAACCGCCTATCAGGGTGATGTGCTTCGCTTCCGTTCCATTGACCAGCTGCTGCTTGATTTGTTCAGCAATTCGTGCAGCATACGATAACACTTCTGTATTAGCCGGTCTGATTTCACTGAAAACGACAAAACCTTCATTCTTGAAGCGCTCGACGATCTGATCCACTTCATACCGCCCCCAAACAGGGCTTTCTACTCCTGAGCCTTTTCCTTCTACAATAGCCCCGTGGAAATAATAGACGTATCGTTGGCCATAGAGCGTCATTGGAAAAAGGGCAATCAGTATCAGCCGCATCAGGTCATCAGAAATGGGAACCGTTTGATGTTTTTGAGGGCAATGCCGGTTCCGCGCACCACGGCTCGCAACGGATCGTCGGCCACCGTCACCGGCAACTTCGTTTTTTGCGACAATCTTTTATCCAACCCCCGCAACAAAGCACCGCCTCCCGTCAGGTGTAAGCCATGGCGGTGAATGTCGGAGGCCAGTTCCGGTGGTGTCGTTTCTAAAGCCCGCAACACTGCTTCTTCAATCTTGGATATGGACTTGTCCAGGGCATGAGCGATTTCTTGGTAATTGACCATAATCTGTTTCGGAATCCCCGTCATCAGGTCGCGACCATGTACGGGAAACTCTTCAGGGGGATCGTCCAACTCCGGCAGTGCAGAACCAACATGAATTTTTATTGCTTCAGCAGTGCGTTCACCAATAAGCATGTTGTGCTGCCGACGTATGTAGTCAATGATGTCGGCGGTAAACTCATCGCCGGCCACGCGGATGCTCTGATCACAAACAATGCCGGCAAGAGCGATGACCGAAATGCCGGTTGTGCCTCCGCCAATGTCAATAATCATGTGACCGACAGGTTCTTCTACATCGATGCCCAAACCCAGAGCCGCGGCCATGGGCTCGTGAATCAAATAAACCTCTCGGGCTCCGGCCTGTTCGGCCGAGTCACGGACGGCTCTTTTTTCTACTTCCGTAATGGAGCTGGGAATACAGATGACCATGCGCCAGGTGGGCGCAAACAGGAACCCTTTGGGGTTGATCATCTTGATCATTTCCCGTATCATGCTTTCAGCAGCCGCAAAGTCGGCAATAACGCCATCCTTCAGCGGGCGAATGGTTTTTAAGTTGTCGTGTGTCTTTTCATGCATCTGCATGGCCTTCTTCCCAACGGCCACCACTTTGTTTGTCAGCCGGTTGATGGCAACAATCGAAGGCTCATCTACCACCACCTTGTCGTTGTGGATGATGACGGTATTTGCCGTTCCCAGGTCTATGGCAATTTCTTGCGTGAAAAAGTTGAAAAGCTTCATAATAGGCCTTTACCCCTCACGGCGCTGGCGTGGTGCGGCTGCAAAGTTGAAAAAAAGAACAACACCACCGGGCTGTTTTTGGTCGGCTTGACCCGCTAAAAGCGCTTTCGCAGTTAATTTGCTCAGGCATGCTTGGCTTTCACATGGCCGATTGCATCAAACTGACGGTGGCCTCAGCATGTCTGTTGCTGGGTTGGATGCCTGCAGGTATCGCTCAGATAGTCATCGATACCAATCTTACCGCAGAACAGCTGATAACCCGATTTCTTGTAGGCGAAGGCATTGCCGTGCGTAATGTTTCCTTTCAAGGCCGGCAAAGCAGCATTGGCTGGTTCGCCGATGCCGATCGCGTTACCGGCTTGGATAGCGGCATCATCCTCAGCACGGGCCGAGCCGCCGATGCCGCAGGCTTGAATAATTCACCGTGGACCACGACCAGCTTTTTCCCCCTGCACACCCGTACGAAGCCGAAAGGCGACCGTGATCTCAATCGCGTCTCGCGCAGCGTAACCTACGATGTGACGGTGGTAGAATTTGACTTTATTGCTTTTCATAATAAAATTTCATTTACTTATGTCTTCGGTTCAGAAGAATATCCAGAATACGTGCACAGCCGTTACAACGACGTTTTTGCTTTCGTGCTGAGCGGCGAAAAAATGAATCCCGTAAATCTGGCTACACTCCCTCGTTCCCTCATCCCCGTAACCGTTAACAACGTCAATGCCAAAAACAACAGTCAGTTTTATCTGGATAATGATTATTTTAAAAAGGTTGATTTGAAAAAAAATTTGCCGGGCAAGGAGAAGAAGAAAGACAAAAACCCATACAGCGATTATTACGAAACGGACCTCAAAAAGCTAAAACGTTTACCCCAGCAAAGGGTGCAGCAGCTTCAGTTTGACGGATTGACCACGGTGATGACCGCTACCTATTACGTGGTGCCGTTCCGCAAATACCACATGAAGATTGCTATAGGTGACGTTGGCGATCCGCAGTATGATTCAGGGGTTTTTCTGCAAAAGCACAGCTTTCGCAGCGTGCGTGATCCCGCACAGCCCCGCTTCAAAGAATATGTGGACCTTAGCCACCACCTCGACAGCCTGTTCGGTATTCCGGTAACTCGCAGTAGTCGAGAGCGCGATAGCCTTGACCGCGAACAAGCCGAATACGAACGCTTCACCTTGACCAACATCCATTTCGACACGGATAAAGCCATTATCCCCGATACTTCTAAAGACGAGCTGAGTGCTCTCGCAACGTATTTAAAAAGACATCCGCAATTCATTTGTGAACTCTACGGTTATACGGACAACATCGGCTCACGCCGCTACAATCAGCGGCTTTCCGAGGCACGGGCTGGTGCAGTGCGGGACTTTTTGGTAAGCCAGGGTATAGAAGCTAACCGTTTGCGCATTGTTGGTCTTAATTTCCAGAATCCTATTGCCGATAACCGCGATGAACGGGGCCGTGCCTTAAACCGCAGGGTGGAAATCGTGCTGGTGGAAGACTGAGGCTGAAAAAAGACAGCCTTCAGCGCCTTAATGCCGGAAATGACGCAGTCCGGTAAACACCATGGCAAGCCCCAACCGGTTGCAGGCTTCGATAACTTCGGCATCGCGACGACTGCCGCCGGGCTGCAGAATGGCAATTATACCTGCAGCCGCCGCAGCCTCTATACTGTCGGGGAAAGGGAAAAAAGCATCACTGGCCATTACTGCTTGGGAGGCCCCAAGACCGTTGCGCTCAGCCCTTGCCAGGGCTTGATGAACAGCATCTATACGCGATGGCTGTCCGCAACCCATGCCGACCAACTGTTGATTTCGGACCAGGGCAATGGCATTTGACTTTAAGTGTTTCACGCATTTTTCAGCAAAGAGCAGATCGGCAACATGCTGGGGTTTGGGTTCGATTCTGGTAACCACTTTCCAGTTTTGCGGCTTACTCAAGGCCTGATCGGCCTGTTGCACCAAAAGGCCGCCCAGCGCACTGCGCAGCAGGGGTGCAGTGGTTCCTATGGGCAACAATTGCTGTAGCAGAATGCGTTGCCGGAGGTGTTGCAAGAGCTCAAGTGCCTCGTCCGCAAACGATGGCGCAATCAACATTTCAAAAAACAAATCATGTATTGTTTCAGCCAATTCGCGACCGACGATGCGGTTCACTGCGATGACGCCTCCAAAGGCAGACTGAGGGTCACTTGCATATGCACGTCGATAGGCAACCGTAACGTCAGCAGCCGAGGCACAGCCGCATGCATTGGTGTGTTTTACAATGACGCAGGTGGGATCACTGAATTCCTCAAGCAACCCAAGCGCCGCATCTGCATCCAAAAGATTGTTGTAGGATAATTGCTTGCCTCCAAGCTGGCGCAAGCGCGTGGTTAAATCACCATAAAAATTTCCTTGTTGATGTGGATTTTCACCATAACGCAACATCAATAGGCCACTGGCTTTTCCCTCCAACTCATGCAATAGGACTGTGGTTTGACCGCTCAGGTAGCGGGCAATCAAGGCATCGTAGCGGGAAGCTAAAGCAAAAGCCTCGGCAGCATAGTGTTGCCGCTCTTGCTGGGTAGTTTGGCCCTGCTTTGCAGAGAGCAAGTCAGCCACTGTTGCGTAATGTTTATGCGATGGACATATCAAGACTTCCATAAAGTTTTTTGCTGCCGCACGCAGCAATGCGACACCTCCGATGTCAATTTGTTCGATGACTTTCTGGTGATCGGCACCGGCGGCCACGGTTTCTTCAAAGGGATATAAGTCAACCACAACTAAATCAATGGGTTCCATGCCATAGTGTTGTATTTGCTCGTTGTCAGCAGCAGTTCGCCGGCTGAGTATAGCTCCCATGACGGCCGGATGCAGCGTTTTTACACGGCCGTCCAGCAGTTCGGTAAATCCGGTAATATCTTCAATAGCAATCACGTTTAAGCCCAGATCTTGCAGAAATGCTTTTGTTCCTGCGGTACTGAACACTTTGACGTTCTGGTCCTTTAACACTTTTGCCAAGGGCTCCAGTCCCTGTTTCTGAAAAACGGAAACGAGGGCCGTACGCACCCGACGTAACTCTGATGACAACCCCATGGCTACAAAGAAAAGTAAAGTAAGGTGCCTGCCGAGCTCAGAGGATGGTGCTCAAAAGGCGGGGCAGCCTTGTCCTTTTTTTGTCCGGCTTTTATAGGAGGCCATCTTGGGCTGATGAAACTCCATCATATAGCGCAAATTCATGAAATAAACCCAGTCGAACTTTTGGGGATTTCCTCTGCGGCTGCTTGCCGGCCCATTGTATCCATCTGAGCCCCACCCGCTGGGATCCGTAATGTAACGTGCCAGCTCTTGTCGATAGGGGTCGCCGGGAAAGTTGCGTTCAATTTCGGCATAGGTTGCATAGCGATGGCTGGCATCATCCAGATAATCAGAAAAGAAAAAGTCGTAAAAAGATATTTCTAATGCCAGATGAGAAAAACGGCTGGTGTAAAGGCGGAAACCGCCGCCATGAGGAAATGCCGGCTGCCACAGGCTGTACATCTGCTTTTGGCCGGCTACCCGGTAGCGGCTTTGACCTTCGGTGTACCACTCGCGTAAGGTGGTTTCATATTCCCCATCACGGGCTACGATGCGAGCTTGATCGGTGCCTTCCGGTGCATCGCGAAGCGTGCCGTCGTTCCAATAATAGTAACGGTTGGCGGGATGGATGGGCCCGCGAAACAGGTCAGCTTTGGGGTTGGAGCGAAACATTCCCGCTCCGGCAAAAAAATACAGGGCCAGTCGCTGTTTGTAATCGGGGCGATTGCGGAAAGGGGGCAAGGTGAAAACCATGCGGCCATCAAAACCGATTAGGTCATTGCGGAAATTGAGGCCCCGGCGAAAATTGCGCAGGTCTGTTCCACTCACCCGGCTGAACAACAGCGGTTTGGTTTCATCGTAACCAATACGCAAGTAAGTGAGGTTACCCTCAGCAGTGAACATGGAAGCCCGGCCGTTTCTGGCCGGAAAAGCATAGCTGAGGCCACCAAGGAAACCATGATGGATTTCAGAAAACGGAAAGTGACGTTCATTGCCCAGGTCGCCGAAATACATGGTATTACCGGCAGCTATGTGCCATCGCCACGTTTGAGCGCTTGCAGCCATCGATATGATGAGAAAACCCATCAGGAAAATCAACATATCCTGAGAAAACTACTTTACATTTTTCAGAAAGGGAATTTCGCCCAACCACCGAAGTGGCCGAAATAAGGGGGGGCGTCGCTGGCGCAACACGGGTATCGCAAATGCAGTGAGGTGTTGTCGTGCTTCTTCTGGATCATCGGTAATTTTTAGTAAACGTAAATCCCCTCGGCTGATGGTACCGGCTTGCTCCATTTCATAAATGAATTCTATTAATGTATTCCAGTACGACTTGCCCATCAACACAATTGGAAAACTATGAATTTTTCGTGTTTGAATTAAGGTTAGCGTTTCAAACAATTCGTCTAATGTGCCGAAGCCTCCGGGGAGGACGACAAAGGCATAGGAGTATTTCAGCAACAATACCTTACGGACAAAAAAATGATTTACGGTGACCCACTTATCCAAGTAGGCGTTGGGCAGCTGTTCGCTGGGCAACTTAATGTTGCAGCCTACGGATCGGCCGCCGATGTCCTTTGCGCCACGATTGGCAGCTTCCATCAAACCGGGTCCACCACCGGTTAGGACGGTAAAACCCAATGAACTGATAACTTGACCCATCTGGCGGGCTAAGTCATAGTATGGATGCCCCTCGGCAAAGCGGGCTGATCCGAAGACGGTAATGCACGGGCCCACAAAATGCAAAACCTGAAATCCTTTTATGAACTGGCCCATAACACGGAGCAGAAAGCAGAATTCATCCCACCGCGAACGAGGCCCTTCCAGAAAGCGACGCTCGTGTTCATTGGAGGTAGCTTGCTTTGCCCCTTGCAAAAGGACCTCTTCATTCATTGACGACGAAGCTACAAAACGGCAGGGCCAATACTTTTGCGAAGCTTGTACTTCAGCCGCTGGTGACACGATCCGATGAATTACCGGTTTTGAATAAATACTTGGCGCATTGTGGCCTGGGCTCCCGCCGCCGTTGTGCCGAGTGGATAAAGGCCGGATGGGTTTGTGTCAATGGCACAATAGTGCGCGACCCCTCGTGCAGAGTACATCCTGACGACCGCGTAACCTTTAAGGGTCGTCCTGTTCGCATAGAGAAAAAATACTATGTGTTATTGAACAAGCCTCGGGGTGTCATTACCACCACCAGTGATGAAAAAGGACGACGTACGGTTATGGATTTGATAGACTGGCCGCATCCAGAGCGGCTTTACCCGGTCGGGCGGTTGGATCGCAATACCAGCGGGGTATTACTGCTCACCAACGATGGTGATTTGGTCCAGCGGCTCCTTCATCCGTCCAACAACATTACCAAAGTTTATCGGATAACTTTGGATAAACCCCTGACCCGTTCGCATTTGGAACAAATAGCCGCTGGTGTGGTGCTGGAAGATGGGCCTGCCTATGTGGATGCCGTTGCTTTTGCAGATCCTAAAGATAGGCGGGTGGTGGGTTTGGAACTTCATTCCGGTAAAAACCGGATTGTACGGCGCATCTTTGAACATTTAGGATATAAAGTAGAAAAACTAGACCGAACCTGCTTTGCAGGCCTGACCAAGCGCAAGTTGCCTCCCGGCCACTGGCGTTACCTCACAGCTCAAGAAGTTAATTTGCTTCGACGCCAGGCTGCCCGTCCCCCAAAAAAGGATGCGCTAAATTAGTTTTGCGCTCATGCAATTTTTCCGCACTTTTTGTTTTTTGTTGTTTCTTGTTGCAGCATACGTGGGCAGTCTTCCCATAGCCTATGCAAGAACATCGGCTTCAGCCGCATCGTTTGCATGTGCGGCCCGGTTATTTATTCAAAATAAAGGTCAATTCCGCGATCAGCACGGAGCGGTTAACCATGCCGTTCAATACCTGTATAGCGATGGAGCATTTCGCATGCATTTCCGCGCCGACGGATTTAGTTACGAGCTGTGGTCTGTGCAACCCCAATCGCATGGGCGAAACGAATCCGATGCTAGCTGGCAGCGAGCCGAAGATCAGCCTTTGGCCGGTACACTTTATGTGCATCGCGTAGATGTTCACTTTTCCGGCAGTTCGCCGGCGGTGCAGCTCAAAGCCCTACGCCCGGCACAAGCAGTGTTTCATTACTATTTTGCCCCTGTCGAGCAAAACCGCTTTGAATCAGTCCCGGCTTATCAGCAATTGGTCTACGAACAGCTTTATCCAGGTATTGATCTTATTTTTTATGCACCAAAAGATCAATATAATTTTCCAAGATACGAATTTGTAGTGCGGCCGGGAGCCGACCCTTCTCTTATCGGTTGGATTTACACCGGCGCCACCTCTTTAGGCCTCAACGGCGCAGAGGACTTCGTCGTGCACACCCCGCTGGGAACTGTCACGGAAACCAGACCTTTGTTTTTTACCGATTTCGGGCAGCCTTTGTCGGGAGGGGCTTTCGCCTTTAACGGCACGCAACGAGCCTTTGTTACCCCTGCTTACGACAAAGAAAAATTCCTCATCATCGATCCGAACATAATTTGGGGAACTTACTATGGAGGTGGTGGCGGAGACGAACCGGTGGAGATCTATGCTGCTAAAGACCAACAAGTATATATCTGTGGGCATACCATCAGTTCGCAATTCATTGCCACGGCCAATGCCCATCAAACTTCGTTTGCCGGAGGAATTTATGATTACTATTTGGCTAAGTTTGATGTTAAAGGCAACATCATCTGGGCCACATATTTCGGCGGCTCTGATAAGGATTACTGTTATGCCGGAGCATTAGATCCTTCGGAAAACGTTTTTATTGGAGGAAACACCCAAAGCAGCGGTATGGCTACGGCTGGAGCGCACAAGACAGCCATCTCCGGAACAGCAGCCGACAACCTATTTGCCAAATTCAGCAGCAATGGCATGCTGTTGTGGTCCACTTATTATGGAGGAGCGGGAAGTGAAAATATCCGCAGTATGATCTGCGATGCAGCCGGCTATCTATATCTTGCCGGCACGACCTATAGCGACACCGGAATCGCTACACCAGGTGCTTTTCAAACAGTTAAACACAATTACGATGATGGCTTTATAGCCAAGTTCAGCCCCTCGGGTAAGCGCATTTGGGCAACGTATTTAGGTGATTCAGGCGTGGATCGGTTTCATGCCATAACCTTGGACCTTTTTGGCCATATCTACGCTGCCGGTACCACATCGAGCAAGAAAGGAATTGCAACACCGGGAGCACATCAGACTGTTTTTGGAGGCTCCAATGCTGATGCATTCTTATGCAAGTTTGACACGGCGGGTCATCGTTTATGGTGCACCTATTATGGAGGCGAGGGAGAAGATCGTACGCGGAGCGTGGAGGTAGATTCCACAGGTACCATATTTCTGGCGGGCTTTACCAATAGTGACACTGGAATTGCTACGCCAACAAGTCTGCAGCCTACCCGTAAAGTATCAAATCCAGGAAGCCCCAATGAAGACAACTACCTGGTTCGGTTCGACAGTTCCGGTATGCGATTGTGGGGGACTTACTATGGCGGATCTGCTATAGAAAATCTCTGGGGAGGCGATATCGATCGCAAGCACAAATTTTATTATGTGGTGGGCTCCACAAATAGTCCAGACAACATGATCTACGGGCATGCGATGCAGCCGGTGAAAAATACCGCTGCCGACTGTTTCATCGGCAAATTTGGTTTTGACGGCTTGCCCGATTGGACGACATATTGGGGTGGTCCGGTCGGTCAGCAATTTGAAGACTTAGATGTTGATACCAGCGGATTCATCTATGTGATCGGCCGCCCCACTGCAGGAGATATGCTGGTAACCCCAAATACGCACCAATCCGTCTTTAATGGTGGTTATAGCGAAACTATTGTATATAAGTTTTCTCCATTTTCCAATTGCTATGATCCCTTTGAACCCAATGAAAGCCTCGCTACAGCAAAGGGGGCGCCGGCCTTCTTGCTGGGCTCTTCTACTATTTATGGAGTGAACGGTTGCGTGCCGGACAGCATCGATGCCGACTGGTTCGTGCTCACCCCCACGCCCACCTATCCTAACCTGCAAATGATCGTCCGAGATGCCACGGTGAATTATGACCTGGCTTTATATGATCCTTTGGGATATCTCATTTATCAGACTTCGACTGCCGGCACCGATGCAGACACGCTGATCATTAATGCCTTACCTCCGTTAAGTTTCTACCTACAGGTTATTCATAATGACACTCTGTATGATGCCCTCAACTGCTATCGCTTGCAGGTGATGTACAGCGATACGGCTTTGCCTGGTGGCATTATTTACACCCATACAGGTTTATCGGACGCAATGCCGTGGTTGTATCCCAATCCGGCTACAGAGTACTTGAACGTACCTACCTCTGCGTTCAGCGGCTCGGTTCAGTATGCCATCATCAGCTTGAGCGGTAGGCTTTTGCAAGCTGGTGATGCGCAAATGCCTCATGGATTTGCTTCAGCCGTGCACATTTCAGTGGCAGAACTGCCTGCCGGCATCTATGTGCTCCGCCTCCATGATGCTCATAGGCATGCCTTATTCCGATTTATAAAAATGTAATCCCTTTTGACGGCCGCAATTGATTATGGCCTACTTTTGCTTTAAAGCCGGCTGATGAAGGGTTATGCCCTCGTAGGCCTGAGATGAAAACCAAAACCAACAAATTTTCGTAATAAGTACAAAAATCCTAGAACACATGAATAAGTTCTGTGGCGTCGTTTTGACACTAGCCTCGCTTAGTGTCTTTGCTGTATCAGTGGCCGCGCAGCAGTCATTCAAAGAAGCAATGTACGCTGCTGGCTTCCGCAAAAACCTGGGGCAAATCAAAAATCAGTATGGGGAGGTTAACGGCGAGGTGCTCTACATGTATTCGGCCGATGATTTCAACCTGCAGCTCAAGAAAAACAGTTTTAGTTATGAGCTGTTTCAGATCATCAACCATTTTGATTATTCGGAAGATGGCCTCAACCCCCGATACGAGGAAGATCGCTTTTATGCTTTGCAGGCAGCCACCATCAATGTAGCACGCATAGATGTGGTGTTGGAGGGAGCTAATCCCAATCCTGAAATTATCACCTCCGAGGAAAATGGTACTGTCTTTCATTATTACCTCAACTTGAGCAAACACGAGCCGGTACGTGATGTGCCGTGTTACGACCGCATCCTGTACCGAAACATCTATCCGAATATTGATTTGCTGTTTATAGCCGGACCCAGTGATCAGGATGATGCGTGGTTGCGCTATGAATGGATCATTTATCCCGGCGGCAACCCGTCGGACATCCGTATGCTGTTTCAAGGAGTTCACGCTTTTAACCTCCGTGATGATGGATCACTGGACCTCATCACCAGCAGGGGCTTTGTGCGCGAAGGTGCCCCTTACACGTTTGTGTATGCCAGCGGCCAGGCGCTTCCTTGCACCTATAAGCTTAACGGACCTCGCCTCACGTATGACCTGGCGGCATACGATCCTTCTCAAACCATTGTCATTGATCCCACCTTGGTTTGGGGCACTTTTTACGGAGGGGAAAATGAAGAAACCATCTTCGAATCAGAAGTGGTGGTGGATAAAAACAACAAGATCATTCTTACCGGCAGCACGTACAGCACAACCGGTATTGCTACGGAAGGGGCATGGGATGTAACGTATAAGAACAAAACAGATATCTTCATCTGCAAATTCAAAGAAAACGGCAAAATCGCTTGGGGCACCTACTTCGGGGAAAAAGGAAAAGACGGTCCCTTCGGCTTGACGCTGGACAAAGACAACAACATCTACGTTTACGGCAGCTCTGATTCGGATACAGGGATGGCTACGGCCGGCGCTTACAAAACCAAAATCCTGGAATCCAAAGGGGACATGTTGTTATCCAAGTGGAAGCCTAAAGGGGAGCTGATCTGGAGCACCTATTACGGAGGAGAGTCTCGTGAACACTGGCGTAACGGCATTGTCACCGATGATTATCATATCATTATCGGTGGCTGGACCAACAGCGAAACGGGTATAGCTACTCCTGGTGCTTATCAGACGGTTGCAGGGAACAACGGTGATGCTGTGCTGGGTCGTTTTGATGCCAACGGCTGGCCCGTATGGGTAACCTATTGGAGTGGGGATGGAGATGACCGCGCACATGAACTCAATTTCGACATAGACAAAACATACTTTTTAGTTGCAGGAACCTGCGAAAGCACTACCAATTTTATTAAGAACAGCCCCTGGCAGAAAACAAAAGGAAGCCTCATCGATGCATTTCTGGCCAAATGGGATGTCAACGGCAACTATTTATGGGGCACCTACATCGGGGGCAATAAAGATGATCGAGGCCGCGGCGTCGTGGTTGATGCACAGGGCAACATTTACGTCAGTGGTTATACTCAGAGCGTAGACAGTATTTCCTCGCCGGGGGCCCATCAGGAAAATTGGGGGGGCGGTTACTCAAGCAGTGGAATACCTAACGACGATGCCTTCCTGATGAAGTTTACGAACTCAGGTCAGTTTTTGTGGGGTACTTACTATGGAGGGGACAAAACGGAGTTTTGCCGCGGTATGGACATCGACGCGAACGGCAACCTCTACATTATCGGAGATGCCCAAAGTACTTCCAATATTGGGACGCCCAACGGCTTCATGCCCGAAAAGCAGCCGGGCTCTACTTCTGATGCTATGTTTGCTAAATGGAACAGCGACGGACAGCTTCAGTGGGGCAGCTACTTGGGCAGCGACAAGCCCGATGAAGGCGATGATGTGCAGATTTATGCAAACAATCAAATCGTTTTGGCCGTAGAAACGCGGGGCGAATTACCTGTAACGGCTGATGCTTATCAGTTTAAGAACGCTGGCGCTGCCGATGTCTTACTCTATCGTTTTCACTCAGGTAACTCCTGCTTCGATCTTTATGAAGACGCCAATGACGATTACAATAAGAATTCTCCTGAGCTGAAAGCCTACAATTCCCTAAACACCAACGTCTATGGTTGGAGCGCTGTTATCGATGGCCCAACAGATCAAGATTATTTCAAAGTGAAGACCAAAGCATCAGAACCCAACTACATGTTCATTTTAGATAAGTTGACAGTGAATTATGATTTAGCCATTCTGAACAAAAAGGGAAATCAAATAGGTGTTTCATCAAACCCAGGTACCACGGCCGACACGGTGGTACTCAACAACTTGGCTCAGGGATCTTATTACATCAAGATCGTGCACGACGGCATCAACATTGATACGGTGAATTGCTATCGGTTGCGCGTTTACAAGAGTAGCAGTGCCTTCCCGACGCGCATTTCCGTCCAAGAGGCGCTTACGGAAACGACGACAGCCACGGATCTCTTCGTGTATCCGAACCCCGTGCAGCATCAAATGATTGTGCGGTTTATTGCACGCGGAACAGCCCCAACGCGCATTACCATCTATGATCTGTTGGAGCGGATCGTTTATCAAAGCGAAGAAGAAATAGCCGAGGGATATGCTCAGGTGGTCATTGCCACGGCATCTCTGCAAAAAGGGGCCTATGTGTTGTTGGTGGAAAACGGAGGATACAAGCTGACCCAGCCTTTTGTAAAACAATAACTCCCTGATTTAAAGGTTCATATCGAAAGGCCTGCCTCTAAAGCAGGCCTTTCAATTTACCGGGCCAATGGGCGCAATTTGCGGGCAGTGATTAAATTATCTGCCCGATGTCCTTACTGCGCAACATCTGGTATTCATTACCGGTGCAGTTGGTATTGCTCCAACTTCGCCGCCATTGGTTTTTGTTGATCCCTTGGATTTTGTTAGTCCTGATAGTCAACGGGACTATTTTCCCGCGGTTGGGGTGGTATTTGCTATTCTTGGATCCGGAATATTTTGGAAGTGTAAGCTTTGCCAGCTTTTATGTGATTGGTTTAGCCCTGGGCTGGCTCATCTTCATATGGAATGTAGTGGGCTATATCCTGCACAGCCATCGCTTCCCTTTTCTGGCATCGTTTGAACAACCTTTTCTGCGATACAGCATTAATAATTTTTTTGTTCCATTAGTTTTTTTGATTTTTTATTTCTATAAGCTGATCCACTTTCAGTTTTACATGGAGCTGAAGTCGCTGATGGAAGTGTTGTCGTATGAAGCCGGCCTTTTATCGGGCATGCTTACCGTACTCATCGTTTCCTTGTATGGCAAGTTAAATGTGGGTGCCGATCGGTTGGCCTTTAAGCGAAAACCTGCACGCATGACACTGAGCAGGCTCTGGAGCCGCCAGCGACCTCTCAGCAGCGGTGATGAAATACGGGTTGATTATGTGTTGATTCATCCGTTTCGGGTACGGCACGCCCGAAAGGTGAAGCATTATTCGGAAAAAGATATGGCAAGGCTGTTTCGGATGCATCATCGTAATGCCTTGATTTTGGTGTGTGGAGCCTTGGTGCTTTTCATCGTGCTGGGATATTTTCAGCATCTGGCCTTCTTTCGCGTACCCGCTGCGGCCAGCATCCTGCTTTTGTTTTCCCTGGTGCTTGCACCGATAGGAGCGTTGTTTTTTTGGCTCAGGTCGTGGGCTGCCGTAGCTGTCGTCGTGCTGCTGTTGATGGCCAATGAGCTTGTACGCTGGGGCATCTTAGGCCGGCAAAGTCAGGTATTTGGCTGGGATTATGCAAAGCCTGTTTCCTATGATCTGGCCCACATAGAGCAAGCAGCCAATCCACAACAGGTACAACAAGACAGTTTGGCGGGCATTGCTTTTTTGGAAAACTGGAAAAAGAAAGTAGCGGTTGGCTATCACCGGTGGCAACGTCCGCCTTTGGTGGTGATTACGGCAAGTGGGGGTGGGCTTAAGGCCGCCTTATGGGCGTTTCGCATCAACCAACTAGCTGACAGCATCACAGGGGGGCGCTTCTTTGATCATGTGGTGTTCATCAGCGGCGCATCGGGGGGCATGATTGGCGAAGCCTTTTATCGCGATTTGTATTTATATAAAAAAGCAGGTGATCCCATTGATGTGCTGGACAAAAAACATCTCGAATCCATATCGCGCGATTTGTTGAACTCAGTTTCCTTTACTCTGGTGGTCAACGATTTGCTCTATCCATGGCGAAACGTTACCATAGATGGACGTAAATATCCGCGCGACCGTGGTTACGTGCTGGAGCAACAATTGAATGAAAACACCGGCTACCTGTTTCGACGGCGTTTGAGTGACTATGCGCCTTTTGAGCAGCAAGGTATCAGTCCCATGCTCGTTTTATCGCCGGCCATTTTGAATGATGGCCGCCGGCTGTTGTTATCCCCGATGCCGGTATCATATTTGGCCTCTCCTCCGCGCACCCATGTTGGCTTGCCGATAGAGACCGATGGCATTGATGCGAAAGTGTATTTTCGAGAGCAAGGAGGCGATCGTTTGCTGTTCACCACATCGCTGCGCATGAATGCAAGTTTTCCCTATATCTTACCCGCCATTGCTTTACCCACAGTGCCGGCCGTTCAAGCCCTGGATGCCGGCATCCGCGATAATTACGGAACGGAGTTGGCCGTCCGCTTCTTGTATACCTTTCGGCATTGGATCGCCGCCAATTGTTCCCGCGTCATTCTGTTGCAGGTGCGCGGGGATTTTGTCAAGAAAAATGATCCCAAAGGCGATCGGAATCCATCGCTGTTTCGTCGGCTTACAGCACCCTTGCAAAGCATTTATTACAATTTGACCGACTTTCAGGATTTTTTCAGTGATATGCTCCTCAGCACGGCTCAGGAGTGGTTGGGACTCAAGCTGCACGTGTTGCACGTGGAATACGTACCGGCTGAAAAAGCTCAGTTGGCTGCTGTAAGCCTGCACATGACGGTGTGGGAAAAAAACAGTGTGCTTTCGGCTGCCTATCACCCCCGCAATCAGGCAGCCCTACGGTTGCTGGCGGCCTGGCTGGCCCCCTCAACGCCTCGTTAAAGGCAGGAGACTTTTCTGCTGGTGCGAAGGTTTGCCGTGCTTGTTTCGACGATCCAAATACCTTTTTTCAAATCGGGCAGAGCAAGGCGAAAGGTTGCCGACATTAGGTGTGTCGGAGTGGTTACGAGCTGCCCCGCCGGATTAAATAGGCGCAGCGTTGTTCCGGGAGCTGGTGCGTGGGCGAGCTGTAAAGTCAAGGTTTGTTGCGCACAAAAACATCCAACGATAACGGGCGGGTCTGCCAGGCCAGAGGCATCGATGGCTATGAAGGATGAACCCATCACGGGTGCATAGGGGATGCTGAGGTATTGATACAGGCCGGCTACTGTTATCACATACGTAAACTCGGGATGGCGTTGGGTGAGCAGTTCATTCCATGGCTGGGCTCCTGCGGGAATGCCGTTAGAGGTAGTCGTGTGGTTCCCCTCCAACCATTTCCAGCGAATGGTGTCGCCTACCCGCACAGTATCAAAGGGTTGAATGAATTCAAAATTTTTTACTGCAATTTCATGCACCAAAGCGGTAGCCGGGGCAGGTACCAGCATTGCGAAAAAGAACGCCGAAACAGGTAGTGACCAAAAGTGGGTTTTCATGAAGCGAAAAAAGTGGGAGTACGAAAATACAACAACACCCATCCAAACAGATCAGAAATTGAATGTAAGAATCATTAATGTATGTCATTCCGCTGATCGGCAAGGGGTGCGGAACCATCTTCAATGAAGAAACAGGCTTTAGAAGAGTTCGGCTTTATATGGATATCTCGCCAAATAAAGTGACTTGACTTCTTCGTACAGCTTATCCCGTAACGCGTTAAGATTTTGACCGGTAGTAGCCGAAAGGAAAACCGCATGGCCGTGGTATTGGCGACGAAGGCTGGTTTGCATCTGCTGAAGCAACTCCTGTCGCACCGGCAAAGGCACGTAGGGATCTATGATCTGCTGTTCATACAAATCCAGCTTATTAAACACCATGAGCATCTTTTTTTCTTGAGCACCCAGCTCTTGCAAGGTCTCTTGAACGGTCCTGATTTGTTCTTCAAATCGAGGATGCGATAAATCGACAACGTGCAGCAGTAAATCCGCCTCTCGCACTTCATCGAGGGTGGATTTGAAGCTTTCGATGAGGTGGTGCGGCAGTTTACGGATAAAGCCTACTGTGTCACTGAGCAAAAACGGCATGCGGCCAAGAACCACTTTGCGGGTGGTAGTATCCAGCGTAGCAAACAGCTTGTTTTCGGCGAAAACGTGCGCCTTGCTGAGCGCATTCATGAGCGTTGATTTGCCCACGTTGGTATAGCCCACCAAAGCAACACGGATCAATTCCCCCCGCTCCTGTCGTTGAGTGCGGTTCTGGCGATCGATGCGTTCCAATTGTTTTTTCAGCAAGGAAATCTGCTGTTTTACAAGCCGGCGGTCGGTTTCAATTTCTTTTTCGCCGGGGCCACGCATACCGATACCGCCACGCTGGCGTTCTAAGTGAGTCCACAGTCCTTTAAGGCGCGGCAATAAATACTGGAGTTGGGCCAGCTCTACTTGTGCTTTAGCTTGAGCGGTTCGAGCGCGCCGTGCAAAAATGTCAAGGATCAGCGTACTGCGGTCCAGAATTTTAACCTTTAATTCCTTTTCCAAAGCGTGAAGTTGCGTTCCGCTTAAGTCGTCATCAAAAATGACGAGGTCCACTTGTTTGCGTTCTATGTACTGCCGCAGTTCCTGCACCTTGCCACGCCCGATAAAGGTGCGCGGATCTGGTGCCGCCAGGCGCTGAGTGAATTTTTTTAGTGTCACGGCACCAGCCGTTTCAGCTAAAAACTGTAGTTCTTGCAGGTGCTCGTGAATCTGCTCTTCATGGTAACCAGGTAAAACGACACCGACTAGGATGGCCCGCTCTTGTCCGTTTACTTGGGTCGCAATCTGCATCTTGCCATACAAAATTATGCTGCTCTTAAACCTGGCGGGAAGCACCCCAAACACGGATGGAATGACCTATTTTTGATCATGATGGGGAAGCGTTACGCAATTATGTTATTTTTTGTATGCCTGATTGCTTCAAGCACAACGGCACAATACTGCATTCCGACCTATACCAATAGTTGTAGCGGCACAGGTTCGTACATCAACAAGTTTACGTTTCACACGCTCAATAACAGTAACAGTGGGTGCAATGGAAATTCGAATAATTACATTTTCTATACACCCACGGGAAATAAGACCACCAGCGTGGTTCAGGGAACAATCGTGGCATTTTCGGTGAAGTCGGGCAGTGGTGCTGGTAACGATCAAGGATTTGGGATTTGGGTTGATTGGAACGCCGATGGTGATTTTAGTGATGCCGATGAGCTGGTGTATTGTGCGCCCGGTCTTACCGACGATCTGATCTCAGGAACCATCCCTATTCCCGTAAATGAAAATTACTTGGGGCTGCGGCGCTTGCGGGTACGTAGTGCGCGCGATGCCTTGATTTTTCCTCATGACTATTGCAAAAATTTTACAAACGGAGAAACGGAAGACTATGACATCACCGTGTTGCCGGCACCTTCTTGCACAGGTCTTCCTGTTGCAGGGACCGTTTATGCCTTTCCCTCGGGTTTGTGTAATGCCGGTGGTCCCGTTACCTTAATGGTCGCAGGATACTCATCAGCCAGTGGTCTGGATTTTCAATGGCAGCGATCGAACGATGGGCTTACGTGGACCGATCTTCCGGATGCTACCACCCCGGTCATCAACATATCCTTTTTAGCGGTATCCACTTATTTCAGAGTAGCTGTGACCTGTATTCCCAGCGGACTGACCCAATATTCGGATGTGATTTATGTGGGCGTGGGGCCGGCCTCTTTGGACCTATGGGTTTCCGATACCATTTGTGGCACCGACACTGCGAAGTTGGTTGCGGATGGCTTGGCACAAAACATTTATTGGTATCATGATTCAACCGATGTAATTCCTTTTGCATCGACGTTGCCCGGCGACACGATGTCGCTCCTAATTAATGCGAGCACCACCGTATTTGCCGAAGCGGTTTCTGGGTCTCTTTATGTCGATACGATAGGATTGGCCAATCCGTTAGGCTGGCCCGGAAGTGATGCTTACCTAAACGGATTTATGGTGTTTGACGTGTTTGAGCCCTGCACCTTAGCCGGAGTTTACGTTTATCCTTCTTCCAGCGGGTGGTTGCACATCTTCTTGCGCGACAGCGCTTTCAACACCTTAAACGCAGCGGCATTTCAGGTTCCGTCGGGCTCTGAAGGCCAGCGAACATTTGTGCCCTTGAATTTTGCGCTGATACCAGGCAGTGGTTTTCAGCTTTTTCTAAGTGATGAAAGCGAGAAAGTTTGGAGTGTTCAAGGTACCATAGGCTACCCTTTTGAAATGACAGGTGTTGTGCGCCTGCGCACCAGCAACCTTGGACCTGGTTATTATCATTATTTTTTTGATTGGATTTTTGTGCATGCAGATCTTTGCCGAAGCAGCCGTCAAGCGGTGGCGGCAACGGTAATTACGCCGCCGCAGTTAGAGGTGATTAGCCTCTCAAGTAAGTGGTCCATTTGTACTAATGAATCTGACTCTCTAACGCTGCTGGCCACTTCCGGTTTCGACAGCTATCATTGGGCTCCTGCTCTTGGCCTTTCGACCACGCAGCAGCCCGTTGTAAAGACTTTACCTCCGGCGACTACCACTTATACCCTAACGGCAGAATTGGGCGAATGTGTCAGTCAGGCACAAGTGCAGATTAGCGTATATCAGCCGCCGGTCGTTCAAGTGACGCCCAAGCACGATACTCTATGTGCCGGTAACAGTGTTTTGCTTACGACTACAGTAAGTCCTGCGCTCAACTACACTGTAGAACCGATTGCCTTCATGCAAAACGACACGGTGGGCACTATCGTCGCACTAAATGATGATGAGTTGCAAGGGCCATTTCCTATTGGTTTCTCGTTTTGGTTTTACGGCAATTATTATCAGGAATTTTATATTTCATCAAATGGATATATTACCTTCGATGCCACGGGCGGGGATGGATGTTGTACGGGACAGCTGTTACCTAATCCGTTTCCACCCAACAACCTCATTGCCCTGGCCTGGGAAGATCTGGCCCCCAATCTTGGAGGGAACGTTTCGTACTACACAACAGGAATCGCTCCATATCGAAAATTGGTGGTTCGTTTTGATCAGGTGCCCCATTATTCCCAGAGTGGTCCTGCCGATCCGGTAACGGTGCGGGTTGAACTTCATGAACATCAATACCGCATTGAAATTCACACGGCGAATATGCCGGGTAATCCGGCAGGCAATTGGTTTGGCCATACGCAAGGGCTTGAGTCACCTGGCGGATTGCAGGCAGCAGTAGTACCCGGACGCAACTCTTCTTCATGGACGGCGTCAAACAGTGCCTATCGCTTTTTACCCCAATTGTATTCTTACACATGGACACCGTCAGCAGGTTTGGATAATTCCTCAAGTGGAACGCCCGTAGCTAGCCCGCAGGTTAGTACCGTTTACACTGTTACAGTTGCCAACTCGGTCACGGGTTGTTCGGCTTCTCAATCCGCAACAATTGATGTAGTGCAGGTGCCAAAGGCCGGGATCATCACGCCAGGCTGGACCCTGCTTTGCGACACAGCTGCGGTGGAATTAAACGTTCAAGGGTACACCGAAGGGGCTTCTTTACAATGGCAGTATTTCGATTCGGCTTTGGCCAACTTTATGGATGTGAGCGGAGCCACGGGCCATACATTAACTGTGATTGCTTCTGATGTTCATCAGTATCGTGTTCAGGCCACGTGTGCTTCCTCTGCGTACAGCGACACCGCGCATCTCAAGGTGATGCACACGCCCCAGGCTCCTGTGGCCATGCCAGTTTCGCGATGTGGGCCGGGCAAGATAGTGCTGACGGCCACAGCAACTTCTGATCTGATCTGTTGGTATAATAAACCGGCCGGAGGCACTTTCTTAGGGATGGGTCCATCGCTGGTGGTGCCTTCGCTTTTGGCTACCGATACCTTCTGGGTAGAGGCAGGTCCGCCTCCCTCTTTGTTTGTGAACAGCTCATTAGACGGTGGAGCCATAGAAGAAGGAATAATGTTTAACATACTGGCTCATGAAAATATTATGATTCATTCTATAGATGTTCATCTCATTCAAGCATCCGATATTCCTCTTAAGATTTACTACCGAAAAGGATCTTTTCAAGGATTCGAGCAAAATGCTTTGGACTGGATTTTTTGCGGAAGCATCACGGTTCAAGGCAAAGGTTTTGGGAATCTGACCTCTGTGCCGCTGCCGCTGAATCTTACCATTCCTTCCGGTTCATCGTATGCCTTGTACGTGAGCACCACCGCGGCTGCATTAATTAATACCGCCGTAGCGGGTGGACCTGATGTTTTTCTAACTGATTCCATGATCAGTTTAACAAAAGGGGTAGGCGTTTCGGGCTTGTTTGGTTCGTCAACAGGGAGTCGATTGTGGAATGGAAGATTGCATTATTCAGTTTTGGCTTGTTCCGGTCCTCGAACGCCGGTAGTTGCAACGATCTATTATCCTCAGATTGTAGCGGTGGTCAATGATTCATTTATTTGTGCCCTGGATACCATCCAGCTTCAGGCAATAAACCTGGGATTGGGTACGTATTTCTATCAATGGTATCCTTTGCTGGAAGGCACAGATCCGCCCGACGGAGCTTCGGCTCTGATTACCACCATACCCGTGCAATCAACCCTATTTACGCTTTTGGTCAACGAAGTCAATAATGAATGCGATACGATTGTTCAGCTCTATGTTGAAGTGTCGCCCTTACCTGAGGTCTTGCTCATCGGTCTTCCTGACACGATGCATACCCTCATGGGGCCGGTAGCGCTTACAGGTTTGCCGGGTGGAGGCGTATTCAGCGGCCCGGGAATTGTCAATGGCAACTTTTTCGATCCAGCAGTAGCTGGTCCTGGAAATCATAAAATCACTTACGCCTACACCGACCCGCAAGGATGTACCAATCAAGCCGTTCGCATGGTAACGGTATTGTTGTACTCAGGACATGCAGGCTCAAATGCCCAACTGTCTGTTTATCCCAATCCGGCTTCAGATTTTGTATTTATAGCATGCTCAACCTGCAACATGCCTGTAGCCATTACCATCACTGATTTAACCGGCAGACAGCTTTTGCCATTAAAGACTTATCGTCTGAACCAGCCCCTGGCTATTTCCACGCACAGCTGGCCTCCGGGCATCTATTGGATAACCGTATACGTTGATGGCCAAAAGCACACCCTCCCGTTGGTGCTGACAGAGCCGTAATATCTTCCTGCCCCAAGCACCCTCCTAAACTGTTATCTTCGCTTTCCAAAATTTTGTTGATGAAAAAAACTTTTCTCCTCCTTTTTACACTAGCCTGTTTTGCATCTGTAAAAGCGCAGGTGATCTCTATTGCCGATGCCCGCAACATGCCCCTGGGCACCACCGTAACCATTAGAGGTATTATTACCAACGGCAGTGAACTTGGCACAATTCGCTACCTGCAAGATGGTACAGCCGGCATCGGTCTTTATTCAACCTCATTAAGCGGATTGAAACGGGGTGACAGTGTAGAAGTAACGGGAGTGCTGTATTCATTCAACAATCTTTTGGAGTTATCTCCTGTAACAAGTTACACGGTCATCAGTACAGGCAACCCTTTACCCGCACCCAAAGTATTGACCATGGTTCAGGGTTATACCGAGCAATACGAAGGTCAGCTCGTCCGTTTTAACAATTCCCAATTCATCAGTACCGGCACCTTTTCATTAGCCAGCGCCAACTATCAGGCAACCGATAATACAGTGGCCGCAGCGGAAGTTCGAGTGGTCGGCACCACCAACATCGCTGGAACACCTATTCCCTCAGGAAAACTCAGCTTGATCGGCATCATGAGCCAATATCAAAGTTCTTATCAATTGTTGCCTCGAGACCTCGATGATTTGGTTTTGGCCGGCAACCCGCCGGTTTTGCTTTCTGCGCCTTTTCAGCACAACATTCAGACGACGTCTTTCGACATTTACTTTCAGACCCAAAACCCAGGTAATACCATAGTTTATTACGGACTTACGCCGGCGCTGGGAAATGTAGTTTTTGATAATGCTTTGGTCACCGAGCACAACATCACCGTCAGTGGGTTGACGCCAACAACCTTGTATTATGTTAAGGTTGCTTCGGTCAGTGCTACGGGCGACACTTCGTATTCGGCCGTCATTCCTATGATGACTCGCTCGCTATCGTCTGGAAAAATTCTGGCCTATTTCACCCGCAATGTAGATCACAGTGTAGCACAAGGTAGCCTGGCAGTCACATTGCCGCAACAAATGGACGACACGTTGATCGCCTACATGAACCGTGCGAAATACACGATGGACATTGCCATATATAACATGGATAACAACAACGGTATTGTTGATGCCATTAATGCTGCTTACAACCGTGGGGTAACGGTGCGCATCATCGGGGATGCGAACAACATGAACATGGGTGCGTGGAATCAGCTCTTACTGCCTGCGCCTAACATGAAACTCAGTCCAACCGGCAGTTCCTATGGCATCATGCATAACAAGTTTGTTATCATTGATGCTTACTCGCCGGATCCCAACGATGCCATTGTGTGGACAGGCTCGATGAATTTCACTAACGAGCAAATAAATAACGATGCCAACAACGTCATCATCATTCAGGACCAAAGTTTGGCTCAAGCCTATACCATGGAATTTGAAGAGATGTTTGCGGGCGTATTTGGACCGGACAAGAAAAACAATACGCCAAAAGAATTTAATGTAGGTGGGCGCAGGGTTGAGTTGTATTTCAGTCCCAGTGATGATACCGAAACGGCCATCCGCAGGACGATTGAGACTGCTGATTATGACCTGCAATTCTGCGTTTATGCTTACACTCGTTTCAATATTTCCTATTCCATTGATGAGCGTACCGATGCAGGAGTATGGGGAGGTGGTGTGGTGGACGATACCAGCAACGGTGATTATGCTTTCGACATTTTATACCAAAACATGGCCAACCAGCTCTTTGTAGCCAACCACAGCTACGCTGTGCATCATAAATACTTGTTGGTAGATGCAAATGCACCGGCCTGGGATCCGCTGGTGCTCACCGGATCACACAATTGGTCTTCATCTGCTCAGCTTCGAAACGATGAAAACACCGTTATTGTGCATGATGCCCAATTGGCCAATCAGTACTATCAGGAATGGGTAGCACGCTATAAAGAAGCGGGAGGATCGATTCTGCCGAATTACATTGGTGTGAGCGAACTCCATGCGCCGGAATGGATAGCCTATCCCAATCCTTTGGTGGGTGCGGAATTGACTTTACAAGGGATTGGAATTGGGCCGGTAGAACACGTGTATTTGCTGGACGTCAGCGGTCGAATGAAAGCGGTGCCATTTCAGATTCGGGGTTCAAATTTGATTGTGCACACAGGCTTGTTGCCAGCGGGCAGTTACCTCTTGCAAGTGTTGGGACCGAATGTCCCGGTAATGGTGCCTTTTATCAAGTTGAACTAAGGCAAACGGAGCCGATCAGGCGTGTTGGGGCTTAAGACCCCATTCTTCGACATAGCGGGCTAATTTTTCCAATACCTGTTCCTGAGTGCGCCGTTTACGTAAATCCTCAGGATCAGTATTCTTCGACTTTTCTATCTTAAGCCGTTCATTTTCTCGCCGGAATTCCTCGATTTGTTTCGGAGTAAATTGCAGTTCTTCGCCGCGGGCTATGTATAAACGGCGATAGCCCAGTTCGTCCATTTCCGGCCCTGCAATTGATTCGATGATGCAGATCTGATCTTGAGTTAATTCCCTTAAAAACTTATTGGTATTGTGGTGCATGATGGGCTTGGCCACATTTTCCCACAAGGAGCTGGAAGCGGCGGTGTTTCGGGCTTCTTCACTTTCATAAAAGTGCATCATTTCCTTGCGGAATTCAATGCCCAAATAACCACACAGGTTACGTAGGGTGCTTTCAGTGTCGTTGATCAGTTGGTCGTAAGAAATGGTAAAGAAGCGGTCGGTAGGCATTTGCGCGCGCATGTCCAAACACAGGCGCTGGAGTTGTTTCCACTGCAGGGCGGTAAAATAAGGATGTTTCTCACCGATCACCGCTTTACTGAACGACAAGGCAACATCCCGCGGATCGCGATGTAAGTATATGTATTTGTTATTATGAAAGTAATTGTTTAAATGTTTTGCCCAACGGATGTTCTGCATGCTTTTGCACATCCATTTTTGGGCGTGGTTGCATTCGGCATAAATGTCCATGACTGCGCCGTAAATGGCGATCACATGCTTTTCCCGGCATCGTTTCTTGACCTCATCGCGGTGCAAGACGGTATTCAACCAGGGCACAGGATTTTTTTCTACCAGCTCACAGACGATTTCGACCATTTGGTCGAACTGCACTTCATTCAGCGGCTGGTGTACCGGTACATACGGATCGATCCGTTGCAGAATATGCGGTGGATGAGGTGCTGCTACTTCATGCGTATTGGAAATCATGAGGCGCAGCAAATTGGAACCTGATCTCTGTTCGCCTACCAGAAATAATGCCTGCATCAGATGAGCCTTGCTTTATCGGTACAAGAAATAACCTACTACACCGGCAAGAGGGGTGAGGTAGGCTACGTCGACGTTGTGTTTCATTAGCGCGTACAAAGATGCGGCAAAAATCACAACAAACGGTATGATCTGACCCAGTGAGTCCGTCTCTGCAGTAAGTGCTAATTCAAGGGCAGCAAAGAAAATCATTCCGATAACACCACTTCTTATGCCTCGTAAGATGCTGGCGGCTATCGCTGAACGCTTTAAGTAATCTGCTGCTTGCGAGGCTACTACCATCACTATAGCCGGCGGCGCAAAAATAGCCACCGTGGAAAATAATGCTCCGGCCAGACCCTGTACCTGGTAGCCGATAAAGGTGGCAGCGATCAGTATGGGGCCCGGCATCACCTGGCTGAAAGCAATGGCATCGGTAAAGGAAGTGTTGCTGAGCCAACCAAAGACATCCACTACGTGATGCCGGATCATGGGGATGATGACATAGCCGCCCCCAAACAACATCACACTTAATCCGCCAAAGGTTTTGGTCAGGTTAAAGAGAGAATCGAACTGATGCGGCGCCACACGTACATATAGCAAAGCGATGAGCAAGGCCACCATGACCAACACTGCACCCACTTTGAGCCAGGGAAAGCGATGAGGATTTGCTGCAGCTGCGACAGAAGTCACAGCCGTATTTCTCTGGTAAAAGAGAAAATAGCCGGCTAAGCCAAAACAGATGACCAACAAAAAAGTGGCATAGAGGCGGAAATCTTTTGGAATCAGGACCAACGCTGCCAAGGCGACGAGCATGATAGCCAAATCGATAGAATTCTGCACTTGCTTGCGCGCCATCTTCCACGCAACACTGGTGATGACGGCCGTAACCGCAGGCAAAAAGCCCTTAAAAAAGCTCATCACTACCGGATTCTTACCGTAATGCTGATAGAGATAGCTCAACACCAACATCAATACAAACGAAGGCAGAATGACGGCAACGGCTGCTACGATGGCACCTACGGTGCCTCTGAGTTTGCTTCCGGAAAGTGCAACTACGTTTACGGCCTGTGGACCAGGCAGGATGCTGGCCAAAGTAATTGCATCCAGCATGTCTTCACGACGCAACAACTTTTTCTTTTCTACCAAAATGTTTTGTACTACACTGATTAGCGACATAAAACCACCAAAGCCAAGGCAACCGGCTTTAAAAAATGTAGCAAAAAGTGTAATATAAGAAACAGGGCTTTGAGGGGTTGCAGAAGCTTCGGTGCTGGTTGCCTCAGCCGCGGAAGGTTTGTTTTCAGAAGCGTTCATGGGCAAAAAAGAGGCTGGGTTTGGGGGTCGGGAAAATCACTTCATAGCCAAGGATACACGCATGAAAAGCCGGGCGGAACTATCAGGTTTTGGTCTGTATTTTCAGCACGGTGCCCGCCTTGAGATTGTCGCACTTAGAGCCGTTGAGGGCGCGTATTTTTTCCACAGTAGTGCCGTGGCGGCGGGCGATGCTCCACAAGGTATCGCCATAGCGGGTTTTGTAATAGATGATGCGAGGTTCCTCGGCTGATTCATCGCTGGTTTTCGCCGTAGCCAAGGGTGCCCCACTTGAACTGGTCGAAGGCTTGTGATTCTGTACAGCCACCTCTTGCTGATAGCCGGAGTAAATCTTCAACCGCTGGCCCGGATGAATGAGGTTGCTGCGCAGGTTGTTCCATCTTTTCAGCTGCGCTACCGTGACGCGATGGCGTGCTGCAATGCTGCTCAAGTTGTCGCCAGGCCTGACCGTATATGTGCGCACCTGGCCCGGAGCAGGGCCGTAGTAATACACCGGCTTTACGTGAGCCGAATGCGCCAGAATACTGTCGCGGTATTGAAAAAACAGAGTACAACGGTCACTGGGCAACTTCAATTCATACGGAGTGTTCAGAGCCGGAATTATGTTGCTGCGCACTCCGGGATTTAGGAAACGAAGCTCCTCCAAAGTCAGGCCTGTATAGCGGGCTACCGTTTCGAAGGCGATGGGGTTTTCTACGGGTATTGTGGCCAGTGAGTCGTAGCAGAATTTGAGGGCTTCGTAATCAGGCTGCAGATTGTGTAATTCATAATAATTCATGACATAAGTAGCTGCGATGAATGCTGGTACATAGCCGCGCGTTTCACGCGGAAGAAACGGTTGGATTTCCCAAAAAGTGTTTTTCCCCGATCGCTGAATGGCCCGGTTTACATTATGGGGGCCACAGTTGTAGGAAGCAATGGCCAACAACCAGTCGCCATATACGTCATACATTCGGCTAAGGTATTGGGCTGCCCCATGAGTGGCTCGGATGATGTCTCGACGTTCATCAATATATTGGTTGATCTGCAATCCATAAACTTTCGCTGTCGCATACATGAATTGCCACAGCCCGGTAGCACCGGCCCGCGATACTGCATGAGGGTTCAGGGCTGACTCTACAATACACAAATGCTTCATTTCTTTAGGAATGCCATACGAAGCAAAAATTTCGTCGAACAGAGGATAGTAAAACTTACTCAAAGCCAGCATGCGCCTGACCTGATCTCGGCGCTTGAGCACGTACAGATCAATGTAATTACGCACTTGGGGGTTGTAATCCAGCGGGATTTCCGATTGCAGGAGTTGCAAGCGGAGCTGATAGACCGAATCCGAATAGACCGGAACATCCACGTCGGCAAAGGAGGCTCGAGGAGCTTCCAGATCAGAAATTCCTGAAGGGTCGTTAACCAGATTTAATGAGTCAGCGCCATCCGAAAAAGGGATGAACAAGAAAGGTTCCAACGAAGGATATCGGGCCTGAGCCTGCAAGGAAAGGGGGCAAACAACAAACAGCATAGCTGCCCAAGCATTTTTGAGCCAGCATGAGCGTGCATGCCTAAAGGCTTTGGCTATGGTGGCTTTCATGACTGCCGCAAGAGTTTGCTTGCTTACACGGTCGGAAAATTAAAGGGAATTGGTAATGAAAAAAATAGTTGCGCGCCCTGATCACCCGTTCAAACAAGGTGAATGACCTTGGAAGTGGTCAGCGTAAGTTGGGAAGCAAGGCGATGGCTTTAAGAGCCGCTGTCGCGCTTATCATCTTTCATGCCTTCCTGAATCTGCTGCTGCACTTCGTTTTTGGCGCTGTTGAATTCACGGATGCCCCGGCCTATGCCGCGCATCAACTCAGGAATTTTCTTTCCTCCGAACAGCAACAAGATGGCCAAAAAGATCAATAACCATTCGCTGCCGCCCGGTAGCGAAAGCAACATCACTGTGTTCATGACGATGGTTTAGATAATCAAAGGTAGTTATTATGCCGCACTTGGGTCAGCTTACGGGTGCACGGCCTCGGGCCATTGCCAGTACATCGTGCACGGCTTTAATGATGTCGGTGCTGTGCAATCCATACTTACGTAGCAGCTCGGCTGGCTTACCGCTTTCTCCGAAAGTATCGTTTACAGCCACCATGCGCAGCGGAGCCGGGAAATGTCGGCACAACAAAGAGGCAACCAATTCTCCCAAACCGCCGTATTTCTGGTGTTCTTCAGCCGTCACAATACAGCCTGTTTTTCGCACCGAAGCCAGTATGGCCGTTTCGTCCAGCGGTTTGATGGTGTGAATGTTGATCAGCTCGACGGAAATACCGCTTTCGTGCAACTGACGTCCTGCTTCAATGGCTTGCCATACCATATGGCCGGTGGCCAACAAGGTCACATCTGAGCCAGAGACCAGAATCTGTGCTTTGCCGATTTCAAAAGTTTGGTCAGGGGCGGTAAAGTTGGGCCATTTCGGACGGCCGAAACGCAGGTAGCAGGGGCCCTGATGGGTGGCAATTGCTTTCGTGGCAGCCTTGGTTTGGTTGTAATCGCAGGGAACCACCACGGTCATGCCCGGCAGCATGCGCATCAACCCGATGTCTTCCAGCATTTGATGGGTAGCACCATCTTCGCCTAAAGTCAGGCCTGCGTGCGAGGCGCAGATCTTGACGTTTTTATGCGAGTAAGCGATGCTCTGACGAATTTGATCATAAACGCGGCCCGTGCTGAAGTTGGCGAAGGTCGTGGTATAGGGTATTTTACCTGCCGTGGCTAAACCTGCTGCTATGCCCATCATATTGGCTTCAGCCACGCCACATTGGAAAAAACGATGCGGGAAGGCTTTCATGAATTTGGAAAGTTTTAATGAACCTCCCAGGTCGGCTGTAAGGACTACGATATCGGGATTCTGTTGGGCAATTTCCACAAGGCCGTCGCCAAAGCCGGCGCGCGTTTCTTGTTGATCGCGGTCGCTGAATTGTTCAAAAGGATTCATAATCTCAGGCTTGTCGTCGCACCGCTTTTGATGGTGAACGGTACCACTTTGCTGTCGCGTGATCTCCGCGAAGCCTTGGGGCGATACACCAGTGCATAGCTTCCAGCCTGCAAACCTATCAATTCGCTGTTCAGATTTTCATTGAGCGAATACAATTTTATCCATTGGCTGCCTTGCAGGTAGAACAGCGAGCCAGTTACCAAGTACGATTTGGAAAGGCTTAGGATACCCGGTGCTGGCACCGTTACTACCGTAGTTGTGGCAGGTGTGATGACGAGGCTGTCGTACTGTAGGCGGGGCAGGGTAAGCACTTCTAAGCGATAGCTGCCGCATAAATAACGCTGCGTTTCACCCAGGCTTAGCACGTCTATCAGCACAGAGTCCTTCCTTGCCCACAAAAGGGCTTTGATCTTGTTATTTAGATTTTGATTGACGGTTTTTCCGGCAAGCTCAACCCGCAACAGTCCCTGAGCTGCAGGTATGTTAACGGTATCGGGAAACGGAGCTTCCAACTGAAGTGGACTGCGGTACAGCGGCGGCTTAGTATGTACCGTGAGAGCATACTGAGGAATCACATCTACGGGCAAGGTGTCAGGCACTCCTCGGTTGGTCAGTGTGTGGTAGTAGAAATATTTGATTTTTTCTGAATTCAAGTCGGTAAGCGACAGTGGCACATCTGTTTCTGTCGGCTTTCCAGAAGCGTCAAGCAGATTTACCTGAAGGCCGCCAGATGCCAAAATGCGTTCCGTTACGGTATGCATGACTGCACGCAAGGCCTGTGGCGTGGACGCCTCAAAATAGACTCCGATACAGCTTAAGGCTGCCTCGGCCCGTTCGCCGATGCCCAAGCCGATAACGAACGGTCGGAGAATGATGCCCTTGCGCTGAAGTTCTAAAGAAACAGCACAAGGATCTGCCTCGCACGATTCCAGGCCATCGGTAAGCAAGATGATGATGTTTCGGCCGGCAGGAAGGGCTGGAAAATCGTTGGCGGCCTGCTGTAGGGCATAGCCAATAGGTGTAATACCCAGGGGTCTAATGCGATTTAGCGCCGCCTTGATGGAGGCACCGTTTCGCGCCGCCAGAGGAACTTCCAACTTCGTGTCGGTGCAATTATTCTCGTGGCTGGCATACTGATGCCCATACACCCTCAATCCAAGATGAATATTTGGCTGGTTGGTGAGGGAGTCGGCAAAATGGCTGATCACTTTTTTGGCTTCGGCCAATCGCGTATGATTCCCCCACAACTCATTCATGCTGCTGGAAGCATCAAGAACGAAAAGAATGCGCGTAAGTGGTGGCGAAGGCAATTGAGCAAAAAGCTCAACGTTTGTTGCAGTGTGAACCAGCAGCAACCCGACCGCTATAGAGCGAAGCAGAAGCAATGCTTTGTTCGGAACACGCCTGTGGTTGGCAGAAAGAAATGACATCATATGCTAAAATTTCATAACCGTAAAACGGTAGGCCTGCCCGCATGAATGCGGAAAGTTATTTGGCGTGTCAATTGTGCACTTCTACCTTTTTCGGGGCGATAGACCAATAGGTATTCGCCCGGCAGTAAGGAAAGGGATTTCTGGCTGCGCAGAATTCCAAAGTCATATACTTTGCTTGGACTGACCTTATCTATTGAGAACACGGATGCTGCGGCGGGCGCACTTGGATTCAATTGCAGAGTTCCTGGCTGGGGGATGACGATGCGATGGATCTTTCCGTCTTCTATAGAAAAATTTCGGTAACTGATTCGTGGGAGCGTAAGGATATCCAGGTCATAATTGCCGGCCAAGTAACGCCGGCTGGTGTTCACATCTTGGACGTCAAGCAAATGGTTCATGCCACTTTTGCGCACCAGACAACGCACCCCTGATGCGGCACCTGTCATCGCCAACTCAAGGGTACCTGTGGGCACTTCAACAGCAATAATGTTATGCCGACCTACCGATAACTCGATGCCTTGCTTTGTGACAGGCGGTACCGACTGCACCACCAGGTCGTATCGATATCGGGGATCGGGGTAAAGGGTGTCCGGTAAGCCTTGCTGATCTAGCGTGTGCATCCACTGATAGATCAGGCGATGGGTGCCGTGCTGAAAGAAAAACAATTCGTGATTGGTTACCGATGGGCGACCGTAAGAGTCCAAGAGGTTTACCACACAAGTGGTGGGGTTGATGATGCGTTCCACAATAACGCTCATGGTTTGGTAGAGTTGGTCGGGCTGCTGTACGTCGTAAAAACTGCCAAGGCATTCAAACTGGCGTGCTAAGGATGGTGGCAAGCCAAGCCCGACAATGAAAGGACGTAAGGCAATACCACGCCGCGCCATTTTTTCAGCTACCTGACACAGATCACCTCCGCAGGTTTCATAACCGTCGGTGACCAGGATAATGGTGTTTAGAGCCAAAGAGTCGGGGAAATCGTTCATGGCTTGCTCCAGCGCCTTGGCTATCATGGTCTGCCCTTTGGGAGTGGTTTCTTCCAGCTTTTTCTCAATCAATCCTAGGTTGTTTGCAGCGAAGGGTACCTCAAGGCGAGTGTCGTTGCAATTATTGGCCGAGCGAGGGTATTGATGGCCAAAAAGCCGCAGGGCAAACTGTGCAGGCTTTTGACGTAGAATACTGTCGGCAGCAAGCAAGACCGATTTTGTAGCCAGGGCGAACTTGCTTTGTCCCTGCCATCGGCCATTCATGCTTCCGGAAGCATCCACAACAAACAGCACATTGACCGAAGGCTTGAGTTGTGCATGAAGCGACCCGACCCATAGGAACAAACAAAACACCACAAGCCTTAAGATACCGCTGCTTACGACCGAATGGTTTGGTCGGCAGCGGCAACCTGAAAACCAACTAGTCCCTAATTGGCCAACCATCAATAGTCACCTAAAGTGACGGGGATTTGAGCCAGGGCTCGCTCCAGTTGCTCGTCGTTGGGAGCCACGCCGTGCCACTCATGATTATCCATCATAAAATCGACCGGATACCCCATGTGGGTTTTCATGAGCATGACTACAGGCTTTCCCTGACCGCACATGGCTTTGGCGGTTTCCAGTTGCTGTACAACCTCTTCCATCACATTGCCGTTGCAGTTGAGTACAAGCCAGCCGAAAGCTTCGAACTTGGCCTTTAAATCACCTAAATTCATGACTTGAACGGTGGGTCCGTCAATCTGCTGGCCGTTCCAATCAACGGTAGCGATGAGGTTGTCAATGCGGTGGTGTGCTGCAAACATCGCTGCTTCCCAACATTGCCCTTCCTGCAATTCTCCGTCGCCGTGAAGTGAAAAAACCAGATAAGGATCGTTATCAAGCCTTTTGGCCAGGGCCATGCCTATGGCCACACTCAGGCCTTGACCTAAACTGCCTGTAGCCACCCGAACGCCGGGCAAGCCTTCATGCGTAGCGGGATGTCCTTGCAGCCGAGAGTTAATTTTCCGAAAAGTCTTAAGCTCTGCCAGCGGAAAATATCCGGAGCGGGCCAGCGTGCTATACCATACCGGAGAAATGTGGCCATTGGAAAGCACAAAAACATCTTCCCCTTTTCCTTGCATGTTGAAAGGCAGGCGATGGCGCATAATCCGGAAATACAAAGCGGCAAAGAAGTCGGCACAGCCCAGCGAGCCACCCGGATGACCGCTTTGCGCACCGTGAACCATGCGCAAAACATCACGGCGAATTTGCGCCGCCAGTAGCTTGAGTTCTTCAATGGTACGTTGCGTCATTCCTGCACGAAGTTAGCAGAAGGTGCTTACTGCCTTGTGTGCGCTTTCAGACGATGCAAACAACAGCATGGGAGACATTGTTTCAGGCGCAGCCCTTCTTCTATCTTCGTGGCGAAAAGCAGGTGCGGGTGCAGCCGGTGTTCCGACGTTTAGCCGGCCAGACGGCCATCTACGGCCTGGGCACCATCGTCAGCAGGTTTCTCAATTACTTGCTGCTGCCGATTCACACGGCAGTATTCCGCGACCCGAAAGATTATGGCATCATTACGGAATTTTATGCATATGCAGCTTTTTTTAATATCATTTTTGTCTATGGTTTAGAAACAGCCTATTTCCGGTTTGCCACATTGGAGAAAGATCGCATGCGGGTATTCAGCACCGGCATGGTCTCGCTGTTGTTCAGTTCTCTGTTGTTTTCCGGATTGCTCATCGTTTTTAGCGGCCCGCTGGCAGCAGCCATTGGTTATGCGGATCAGCAGGATTATGTGGTGTGGTTTGCGCTTATTCTGGGCCTGGACGCGTTGGTAGCCTTGCCCTTCGCCCGGTTGCGGTTGCAGGAGCAAGCGCTGCGGTTTGCCGGCTATCGGCTCATCAACGTATCGGTAAATGTGGCCATGAACGTCCTGCTGCTGTTGGTCATTCCTCATGGGTTGCAACAGCATGCCGATCATAGCTTTTCGAAATGGTTGCTGCGCTGGTACAACCCGGATTTAGGTGTGGGTTATGTGTTTATCGCAAATCTGGTGGCCAGTGCCGTCACGCTTTTGTTGTTCTGGCAGCCGCTCACGCAACTGTCTTGGCAGATGGATTGGCGTTTGTGGCGGCATATGATAAACTACAGCTTGCCTTTGGTGCTGGTGGGGTTGGCCGGCATGGTTGATGAAATGTTGAGTCGGGCCATGCTGAAATACCGTCTTCAAATGCCAACCGAAGAGGCGCTGCATCACTTGGGTGTGTTCGGAGCCAATTACAAGCTGGCTGTGCTCATGACGCTTTTTGTTCAGGCATTTCGTATGGCGGCTGAACCGTTTTTTTTCAACGAGTCGCAAAAACAAGGGGCTCCACACGTCTACGCAACTACCATGAACTACTTTGTTGCCGCGGCAGGAGGTTTATTTTTAATTGTGGCATTATATCTGGATTTATTTCAACGATTATTTATCACACCGGCTTACTATGAGGGCGGTCGCGTCGTTCCCATCTTGCTGCTCGCTCAATTGTTTCTCGGGATGTATTACAATCTGACTGTTTGGTACAAACTCACCGGCCACACGCACTTAGGTGCCCTGGTGGCCAGCTATGGAGCTGTTTTCACATTCGTGTTGAACTGGCTGGTAATTCCTGTCTATGGCTACGTGGGAGCCAGCTGGGTAACCTTCTTTTGTTATTTGACTATGGTGGTGATTTCTTATGCATTAGGTCAACGGTACTATCCCGTGCCGTACCAGGTGGGTCGTGTGTTGTTATACCTCGTCTTGGCTGTTGGGCTTTATGCCATAGCCCAGGGGCTTCGCTCTTTCCTTGAGCCATCGTATTATTATCTGTTGGCGGCATTTCTCTTAGCTGTTTATGGGGGGGTAATTGTGTGGATTGAAAAAAGAACCTTTAGACGGGGGCCATAACCCTTCCATTGGCCTCACCGGCAATAATTACCTTTGAGCGCCTGATGAAAATCCGGATTGTTAATCGGTCGGCAAACCCGCTGCCTATTTATGCCACAGAGGGTTCGGCCGGGCTTGACCTTTATGCCGATCTGCCGCAACCGGTATTGTTAAAACCTTTGGAACGAGCTCTCATACCTACGGGCATTTTTATCGAGCTGCCGCCGGGCTATGAGGCGCAAATACGGCCGCGCAGTGGGTTGGCTATCCGTCAGGGGTTGACCTTACTCAACACCCCGGGTACCATCGACAGCGACTACCGCGGAGAAATAAAAGTCATCGTTATCAACTTGTCTGACATGGTGCAACGTATCGAACCGGCTCAGCGCATCGCTCAGCTCGTGGTTACGCGTTACGTAAAAATTGAATGGGAACCGGCCGAACGCTTGGATTCAACCGCCCGGGGGGCCGGAGGCTTTGGCCACACTGGCACTGATTGAACGGATTGCTTGATGATTGAAATACATAAATGCATTTTTAATATATGCGGGTGATTGTGCCGATGGCCGGACAGGGTAAGCGGATGCGGCCACACACGCTTACCACGCCCAAGCCTATGATCCCGGTGGCAGGCAAACCTATCGTCCGCCATTTGATTGAATACCTGGCCAGCATAACCCATCAGCGGCTGGAGCATATTGCCTTTGTGGTCGGTGATTTTGGTAAGGACACCGAGGCGGAGCTGCTGCGCATGGCACACAATTTGGGTGCTACAGCATCCATTCACTATCAGAAAGAACCGTTGGGCACAGCTCATGCTATTCTTTGCGCAGCCGAACACCTGTACGGCCCCGTACTTATTGCTTTTGCCGACACCTTGTTTTTTGCAGACTTTTCCATACCCCCCGAGGCCGATGGAGTTATCTGGGTAAAACAGGTGGAACACTGGCAGCAATTTGGGGTGGTTAAGGTCAATAAAGAGGGCCTCATCTTAGAGTTCGTAGAAAAGTCGCCCGTCTATGTTTCCGACCTTGCCATCATTGGTATTTACTACTTCCGCGATGGAGATAATTTGCGGCGTGAACTGCAATACCTGCTCGATCACGACATTAAAGACAAAGGAGAGTATCAGCTGACCACGGCCATGGAACACATGAAAAACAAAGGGTCGAAGCTTTATGCTGGCGCCGTGCATCAGTGGCTGGATTGCGGAAACAAAGACGCCACCGTAGCAACCAATCGCGCCTTGCTGGAGCGGTACAAAGATCAGCCCCTGATTGATCCTACTGCTGTCATCGAACAATCTGTGATCGTGCCGCCCTGCTATTTAGGTGCCGGCGTGCGCATCCGGCATGCCGTTGTCGGGCCTTATGTTTCGGTAGGAGAAAAGACAATAATCGAAAGCAGTGTCATCAGCAACTCAATCATTCAGTCGTCCGTTCGCATTCGTGACCGCATCATCAGTAATTCAATGCTGGGCAATCACGTTGTTGTACAAGGTGGCCCTGATGATTTGAGTTTGGGTGATTACGCTGTCCAACGTTGATGAGCATGCATAAGTCTTCAAACCAAAGTCCTGTGGTTAGCTGCTCATATTGGGTACGCATCATGACGTACCTGGTGTTGGCACTGTCGGTATGGGTATCGTGTTCATCGGAGCGCCCATTAAGCAAGGCTGCGGGCGATGGGAGGGAACTACTTCAGCAGCAACGCCTGGCGCAAGACGACCCCCGTTATCGTATCGTTTCCGAAAAATTTATCGATGCCTGCAAGATGGAAATGCTGGGCGACTACCAGGCGGCATTGAATCTGTTTAAGGAAGTCATCAAATTGGACCCTTCTAACGATGCAGCCTATTTTAATATAGCAAAAATTCTTTATAACACGCGTCAACTTATTGATGCGCTGTTGTACGCCGAACAGGCCGTGCGGCTGAATCCAAACAATCCATGGTACCTTGACTTGCTGGGCACGCTGCAGGGAGCTTTAGGCAATTTTCGGGAAGCCATAAAAACTTATGAGCAGCTGGTACGGCTGCAACCCGACAACACGCAACATTGGTATAACTGGGCTTTTTTCGCCGAGCAAGACAAGCAATACACGCTGGCGCTTGATATCTTTTCTCGCTTTCAGGAGCGTTTCGGCATTACTGAAGACATCACCGACCAGAAAGTGCGTCTATGGATGCAGCTCAAAAAGCCGGATCGTGCTTTGGAAGAATTACGACGGCTTATAAATACTGACCCTTCCCAGCCTGCCTACTGGTACCGTCTCATTGAATTTAGCCTGGCCCATCAACGCGACGCGGAAGCTTATGCGGGTTTGCAGCAATTGTTGAGCCGCTATCCCGACGATGCGCGGGCTCAAGTGTTGTTGGCCCGCTACTACGAACAAAAAGGGCTTTCGGCGCAAGCTGAAGAGACCTATAGGAAGGTTTTTTCCAACCCTGCTTTGCCGGAAGATGTGGGCGTGGCCTTGTTGGTACCCTACCTGGAATTGTTTCAAAAAGCTCAACCAGCTGATGAGGCCCGTAAAGCTGCTGCGCTGCGCTATGCCGCATTGTTTGCATCCTCTCATCCCTACAGCGCTAAAGCTCAAGCCTTGCAAGGTGACTTTTTCTATCAGAGCAATCAGTTGGATAGTGCACTGGCAGCCTATCAACGGTCTCTTGCCATCACGAGCAACATCTTCACCGTATGGCAACAAATGTTCTTCATCTATGATCAGCAGCGCCGCTACGATTCCCTGGTAGCCATAACAGCTCGGTGCCTCGACTACTTCCCAGACCAGGTTCTGGCACACTATTTCCACGGATATGCTCATATGCGGCTTAATAATCATCAGGCGGCTGTGGCTGCCTTTAGTCGGGCCATCGCCTTGGGTCCTGCCGACATTCGCTTTACCGCTCAGCTCTATGCGCTTTGCGGCGATGCCTATCACTATCTGAAAAACAACGTTGCCTCCGATAGTTGTTATGAGCGTGCTATTCTGTATGATCCCAACAACGCCACGGCTTTGAACAATTATGCTTATTTCCTCTCATTAAGAGGCGAAAAGCTTGAGCGCGCTTTATCCATGGCCCAGCAAGCTTTGAGTCTTTCACCTGAAAATGCCGCCTATCTGGATACCTATGGCTGGGTGCTTTACCGCCTTGGCCGCTACCAGGAGGCTAAGGAATACCTACAAAAGGCTTTGATTCATGGCGGCGACAGCGACGCCACCATCCTGGAGCATTTCGGAGACGTGCTCTTTCAACTGGGCGATGTAGAACAGGCAGTGCTCTACTGGCAGCGTGCTCGTGAGCGTAATGCTGAATCACCCTTGTTGGATCGTAAAATTCAGGACCGAAAGCTTTATGATTAGGGGTGTAGTCCTGCTGCTGGTGTTGGGGGCAGGCTGCAGCACCCCGTCGGTTCCGACAGTAAGCATACCCCAAAGACCAGCACCAGTGGCGCTGGTTTCTGTTGATTCATTGCGTTTGCATCATTTCACGTATCAATGGTTGCAAGCCCGTGCAAAGGTTTCGGTTGTTTACAACGGTAAGAACACCGATTTCACCGCACAACTTCGTGCTCGGGCCGACAGCATCATCTGGATTTCACTCCAAGCGTTGGGAGGACTAGAAGCGGCACGAATGCTGCTTACACCCGATTCCGTGCATCTGATTGATCGGATTGGAAAACAACATATGCATGCAGATGTTGACTACTTCCGGCAACTTACCGGCCTGCCGTTGTCGTTCCGCCATTTTCAGGACCTCATAGCAGGCAATCATCTTAGGGCTGCTGCTTGGTATCGACTGCGTCGGTACGATACCCTCTCAACAGCCTCTGCAGCAGGGTCAATAACCGACTCCATCATTTTTTCTGATGACGGTAAACTGTTGGTTCAGGTATTGAGCAGCCCTGAACAAGGGCAACTGTCGATCGTTAATCAACAGTATACCATACAAGACACCAAGCCATTTGCTTTGTGGAGAAAGTGGATGTTGAGAGGCAGCGATACGGTAGAAGTGCAGGTTATCTTTACTCGTATCAAGCTGGACGAGGCGTTTGAATTTCCGTTCCGTGTAGAAAACTAAAAGCAGCCTTTTCGACGTTACGGCTTTAGCTGATGAGCGGATTTTTCTCATTTGTTGTTTTGAGCTTTCTGAGCGTTTGGTTGCTGTTCGCTCAGCCAGCAAGGGCACAATACGGCAAAGAGGAGCTTCAAGCAAAAAGAGAACAATTGCTTAAAGAAATTGCTGGCATAGAAAAAGCATTAGAGGAAACCCGTCGCTCGCACAAAGCCGGCGTGGAGCAGGCACGTGCCTTACAAAGAAGTATTCAAGCTCGGGAACGGCTGATTCAGAATCTCCATGCAGAGTTGCAACAAATTGCTCGCTTGGTTGATCAGAAGCAGCAGGCTGTGACCACCCTACAGCAACAGTTGAATGAACTCAAGAAGAGCTATGCCCGGATGGTGGTTTATGCCTATAAAAACCGAAATGCCGGTAATTGGATTGCTTTTTTAGTCTCCGCTCAAAATTTCAATGATGCTTTAATGCGGCTTCGCTATGTGCGCCGATACAATGAATATCGGCGTCAGCAGGCCGCGCTCATAACCAAGGCCAAGAAGGAATTGGAGCTACAGACACAACAGTTACTGCTGCGACAGGAAGAGCAACGTCGTTTGTTGGAGCAAGAACAGGAACAACGCAGTAAGTTGCTCAATGAAAAACGGGATAAAGACAAACTCGTCAAAAAGCTCAGCAAGCAGGAAAAGGAGCTCAAAAGGCAACTGGCCTACAAACAGAAGGAACAGGAAAAGCTAAAGAAGCAAATTTCCGACCTCATCCGGCGTGAGATGGCCAGTGGTAAAGGTGCTGAAAAAACAAGTGGCACGCGGAAAGAGACGGCAGCTCCGCTTACGCCTGAAGCCAGAGCGCTCTCCCAGAGCTTTGCCAGCAATCAGGGGAAGCTCCCGTGGCCGGTGGAACGTGGCACCATCGTAGAGCGATTTGGCACGCATGCTCATGAAGTATTTGGCAATCTGAAAATCAAAAACAACGGTATCGATATACAAACCACTAAAGGGGCTGCCGTTCGGGCCATCTTTAAAGGGACGGTCGTGGCCATTTTATCAAATCCCGCATATCAAAAGGCAGTTCTCATCCGTCATGGAGAATACTTTACCGTTTATTCTAATTTGAAAACCGTAGAGGTGACTGTAAACGAAGAAGTAGAAACGCGTCAAAAAATCGGCTCTGCGTATACAGATCCTGCTACGGGCCTTACCACCGTTCATCTGGAGATCTGGAAAGGGGCATCGATGCTTAATCCCGAACAGTGGTTGGCCCGCTGATCGTTATTTACCTATACAAAAATGGCTGAATATGTAATCGAGCATGTCCTCGGACGTAACCTTACCCAAGATTTCTCCAAGGGCATGCAAGGCCTGCCTCAGGTCGGCAGCAATGAGTTCTTTGGTTCGGTTTTCCTTGAGGCCTTCCTGTACCTGTTGGAGTGCTGCTGCTGCACGCTGCAATGCTGCTATATGGCGCACATTGGTTACGACAATTTGTTCTCCGGAAACACTTCCGCTGCGCACCAGCCGCACCAGTTCTGATTTAAGCTCTTCCAATCCGGTACCCCGTTGAGCCGAGACCAAGACCAAAGGGGCTATGGAGCTAAAAGATGTTCGTACAGCCGAAACATCTGCCAGATCGATTTTATTACCTACGGCTATGCACTGGCCCGATTCCACAGGGAGTTGCTTCAGGTCGTTAAGCACGTCTTGAGCCTTCAGTGCAGTGACGTCGAAAACATAAAGTACTATCGACGACTGTTGTATTTTTCCCAAAGCCCGTTGAACACCTGTGCGCTCGATTTGGTCTGTAGCTTGGCGCAAGCCAGCCGTATCAATAAGTCTGAAGCGAATGCCGTCTAAAATCAGGGGTTCTTCAACAGTATCGCGTGTAGTGCCGGGAATATCTGAAACAATTGCGCGATCTTCCTGCAGCAGTGCATTTAACAAGGTGGACTTGCCGGCATTCGGGCGCCCTGCTATCGTGGTCATAACGCCTTGTCGTACAGCATTACCCCATCGAAAGGAATCGATCAGCTCTTGGATTTGGTTTAGTCCCTGTTGCGTTAAGGCGTGCAGTTCGGCGCGCGAAGCAAATGCCACATCTTCTTCACTGAAATCGAGTTCTAATTCGAGTAAAGCAGCCAGCTGGACCAGTCGGTCGTGTAATTCTTTGAAACGGGCTGAGTAACCTCCGCGCAGTTGTTGCAAAGCATAGCGATGGGCCGCCTCACTGTCGGCAGCAATGAGGTCGGCAACCGCTTCGGCCTGGGCCAGGTCAATTCGACCGTTTAAAAATGCCCTTAGGGTGAACTCCCCGGCTCGTGCAGGTCTGGCGCCGGCATCGATGAGCACTTCGAGTACCCTGCGGGCTATGTAAGGCGAGCCATGAACGGAAAATTCTACCACGTCTTCGCGTGTGTAGGAACGGGGTGCCCGATACACCACCGCTACGGCTTCATCAATGACGTTACCTTTTTGATGAATCCAGCCTACGTGAGCCGTATTGGGCGGCACCGCACTGAGCTGTGCAGGTCGAAACACACGATCAGCAATAGCTAAAGCCTGAGGACCACTAAGGCGCACCACAGCCAGAGCACCCACACCTTCCGGCGTTGCCAGTGCGGCAATGGTGTCGCTTAATTCCATGTGTGTGGCTCTTTCACTTGCTCAGTGGCCGGCTTCGACGGCAAGCAGAAATACCTGCACTTCAAGTGGCGGCCACCTCTTCCTCTTTCTTGCTCTGCATAGAAGCTACATAATCCATCAGCCATTTGGTGGTAACCGACTTGGGCCGTTCGATGCCGTGGCCCAAAGCGCGGTCCCATACCAAGGATGCCAACACCCCTAAAGCACGCGAAACTCCAAACAATACGGTGTAAAAATCATATTCAACCAATCCGTAATGTACCAACAAAGCACCTGAATGAGCATCTACATTGGGCCATGGATTTTTTACCTTGCCGGTCTCCATCAGAATGCGTGGGGCTACTTCGTAAACCTTCCACACGATGTTGACCAGTTCATCATCAGGACAATGCTTTTTGGCAAATTCCATTTGCGCAATAAAGCGCGGGTCGGTGCGGCGCAACACGGCATGGCCATAGCCCGGTATTACCTTGCCTTCAGCCAAGGTTTTTCGAATGTACTGTTCTATACCCTCTGTGGTGATATTTTTTCCTAAGGTCTTTTTGAGATCTAACAACCAGCGTACAACTTCTTGGTTAGCTAACCCATGCAAGGGGCCTGCCAGGCCATTCATGCCTGCGGCAAAACTCAGGTAGGCATCGCTTAGGGCCGATCCGACCAAATGTGTGGTGTGCGCCGAAACATTTCCACCTTCATGGTCAGCGTGAATGGTCAGAAACAGACGCATGTAGCTGTAAAAATCGGGCTGGTCATAACCCAACATGTGGGCAAAGTTGGCCGCCCAGTCAAGGTCGGGATTGGGTTCTATGTGCTTGCCCTTTTTGTAAGAACGTCGGTAGATGTATGCAGCAATACGCGGCAACCGAGCGATGAGCGTCATGGCATCTTCATACATCGGATCCCATAAATCCTTTTTGTTGATTCCGGCCCGATAAGCTTTGGCAAAATGGGATTCCGTTTGCATGGCCATGATGCCAATGCTAAACTGCGTCATGGGATGGGTGTCGCGAGGCAGCCGGTCTATGGTTTTGAAAACATGAAGGGGAACAATAGCACGACGCGCCCAAACATTGGCGATATGTTGTACATCTTTGAAGGTGGGTAGTTCATCAAGCAGCATCAGGTAAAAAAGTCCTTCGGGCAGGGGCTCTGAGCAACTTTCCAGGTGAGGCAGCTTTTCGCGCAGTTCCGGAATGGTATAACCCCGAAACCTGATGCCCTCTTCCGGATCCAGCAATGATGTTTCGGTTACCAACGCTTTTATGCCCTTCATGCCCCCATACACCTGTCCAATCGTGTACGTACCCAAGGGCACGTTTTCGTTTTGTTTAACGAATTGCTTTATCTCAGCAGCCAAAGGCAGAGCCTTGGCTCTGAAGCGTTCTTTTACATAACCCATTGTAAAAAATTATTACAGCAAAACTATGTAATTGAAGGCTGCAGGCATGAGAAAAATTGGCAGAAGTCTATCGGCCTTTTTTATTCTTTCATTAGCTGGCGAAGATCCTCTATCATTTTTGCAGCCAAGTTGGCAGCCGTAGTGGCACTTCGGCTCTCGGCATAAATCCGGATGATCGGTTCGGTGTTTGAACGGCGCAAATGCACCCAATCCCCGTCAAATTCGATGCGCAAACCGTCTTCGGTGTTTGTGGGCTGAGCACTGTATTTACGTCGGATCCCTTCCAAAAGCCGGTTGAGGTCGCTGTCAGGGGTCAACTGTATTTTGTTTTTTGAAATGACGTAGTTCGGGTAGGTAGAACGCAGCACCGAAGGCGTTTTGCCACTGGTAGCCAGATGCGACAGGAACAAGGCAATGCCCACCAGTGCATCGCGACCATAATGAAGGGCGGGATAGATGATGCCACCGTTTCCCTCTCCTCCGATAACGGCACCGACTTCTTTCATTCGTGCTACCACATGGGCTTCCCCTACCGGCGCATAATGATGCACGCAGCCGTGCTTGTGCGTGATGTCGCGCAATGCCCGCGTAGAGGAAAGATTTGAAACCGTGGGACCCGGCTGGTGCTGCAATACATAATCTGCTACGGCCACCAGTGTATATTCTTCACCAAACATGCTACCGTCTTCACTGACGAAAGCCAGCCGGTCTACATCAGGATCGACGGCTAAGCCTATAGAGGCTTTCTGCAGCCGCACCTCTTGCGCTAAGGCAGTGAGATTTTCTTCCAAAGGCTCCGGTGGATGGGCAAAACGACCGGTGGGCTCACAATTCAGTTCGATAACCTGATCTACCCCCAGTGCACGCAACAACCTTGGGATCACCACTCCTCCACTGCTGTTGACAGCGTCCACTACAATGCGAAAACGCTTTTTTCTAATGGCATTGCGTTGCACCAAGGGTAAGTTTAATATCTTTTCTATATGTATATCGAAGCCGCTGTCGTCGCCTCGAACCTGGCCTTGCTGTTCGGCGGGTGCGTATTGAAGCTGACCTTGCTGCAGCAATTCGAGCATGTGCTGCCCTTGCTGTTCGGTGAGCAACTCCCCATGGTGGTTCAGCAGTTTAAGGGCATTCCACTGTGCAGGATTGTGGCTGGCTGTAATGACGATGCCTCCACCGGCTTGGTGCACTGCAGTCATAAGCTGAACGGTGGGGGTGGTTGAAAGCCCCAGATCGATGACGTCCAACCCCATACTTTGCAGGGTGGCGCATACCACCTGAGCCAACCACGTGCCCGATGGTCGGGCATCGCGGCCGATGACCACCAGGCGGGGCACTTGTTGCTGCTGAAGCCACCACGCAAAAGCTGCCGTAAATCGGGCGGCATCTTCGGCCGTCAAGTTTGATCCGGGCCGTCCTCCTAATGTGCCGCGAATACCGGATACCGAAGTGATCAATGTCATGATGGGCCGGCAAAAATAGGGTGCACTTGCGCTTCCATCAGCTGCACGGAATGTGTTACTTCAGCAAGTTTTTAATCAAATGAAGTTTTCTGCCGTGGTTGACAGAGTGCATCAGACACTGCTAATGCTTGGCCGATTGCCCGGCTCCGCCCAAAATTGCGTCTTCCCTCAAGCTATAGCTCAAGGTCCGGATCAACCCGGTACATTCAAAACCACAGGATTTACATTTTTCACATACGAATTTTATTTTTTTAATATGACTAACAGAAAGAACACTCATTGCCTCAACTTCTCTATTCTTTCCAGCCTGCTGTGTTGCTGTTGTATTTGAGAAAGCATCAAAAGTATTGGTATGCCGCAGAGCACTTCAACCAACTTTTGCCCGGGGGGTCTATTGCGCATTCTGGTAAGCACGATTAGCGGAAAAATTTTTCCGGCATGAAAAGATCAGACACAGCTTCAAACATGACTTTTGCAGCAGCGGTTGCAGTTTTTAGCCGCAAGTATATTTTTCTCCAATCTCAGCGAAATTTTGCAGAGCTTGCGGATGGCTTGTTACCCCCATGCAGTCCAGACCCTTTAAATTCGTTTCACCTCAAGCGGAAGTTATAAAAAATTATGATGCATTTGTAGTCAAAAATTAAAGTGGGTATTGTGTGATGAAGTTTTTTTCAATTTATAAATCATCAGAAATATAGGATGAAGCGTGAATCCAGTGCCTGGTATGAAACGTGGTTTGGTACACCGTACTATCATGTGCTGTATGCGCATCGCGATGCGCAAGAAGCAGACATGTTTCTGCAACAGCTGTTGCCCCTGCTAGCACTCCCCATAGGGGCACGTGTGCTGGATGTAGGCTGCGGTGAAGGTCGCCATGCCCGTGTGCTGGCGCGCTATGGATTTGAAGTCATGGGTATCGACTTGTCTGAGCAAAATGTTCTGCAGGCCAGCGCCGTTGCAAACGACCGGCTGACCTTTCTGAAACACGACATGCGCCAACTGCTGCATGTCCATTATTTCGATGCTGTGTTTAACCTGTTTACCAGTTTTGGCTACTTTGATTCCGATGTTGAAAATGCGCGTGTGTTTCACAACATGGCTTTGGCGCTGAAGGATGGCGGCAAGCTGGTGCTTGACTTTTTCAATGCTCGCTATGTTTTTGACCACCTGGTGGCACAGGAAGAGTTAAGCCGGGAAGGCATTACCTTTTTTCTGCGGCGCCGTATTGAGCAGGGCAGCAAACCGGTGGTTGTCAAAGAAATCGTTGTACACTCTGCCGGAAGCCCGCCCATGCAGTTTTTTGAGCGTGTGGTTGCTTATGAACGCAGCGACTTTGAAAAGTGGTGCGAAAAAAGCGGGCTACGCTTGGTCAATATTTTTGGCTCGTATCGCCTGGAGCCTTTTGATGAGCGCAAATCACCTCGGCTTATTCTGGTTGCCCAAAGGCAAATCGCCTAAACGGCAAAACTTTCACCACAGCCACACGTGCGGGTGGCGTTGGGATTGATGAAATGGAAACCCTTGCCGTTCAGCCCATCGCTGAAATCCAACTGGGTACCACATAGGTACAGAAAAGACTTTAAGTCGCAAACCAGCTTAATACCCTTATCTTCAAAGACCTGGTCGTCTTTCTGCAGTTCGGTATCGAAATCCATTTTGTAGGATAGACCTGAGCAGCCACCCCCCACCACACTGATGCGTAGGAACCAATTTTCGTTCAATTCGGCTTCCTGAGCCAGTTGAAGAACTTTGTTTTTTGCCTTATCGCTGATCGTAATCATGGGCATCTAAAAAGCACAAAAAGCGCACCAGATGATTAGGTGCCGACTTTTTGGCCGATGGGCTCTTCGGTGATGATTGGCGGTAGGCCGTTTTTGATTCGGTAATCGTTTATGGCGGCCTTGACGGCATCTTCAGCCAAGACGCTACAATGGATTTTTACCGGAGGCAAAGCCAGCTCTTCCACAATGTCCATGTTATTAAGCTTCATGGCCTCGTCAATAGTTTTTCCGATGATCATTTCAGTGGCCAGTGAGGAAGAAGCTATGGCAGAGCCGCAGCCGAAGGTCTTGAATTTAGCGTCGATGATGCGTTGGGTTTCAGGGTCCACTTCAATCTGCAAGCGCATCACGTCGCCGCATTCAGGGGCTCCGACCAATCCTGTGCCCACGTTTGGCTTGTTCTTATCCAACGTACCTACGTTACGTGGGTTTTCGTAATGGTCCAGAACTTTTTTGCTGTATGCCATGGCAGTTAATTTTTTAAAAATGCATTAATGAGGACGAAATTCAACAGTCTTTAAGTCAATGCCTTCCTTATACATTTCCCACAACGGACTCATTTCGCGTAAGCGATGTACGGCGTCGGTTACGCGTTCAATGGTGTAGTCAATTTCTTCTTCCGTGTTGAAACGCCCCAGGGAGAAACGAATTGAGGAGTGTGCCAGTTCGTCGCCTAAGCCAAGAGACTTAAGCACGTAGCTTGGTTCGAGTGACGCCGAGGTACAAGCGCTTCCGCTGGAAACGGCAATGTCTTTGTTGAAAGCCATCATGAGGCCTTCCCCTTCCACCCACTTGAAGCTGAGGTTTGTGATGTGCGGCAGCCGGTTTTCGGTGCTGCCATTGACGGTGACTTCTTCGATCTGCAGCAGGGCCGATTCTAACTTATTGCGCAGGCGGCGCAAACGTTCGGATTCATGCGGCATTTCCTGCTGACAGAGCTCACACGCCTTACCAAAGCCCACAATACCTGGTACATTCAGTGTACCGGAGCGCATCCCTCGTTCGTGACCGCCTCCATCCATTTGAGCCGTTACCTTGACGCGCGGCCCACGCCGGCGCACGTACAGGCAACCTATACCTTTCGGACCATACATCTTGTGGGCACTCATGCTTAACAGATGGATGTGCTCCTTTTTAACGTCAATGGGAACCTTGCCTGCTGCCTGAGTGGCGTCGGTATGCAGAAGCACGCCATGCCGTTCCGCCAAAGCCCCTATTTCTGCAATCGGATGGATGACGCCAATCTCATTATTGGCATACATTACCGATATGAGGATCGTTGTCGGCTTAATGGCATCTTCCAACTGATCGAGATCTATTTCTCCCAGATGGTTTACCGGAAGGTAGGAAACCTCGGCACCCAAGCGCTCTAAGTGTCGGGCAGCTTCCAACACGCATTTATGCTCCGTAACGACGGTGATGATGTGGTTTCCCTTGCTCCGGTACATTTCGAAGACGCCCTTCAGGGCAAGGTTGTTGGATTCTGTGGCTCCCGAGGTGAAAATGATTTCCTTAGCATCGGCATTGATTAAGCGAGCCACCTGCTCACGCGCGTAGTCAACCGCTTCTTCGGCAATCCAACCGAATGGGTGTGAACGGCTGGCTGCATTGCCGAACTTTTCCTTAAAGTAAGGAAGCATGGCATCCAGTACCCGCGGATCAACCGGCGTGGTGGCACTGTTATCTAAGTAAATGGGAAGGTTCATGATTAAATGTGATCTTCTCGGGGCTCAACAAAGGTACAAAAAGAATGCCTGTTTAGAATTATTCCAATTTATTTTTTCGGGGAACATGGGCTTCAAACCCACGCATAGCACAGGCTGTTTCGCTGACCTTTTAATTAACGGAATTGGCAAAAACAGCCTATGAACACTGTTCCCAAAGCTTAGGAATGTTATCCGTCAAATGATTTGGTTTAACTGAACGCCATCAAAGCGATTTAGTGTTTAAAATTTTCGATCAGCACGCGTGTAATTCCCAAACGTCTTAAATGGCTGTGCCGCGTTGATTTCTATGGGCTTCGCCCATTTTTTTCAAGACGGTTCTGTGGTTCGGTCAAACTCATAGCAGTCGCTACACCATTTGCGACAGCACAGATGTGGGTCTTGCCAGTTCTGAAGTCGGATGATGCGGGCAGAAGCTCGTGACTAAAGGTGGTTGCGGAAAAGTTGCACGGCGAGAGCCAGGAGCAAGATGCCAAAAAATTTTTTTAATACGATGAGCACTTGCTCGCCCAGATGACGGTTGAGCCAGTCTAAAGCCAGCAGCACCAGGTAGATGATAAGCAAGTTAATAGCAATGCCGGCAAGCAGGTCCGGTAGGGAAAAGCGCGTGCGTAAAGAAATGACGGTAGTGAGTGTGCCAACGCCTACCAACAAGGGAAAGGCCACCGGTACAAGACCGCCTGAACGCCCGTTACCTTCAACCTGAAAGATGGAAATGCCTAAAACCATCTCGAGGGCCAACAGCAGCAGCACCACTGAACCGGCTATTGCAAATGAACTCACATCGATACCCAACAGCCGCAGTAAGGGCTCACCAAAAAACGTGAACAGCAACAGCAACAGTGCTGAAAACAGCACGATGGCCCGTGCATTCAAGGGACCGGTTTTTTGCCGGATGTTCAAGATGTACGGCACATTGCCGATGACATCAATGACTAAAAAAAGGGTAAGTGCCACGCTAAGCATTCCGGAAATCGTCAACATCGTTAAAAGATTTTTTAAAAACCGCCGGGCAGCGGTTTGGGTGTTAAACCAAGAGAGACAAAACAGAGGCTACTTCACTTGCTTCACTTAGCAAGCAGCGCTCGGCCGACTAAGACCGCATGTGATGTGCGCAATTGGAATGTTGCAATACACGAGGCAAATATAGAACAAGTGAGCTTAGGTACCTGTGCCTAAGGCTACACAAAACCGCCGTCCTGCATCTGCAGGGCGTCCTGCTATCTTTGCGCGAAATTTTTTATAATGCTTGAATTGCCGTTGTTGCGCAGTAATCCGGAATTGGTGATTGCCCGATTGGCCAAAAAGCATTTTGAAGCTCGCCCCCTGGTAACAGAAATCTTGAACCTTGATGCCGAGCGAAGGGCTTTGCAAACCCAACGCGATCAGTTGCTGGCGCAGATAAATCAATTATCCAAGCAAATAGGGCAGCTTATGACTCAAGGGCAGGTGCAAGAGGCTGAGGCCTTAAAGCAGCAAAGTGGTAGGCTCAAACAACAGGTTCAGCAGTTAGAACATGATTTGGAACAAAAACAGTCTTCTATACACGACTTGTTGGTTCGGCTACCTAATCTTCCGGCCGAAGCCGTGCCCGAAGGTCGCTCAGCCGGCGATAACGTCATCGTGCGGTCGGGCGGTGCGGTACCCGAGTTGCCCCCAGACGCCCTGCCGCATTGGGATTTGGCTGCCCGCTATGGCCTCATCGATTTTGAAGCTGGTGCAAAGGTTACGGGGGCAGGCTTCCCCTTTTATCGGGGTGCTGGCGCCAAGCTGCAACGGGCGCTCATAAGCTTTTTTTTAGACCAAGCCATTGCTTGCGGATATACCGAGTACGAGCCCCCCTTGCTGGTTAATGCCGATACAGCCTTTGGCACGGGGCAATTACCCGATAAAGACCAGCAGATGTATTTCGTGCCTGCCGATGCATTGTATCTGATTCCCACGGCTGAAGTGCCGCTTACCAATATTTATCGCGATGAGATTATTGAAGAGCATCATCTTCCGGTAAAGCTGACGGCGTATTCAGCCTGTTTTCGTCGCGAAGCAGGTTCGTACGGTAAGGACGTCAGAGGCCTCAACCGGCTGCATCAATTCGATAAAGTGGAAATCGTGCGTATTGAGCACCCTGACCGCAGCTATCAAGCTTTGGAAGAAATGGTCCATGAAGTGGAACGTCTGGTGCAAATGCTGGAATTACCCTACCGAATCGTCAAGCTATGCGGTGGAGATATGAGTTTTGCCTCTGCCCTCACCTACGATGTGGAAGTTTACTGTGCCGTGCAGCAACGATGGCTGGAGGTCAGCAGCATTTCCAACTTTGAAACGTTTCAAAGCCAGCGCATGAAGTTGCGCTATCGCGATGCTCAGGGGAAGACCCATCTGGCTCATACATTGAACGGCAGTGCTTTGGCCCTGCCCCGCATAGTGGCTTCGCTTCTGGAAAACAATCAATCGGAAGACGGCATTCGACTGCCGGCATGCTTGCATTCCTATATGGGAGGTTCGATGCTGGTCACATCAACGGCAGCTTGATTTTGCCGTATCTTTGCAAGCGACTTGGAAAAGAGGGGACCGGCTTAGTCCCCTCTTTTCTTTAGGTTTCAAAGTCATGAACGAAGAACAACGCATCAGGGCTATTGTCAATGAGTTGTTGGATCAAACTGACGCCTACCTGGTCGATCTGAAGATCCGTACCGGAAAGGTACAGGTGTTTGTTGACCGCGATCCTTACATTACTCTTGAAGACTGTGCCCGTATCAACCGCATGCTGGTACGGCGACTGGATGAAGAACTGGCTTTCACCGACCGCTATGCCCTGGAGGTTTCTTCCCCCGGTTTAGACCAGCCCCTAAAAGTGCTGCGGCAATACCGAAAAAACATTGGTCGTATTGTAGAAGTCATTACGGTCACCGGCGAAAAGAAAAGAGGCTTGTTGCTATATGTTGATGAGGAAAAATTGGTAATCGAAGAAACCGAGTTAGTGAACAAGCAAAAAACCATCCGGCACAGTGCGCTGCCGTTTTTGCACATAAAGTCAACGAATGTGGTCATTGAATTTTGAAAATTCCAGAACATGAATCATCAGTCATTAGTAGAGGTTTTTGGCGAATTCATCCACCTGAAAAACATAGACCGAATTCGGCTGATGAAGGTGATTGAAGATATGTTTCGCACCTTATTGCGCCGGAAATATGGTTCGGATGAAAATTTTGATATCATCGTAAACGCCGAGAAAGGGGACTTGGAAATCTGGCGACGTCGCCTCATCGTAGAAGATGATCAGGTTACCGATGTGAACACGCAAATCGGCCTGACCGAAGCGCGGGCCATCGAGCCTGACTTCCAGCTGGGCGAGGAAGTCATGGAACAAATCGACATCATCAAGGAATTTGGCCGCCGAGCTATTTTGACCGCTAAACAGACGCTGGCCAGCCGCGTTGCTGAACTGGAACGCGATGAGGTGATCCGCAAATACAAGGAAAAAGAAGGCGAAATCGTTACCGGAGAAGTATATCAGATTTGGCGAAAAGAAATTTTGCTGCTGGATGAAGAGGGCAACGAGCTGATCATGCCGAAAAGTGAACAGATTCCGAACGAGCAGTTTCGAAAAGGCGATACGGTTCGGGCTGTGGTCAAATCCGTTGAGCTCAACGGCAGCATGCCGCTCATCATTGTTTCGCGTACTGATCCGCGCTTTTTGGCCAAACTGCTAGAAAAAGAAGTACCTGAGATTTACGACGGCCTCATTACCATCCGCCGCATCGTGCGCGAGCCTGGCGAGCGGGCCAAGGTGGCGGTCGAATCCTATGACGACCGCATCGATCCGGTGGGTGCTTGCGTGGGGATGCGGGGTTCACGCATCCATGGCATCGTCAAGGAGTTGCGCAACGAAAACATTGACGTCATCAACTTTACGACCAACACGCAATTGTTTATCACGCGGGCATTGGCGCCGGCTAAAATCAGCTCTATGGAAATTGACGATGTCAACAAGCGCGCCATCGTTTATCTGAAACCGGATCAAATTTCGCTCGCCATTGGTCGCGGCGGCGTGAATATCCGTTTGGCCAGCAAATTGACCGGTTACACTCTTGATGTATTCCGTGAAAGCGAAGAAACCGAGGCTGAATATGATATTGACCTGAGCGAATTCAGCGATGAAATAGAACCATGGATCATTGAACAATTACGCAAGATTGGCTGCGATACAGCCCGAAGCGTCCTGGCCCTCAGTCGTGACGAAATAGCGCGCCGTGCTGATTTGGAAGAAGAAACAGTTGACGAGGTTATGCGAATTTTGAGGGCCGAATTCGAAAGCGATGGGCAAAAGCAAAAGGCTGATCAGCCATCATCCCCTGCGCAGTCTGCTCCACAAGAGGCTGATGCTGGGTCAAAAACGGAGGAAAACCCATAACTCCGGTTTGTCGCTCCAAACAGCGGATAAATCCGGGGTTTAAAAACAACTATGGACCAGGAAGTACGAGAATTACGATTGCTACCTGTAGCAAAAGAGCTGAATGTAAGCTACCACCATCTCTATGAAGAGTTGGAGCGGGTAGGGTTGCAGCCGGAAAAAAAACAGCCCAATGCCAAGATTTCACCAGCGGCTTATGAACACCTATTAAAGGTTTTTAGTAAAGACCGACACGAAAAAGAAAAAGCCACTCAGTTAGGACTAAGCAATCGGCTTTCCGATAAAGAAAAGCATCGTGAATCAATAGTAACCCCCTCGCCGAAAGCTCCGCCTACCGTCACCACTACTCAAGAAAAGCCAAAAGAAAAGGTGGTGACATCTCACGTCAGTCTGGAAGGGCCCAAAGTAATCACCAAGATAGATCCGGATAAACTGGAAACTAAAAGATCGGCTCGGCGGCGAGTGAAAAAAACCGTGGAAGAGGCACCCACGGCACCTGAAACAGACGCTCAAGGGGCCACTACGGTGATTACTGAAGAAGTTAAGGCACCGGAGCCGCCCGTAACCCCTTCCCATCCAGATTTGATCAGCCTGAAGGCTCCCGTGTTGCCCGGAACCAAAGTAGTGGGAAAAGTAGAGCTGCCGGTCGAAGAAAGAGTCACTAAGACAAAATCCACTGAAGAGCCACCCAAGATTGAAAAGGCACCAGAGCAGCGTCGAAGACCACGCAAACGCATCTATAAGACTGATAAAATACCCCCGCCCGCTCCAACCACAGAGCGTGTTCCACCTAAAGCTGAGCCTGAGCGCAAAGCTGTCGGGCCCAAAGAAAAACCTGATATCGAACATGAAAAGTCGGCTCAGGATCGCATACGCGAGATCTTGACTCGCATGATGCCTCAGCCCAAGACCCGACCGACAAGGGCAAGGCACCAAGAAGCAGCCAGACCCGCCGGCGGCTCGGAACAATCGGCCGACACTAAGGCGGCCGAGGCCAAAACCATCATGGTAACCGAATTCATATCGCCAAATGAATTGGCCAAACTGCTCAATGTTGAACCCAATGACATACTCGCAAAATGCCTTGAGCTGGGCCAAATTGTTTCTATCAATCAACGGCTCGAAGCTGATTTAATTGAGTTAATTAGTGCCGAATATGGTTATCGGGTTCAATTCATATCGTTGGAAGAGCAGGAGTTATTGGAAGAACAAGAACAGCCTGACGATCCATCGTTATTGCAACCCCGGCCTCCGGTAGTGACCATCATGGGTCATGTAGATCACGGAAAAACTTCGCTGTTGGATTTCATCAGACAGTCTAATGTGGTAGCTGGAGAAAAGGGTGGTATCACCCAGCATATCGGTGCTTACGAAGTCACGTTAGAAAATCAGAAAAAAATCACTTTTCTGGACACTCCGGGCCACGAAGCCTTTACCGCCATGCGGGCACGGGGTGCAAAGCTCACCGACATTGCCGTCATCGTCATAGCTGCGGACGATGGGGTGATGCCTCAAACTAAAGAAGCCATCAGCCATGCTCAGGCCGCAGGTGTTCCGATAATTTTTGCGTTTAACAAAATGGACAAGCCCGGTGCTTCGGCCGACCGAATACGCCAGCAACTGGCTGACATGAATTATCTAGTCGAAGAATGGGGTGGTAAATTCCAATCGCAAGAGATCTCGGCCAAAACGGGCATGGGCGTCAATGAATTGCTTGAAAAAATTTTGCTGGAAGCCGAACTGCTCGACCTAAAAGCCAATCCAAACAAACCGGCTAGAGGCACGGTGATCGAAGCCACAAAAGACCGCGGCAAAGGGTATGTGGCCAATTTATTGGTTCAAGACGGTACTCTGCATATTGGCGACATCATAGTGGCGGGAGCTCAGTACGGCCGGGTCCGTAACATGTTCAATGAACGAGGGAATCGGGTAGTGGCTGCCGGTCCTTCAACACCTGTGCAAGTGTTGGGGTTGGAAGGCCTTCCTCAGGCCGGTGAAAAATTCCGAGTATATGAGTCAGAACAACGGGCCCGCGAGTTGGCACAAAAGCGGCAACAGATTTTGCGCGAACAAGGGTTGCGCACCCGCAAGCACATAACCCTGGAAGAAATTGGCCGCCGCCGTGCTTTGGGCAACTTTAAGGAACTGAATCTCATCATCAAAGCTGATGTGGACGGATCAGTGGAAGCCCTTGCCGATGCCTTGCAGAAGCTGTCCACTCCGGAAATCAATTTCAAGATCTTGCATCGGGCGGTGGGGCAAATCACCGAAAGCGATGTTAACCTCGCCCTGACTTCCGATGCCATCATAATCGGATTTCAGGTGCGCCCATCCCCACAAGCTCGTGTCTTAGCCGAAAGAGAAAAAATTGATATACGTCTTTACTCCGTTATCTACCATGCGGTGGAAGAGCTCAAAGCCGCCATCGAGGGGATGCTGAAGCCCAGCATTGTAGAAAAGAACATTGGGACGGCCGAGGTGCGCCAGATTTTTCACATCAAAAAGGTGGGTACCGTGGCCGGTTGTTTGGTTACGGAAGGCAAAGTGCAGCGAAGCAACAAGGTGCGCGTGATCCGCGATGGTATTGTCGTTTTCACCGGTGCGCTGGCCTCTCTGAAGCGCTTCAAGGACGATGTGCGTGAGGTAGTCAGTGGGCAGGAATGCGGCCTGGCCATCAAAAGCTACAACGACGTGCGTGAAGGTGATATATTAGAATTTTTTGAAGAAGAAGAGGTACGTCGAAAGCTTTGACGCTGCTTCGCTCACTCTTTCACCAGCCGTAAGGCCTGCGACCGACGACCCTCGATCCAAACTTCTGCAAGATAGGTTCCTGCCGGCCACTGATTGCCAAGCCAGAACTGCTCGTGCTGCGGTCGGAGGGTTTCCATCCATTTGCCTGTCATATCCCGAACGACAATTGTGGTGGTGGCCGGGTCGGCTGAAAGCAGCACGCGAAATGCCTGTGGACTTGGGTTCGGATAGACCGACACAGGCTCAGCATACATGATGTCGCCCGTACGACAGTTAATGGTCACGGTAATGCCCGAACTGGTTTTTTTGCAACCCGTGGCGGTGATTTTGACTTCGCACTTGTATTCCCCATTGCTGGTGGCCAAATAAGTGGGATTGGTGGCACCTGAAATTTTTGATCCATTTTTCTTCCATTGGTAAGTGACTCCGGTGGAGGGAGAGGCGGTTGCCGTCAACAGAACGGAGCCTGCCGAACAAGGTGCAGCACTAATCGTTACCGAGGGAAGAGAATTCACCGTGATGTAATTGCTTTTGGTTTCAGTATCTGACCCTGCGGCATTGCTGGCCGTGAGGCTCACGTCAAAGGTGCCCACCGTCTTGTACTTAATGCCTGTGGGGTGCTGTGCCGTGCTGGTAGAAGGTGTGCCTCCACTGAAAGACCACGACCACGCAGTAGGTGCATTGATGCTTAGGTCAGTAAAATTTATCGTTTTGTTTTTGCAAACGGAAGTGCTGGAAGCCGTAAAGTCGGCCACGGGAGGTACGGCAAAGGTGCAGTTGGAAGAGTTGAGCGCAATCATCTTGGTGGGGCCGCAACTGTTGTTGACGCTGCTCCGGCTTACCACATCATTGCCACCGTCCACTTCGCTGGCAGGTGTAAGCGTTCGCCGGTCGGTGTTTGAGGGCAGGGCATAGTGCATGACTGTGGCAGGAGATTGATTGGTATGGCCTAATTGGAGGCAATGACCTAATTCGTGCAGAGCAACGGATTCAAAATCGTACTTACCGCCACTGGTGGCGCCTGGACCATAGTTCCAGGTAACTCCTCCGGTGCCGTTGGTACGGAACTTCAAATCCAGCTCCGAGACGTACCATACCCCCGAGCCACAACCGACGTAGTAACTATAAGCCGTCCCTAATACACCTGAAGGCAAGGGACTAATTCCGTCAAAAGTGACCACGTTAACCCCATCGCTGGCATTGTCGCCTATGGTTGTTGTTCCGGAGCGTGTAAAATGAACATAGACACCACACCGCCAGGTAACGAGCGAGCGCTCAAAGGCAGCCACTGCATCGGTGTTGCTGTTGAACGCAGTGTTGTAAACAAACGTATAGCCGCCGCTCCCGTTGTCATCAACAAGGTCGGGGAGGTAATAAGTGCCGCCGGAAATTACATTAATTTCATTGTAATATATCGTAAGCGATGAGGAAGAGGTGCCTTTTTCCCCTAAATTATTGGTAACCCGGATGGTGCCGGTACCGGCACCGGTGGGAATCCATGCTGTAATAGAGGTGTTGCTCCACGACACAATGTGGTTGTCGGGTGCGGCAATGTAGGTGGCACCACCATCGTTGGAATTTTTGAATTCAAGTTTGGAAGTACCTATTACATAACTGGAGCCAAAATTGTTACCATTGATGGTAAGAAGGTTGGCCGATAAAGTACCGGCTACGGTGGCTGTGGGCGAAAAAGAATTGATTACGGGAGGAGCAAACTTTTTTTTCTTCTCCACAAAAAAGTCAACAATCTTCAACTCTTGATAAGTGTGTTTGTTGGTGAAGCGCAGTATCGGTCTATAGAGGTTTTTTCTTATGTCGGGATAATGGAAAAAAGGATCAGCGGCCGAGTCCTCATAGGTGTCATAGCGGATGAAGCCCTGAGCAGCACCGTAGAGCGCATAAGGATCGGACAAGCCTTCCACATTTCCTATGGGATAAGGATTGGCTATAAGCAGAAAAAGCCCCACATCGCCTGGCTGCAGCGATACGTTGGGATGAGCTATGATCATCCGATTGCCCACCACACCCCCCTCCGTTAAAACCGTAAGTTGGGAAGGCACATTTTCACCTTTGAAAATTTTATATACTTCTATGCGGTAGGCGGTATAGATCATGGTTTTCCGCTCATTCCAGAAAGCACGCAGCTCTGTCACTTTTCCTTCTACAATAAGGGAAGCATGGCGTACTCGATCTTGGAGCGATAAGGGAATCATAGAGCATTGAGCCTGCAGCCCTTCACTCCTTGGTAGGAATGCGGCTAGGATCATCGCTGAATGAAGCAATCTTTTCATCCCAGGCGTTCTTGATTTGAAGTTACTGCACTTCAATGATACAAACCTCTTTCCACCTCAAATGAATTATAGCCTTTTGGAGTGCTTTGTTCGGCAATCACCTCGGTTACGATAGCCTGTTTGGGACCTCGGTGGCACCAGGCGATGAATTGCTGAACCTTGTCCTCTGGTCCCTCTACTTCTGCATAGACGGAGCCATCGGCTTCGTTGCGCACTATGCCTTTCAGCCCAAGATTCAGGGCTTGATTTCGGGCAGTAGCCCTGAAAAAGACCCCTTGCACTCGCCCGCGTATGCGAATCCGATAGTGCACAACTGCTTCCTTCATCGCAAAGACAACCTTCAGGTTGCTTTCCTCTAAGATAGCTTTGCCATGTGATTTATTTCTTTCCCGGATTAGCCACTGATGGACGGTTGCTCAATGGCTATCGTTTTAGTGAACCGGTGGTGGTGGTAAACTACCCCAAGCCCACACCCCAAGAAACACTGGAAGCTTACGCTCGTCGCTTGGGGGCTTTGTATGAGTTTGACGACAACAGCATTTTAATTGGTTTTTCCTTGGGAGGCATGATTGCTGCTGTGATTCGAGAACAGATTTCGGTACGCAAAGTGATTACCATTGCTTCGCTGGTGAATTGTGATCGCCCGTGGTGGATTAGCCTTCCGCTGTGGTTGCCGTTGCATCGATGGCTGCCTGATCGCGTGCTGCGCGCGATCATCGTGCTGCTCGGTGATGTTTTTACTTCAAAAAGCCGTGAGCAACGCCAGTTGCTATGCGATATGGTGCTCAAAGCCGATATGGATTTTGTTCGTTGGGCACTTGAAGCGGTACCGCGCTGGGCCGGCTGTCGCTACACGAATGACATCGTAAAAATTCACGGCGACAGGGATCGGCTGTTCCCTCTGTCTTATGCAGCTGCCGATATTGTAATAGCAGGTGGTCAGCATTTTGTAATTGTGCAACAGCGCCCGGCCGTTCAAAGCCATTTAGACCGATTGTTGTACCAACGGGTGGAAGGAATCAGTCATGAAGTCAGTAACTAAATTTGGGTGCCAACCTGCAGCGGTCATGAGTACCGAATCGGCATGTGGTTCAGCATATCATGGGCAAAAGTCAAGCTTATTTCAAAGTCCGCGACCTGAAGATTTTCGGGACGCCTGAACCTTTGGCTGACAGCAAGAGAAAATATCAAACCGTTTTGGAGGAATCCACAACATCATATGTGTATGCAGAACTTTCCTTGTATAACAAAAAGTTTGATGAAGAAGACTGGTTGTTTGACGGCAGCATCAGGGCATACAACCAGCGAGGGGAGGAGTTGTGTAACATTCGCATAGAACGACCTGTTCGCAGCGACGAGAACGTGGTTTACATCCGTGAGGGATGGGGCCACCAGCAACCCGGGGCTTATTGGAAAAAAGGAGAGTATCGCTTTGAAGCATGGGCTGACGATGTGCTGCTCGAAAGCCGCAAGTTTTACATCGTAAATGGCGGGCCGGTAACCGCTGAAAAAAACCCCTATTTCAACATCGTTTCAATCAAATTATATGAAGGGCCCAATGCCGGGGTGGCCAAAAAAGACCGCATTTACCTGAAACAGTTTGACGCTGCCAACACCCGCTACGTATGGGTGGAACTGGTTTTGCAAAACCTGCATAAAGAAACGCCATGGCCTTGCGAATTGTTTTTTGATTTCTACAACGATGCTCGGCAACTCAAAGGTCAATGTGTAGAATTTTTCATGTTTCAACCCGACCACAGCGGGCAGCTTACCGTCACCACAGGCTGGGGTGCAGACGTAAAGGGCACCTGGCATGCCGACGATTTTACCCTGGAGGTGGTCTTTATGGATCAGCTCTTAGCGGTCGTTCCCTTTAAAGTAGGTGATGAGGCTATTGCGGGGGAAGTGCCTTTGTTGCGCCAGGTTCCCTATACCTTGCCTCGCACGTCAGAAAAAACTTCGCCCGAAGAAGAGACACTGGAAATGCTCCTGGCCAAATTGGATAAGCTGATAGGCCTTACGGAAATCAAAAAGTTCGTTCATGATTATGTCGATTTTTTGCGCTTTGAACAGCTTAGAAGCCAAAAGGGGTTACCGGTAGAAAGGCGAATCAATCTGCATTGTGTTTTTACAGGCAATCCGGGAACTGGAAAAACCACTGTGGCGCGCTTGTTAAGCCGAATTTGGGCGCGCTTAGGGCTCCTAAGCCGCGGTCATCTAGTGGAGGTAGATCGCGGCGATTTGGTGGCGGAATACATCGGTCAAACGGCCCCACGCACCCGCGAGGTCATCAACCGAGCCCGCGGCGGTGTGCTGTTCATTGATGAAGCTTATGCTTTGGCCCGAAAAGCCGACGACGGGCGGGACTTTGGGCGTGAGGCTATTGAAGTGTTGTTACGCGAAATGAGTGATGGTCCTGGGGACCTCGCCATCATTGTAGCCGGCTATCCCGAGGAAATGGATGTCTTTCTCAATAGCAATCCGGGCTTAAAGTCCCGCTTCGGAAGGCATTTTAAATTTCCTGATTACCTGCCCCAAGAGCTTCTCCAGATTGCCGAATATGCAGCTGCTGAACGACAGCTCAGTTTTACGCCTGCGGCATTAGACTATCTGCGTGACAAGATTGTAGAGGCCTACCGAAACCGTGATCGAACCTTCGGAAATGCCCGCTTGATCAACGCTTGGATTGAAGAGGCCAGGCTGAACATGGCCTTACGTGTGATGCGGCACGAAAATCCGCAGCAGTTGGATAAAGAACAGTTCTCTACGATTCAGCGAGAAGACATAGAAAAAATTTTTATTTCAAAAAAATCCGGTTTGCCACACATCCCTATTGACGAGGCACAACTCAAGGCTGCTTTGCAAGAACTCAACAGCCTGGTGGGGCTTGGCAGCATTAAGGTAGAAATTCACGAACTGGTCAAATTGGTGCGCTTTTACAAAGAAGAAGGGAAGGAAGTGCTCAGTAGGTTTTCCTTGCACACCATTTTTCTGGGTAATCCAGGCACGGGCAAAACCACGGTAGCCCGATTGCTAGCTAGGATTTACAAAGCGCTGGGCCTGTTGGAGCGGGGCCACTTAGTTGAGGTGGATCGCCAGGGGTTGGTGGCTGGCTATGTGGGTCAAACGGCCCTGAAGACTGCTGAAGTAATTGACCGAGCTAAAGGTGGGGTGCTCTTCATCGATGAGGCCTATTCGTTGGCATCCGGAGGCCCCAATGATTATGGCTACGAAGCCATAGAAACCTTGCTTAAGCGTATGGAAGATCTGCGGGGCCAACTGGTGGTTATTGTTGCAGGCTATCCGGAAAACATGCGTCGCTTCCTGCAGTCGAACCCGGGCTTGCATTCCCGCTTTGATAAAACTCTGGTTTTTGAAGACTACACACCCGACGAGCTGCTGCAAATAGCCAAAGAGATGATTAGCCGTGAGGGGCTTAGTATAGATCCCGTTGCTGAAGCACACCTCGCCCGCTATTTCCGATTTATTCATGAACGGCGTTCAATCAACTTCGGAAATGCCCGTCTGGTGCGAAAAGTCGTTGAAGAAGCCATTAAAAATCGCGACCTGCGTTTGTCTTCCTTGAGTAAAGAACAGCGCTCCCCTGAAGTAACTGCCATCTTGCTGTGTGACGTAGAAGAATTTCAGCTTGTCGATACTTCGACGGAAATACGCAGGCCGGTGGGCTTCACCCTGCCTGATACCCAAGGCGGACAGGCCGGGTAATCTGAGCTGCTTATTTTTGTGGCTACAAGGACATGTTCATGTTGTTGTTAAAGATTCTTTTTCCCATCATCGTGTTGGTACTGGCTGCTCTTGGAGCTCTGATTTCAATCATTCTGTATTTCTCAGATTTCGAAAAACACCTGGAACATCACGATGAGGATGAACATCATCATTGACATAATCGCTGACCCCATAAGTGAGCAAACAAATGAACATCCCTGCCTGTTGTTTGGCAAAAAGAATTTTGGATGCAATTAGATGTTATTTATCAACACCTTGCGAAAGATTTTCTGTAAGATAATCGGGCCAGGAATTCGCTGAAAGCTGTTCGGAAAGCCTAAGCTGTTTTTTAATAAGGGTTGTCAGGAGTAGAAACCATCTCACCCGCCATCACCTGTAATTGTTGTATGCCATTGAGCCATGCTTAAGGCTTTCACGCCTGTATGGGTCTGTCAGTGAACAATCAAGCGACTTACATAGGAAGCCGACCCTATGCGAATTTGAAGCAGATACAATCCTTTCTCAGCAGAAAGGTCAATAGTGCCTTTCCAGGAGCCGGCTAATTGGCTGTATTGGCGCGCGTAAATGGATTGTCCGATCATGTTTCTGACTTCGATGCTAACGTTTTCTATCGAAGGTTTGTCTGACTGAAGCTCAACCTGGAACAGACCATCCGATGGGTTCGGATAAACGGATAAGGTTACCGGCACAGCTTCTTCTTTTAATCCCGTGGCCAAAAGGGTAGTAAAATCGAATTGTACTTCAACACTTTGACCATAGGGGGTGCATTGTTGTTGCACGAAGACGGTATAGGTGGTGTTGCTCTGCAGGCCCGAAAGTTGCAACGGTGAAGCAGCTGGATTAAAAATCATGTTACCCGGAGCACCGAAGTAGGTTGGCGCCTTGCCAACTTCGGCATAAAAAGGAAAGAAACATTCATTACAGAGCCAGCTCACGGTGGCCGAATTAGCGGTAATGTTGGTTACGTTGAGTGTAGAGGGGGCATCGCACGAAAATTGTTTTATTGTCAGATCGTCAAAAGTCAGATAAAAAGGCGGGGCGCTGGTGGATGATGCGCAATGAATGCCGAAATAGTAAATGCCCGAGGTCGCTGGTACGAACACTTTCTGAAGCGGAGTGTAGGGTAATACCTTGGGCTGGCTCTGACTGATCAGGAGATTCGTCATTCCTGCGGGAGTAGGAGCGTCTCCGTAGTAGCAGGAAAGATGACTCCAACCCGGAAAGCCGTCCGTCACGTAATAGACGATGAACTGATAGGGTATGCCGCCCGTCAACGATAGCCCGGAGGTAAAGAAGTAGTCATCACAGGGGGCGGCAAAAGAAGCAAACTTGCTTCCGGTATGCGGCACACGGTTGTGCGTCGTCTGAAACGAAGTGTAGGTAAGGTTGGCTTTGCCCAGATCAGTGGCACTCATGCAGTTGGGCAGCTCGTTATCAACGGTAATGGTCTCAAAGCTTTCAATATAAGGTAGGGAAGGCGCACCTAGCTGATCTACATAAACCACTGTTGAATAAGCTGAAAGTCCTGAGTTGGTACAGGTGACCTTGCAACGATAATACGTTGGAGTGGTTTGGGCTGCCATATAAACCTGGGTAGTAGCACCGGGCATAGCTGACCAGTTTATGCCATCGGGCGAACTTTCCCATTGGTAAGCCAGTCCTGATGCCAGGGAAGAGCCGGTAAGGGAAAGTTTAAAGGGTACACCTGAACAGGCGCTGATGCCTGAAGACACTGCCGTACCGGCATTGGGTGTTCCTGAGCAAGGAGGATATTCAGCCACCAGTAGCTCATCAAAGCTCAGATACCAAGGCACATAAGATGAACTGCAGTACACACCTACGTATAATTGTCCGGTAAAGGGCGCTGTGAACGTGCCGCTGAGGTTTTGATAGGTGGTGTTGTTTGGAGTAAGCACTTCTGCAACGGTACCCAACATAGATGTGCTGCTTGGAGCAGCGCCGTAATGCAGGCTGAGTTTTTCCCATCCGGGGTATCCGTCAGTGATGTAATATAAACTCAGCAGATACGTGTTACCCATCGTTACCGGAATAGCGGTGGTGAAAAACCAGTCGTTGCAACCGTACCGGAATGCAGCAAATTTGTTGCCGCTGTAAGGATATCGGTTGTATGATCCTTGGTCACCAACATAGGTGAGGGTAAAAATTCCCAGATTGGTAGAAGTCATACAGTTCGGATATTGATTATTCTGCGTGATGGACTCAAAACCTTCCGTATAAGGCAAGGTCATATTGCTGACTACTTGAACGAACATGGGGGTTGAAAATGCGGCTTGTCCTGAAAGGGTACAGGTAATCTGACATCGGTAATAAGCAGAAGCCGAGGGAACTAAACTGTAAATGTTGGTGTTGGCATTAGCGATGTTGGTCCAGACATTGCCGTCGGGCGACGATTGCCATTGATAAGCGATTCCACTAGCCACCGTGCTGCCACTGAGCGAAAGTGTGACACTGTTGCCTGGGCAAATGGTAGAAGCTGAAGCTATCGTGCTGCCTGCATTGGGTTGCCCAGAGCATGGAAGCAGTTCATAAAGCGTAAGCTCGTCAAAAGAGAGGTACCAAGGAACGAAGCTTGCATGGCAATAGATGCCAATAAAATAGGTTCCAGTGACCATTGGAGTTATTTGACCTTTCAGTTGCTGATAAGTGGTGTTGTTGGGGTTGCTCACGCTGGCCACCAGCGTGGTCATGGCCGAAGCCATAGGTGCGTTACCGTAGTATATGGCCAGTGTGTTCCAGCCGTTATATCCATCGGTGATGTAATAAAGAAAAAACTCATAGGTTTTTCCTGCTTCCAGTACTACACCGTTGGTAAAGAAATAGTCGTTGCAGCCATAGCGAAAGGAAGCAAACTTGTTGCCCGTGTATGGATAGCGATTGTAACTGCCTTGATCGGCCGTATAGGTCAAGGTCATGACGCCTAAATTGGTGGCTTGCATGCAGGAGGGCAATTCGTTGTTTGCGGTGATGCTCTCAAAACTTTCGGTATAGGGTAAGGTCAGGGAAGAAAAAGCGGTCACCTGCACTGGATCGGAATAAGCGATCATACCGCTGGTGTTACAAATCACCTCACACAGAAACCAGATGTCTTGCGTTATGGTGTACGAAATTTGACTCTGGCTGGGCACGTACAAGTAGAAGTAATTTATTCCGTCCAGTGAATAAGCCCAGTTATAGGTAACATTCGTGCCGAGAAAGTTCTGTAACGACAAAGTAACGCTCTGTCCCGGGCAAACGTTGGTGGAGGAGGCAAGGGTAGCTCCCGGATAAGGATAACCGCTGCAGGCGGCCGGGGGTTCGAACGTAAAGGTCAAACCATTTGCCGGGGGAACGACGCTCAAAGTGGTGAAGGGTAATTGACAGCCATCAGAGCTGGTCAGTGCTTGCGTGGTGTTGTTCCAATTGTGAGGGAAGTCGGTGCGTCTGCTGTTGAAATCAGCAGCAGAAAGGCCGCCCAAACCTACTTGAGCTACGGCAGAAAACGTGGAGGATGATCCAAATACAACTTTTCCATATACGATTTCAATGTATTGATCAGATTCTAAGCCGCCGTTTTCATGCAAGCGAATTTGAAAATTGAGGGTATCGCCCGTGCCTGCTGAGGCATAGCGCTTGTAGTTTTTCCACTGGATCACACATATTCGATAGGGAGCTGTGCCGATGGTCTGTATGCGCAAAGAAGCTCCCGACTGGCCTTGCAGGTCACGCCCCAAAGCAGCAATGCGGTTACGTTGCACCGGATGGGCTGTAGCTAAAACGGAGGCCAACGGCATATAACTGCTGGTGGACGACAAGTCAACGGCAGGCGACAATTGAGAGCTTCCGAAGGCAATCCATCCATTGGTGTTGATGCCGATGCGGTCAAACAATACGCCGTTGAAATAAAATCCAAATCCGATGTCAAAGCCTGGTCCTTGCAAGGTAGTGCCCCCCTGCGGGTTCAGAGGATCTACAAAGCGTTGATCGTCGTTGTTTTCCGTTCCCAACACGATACCGCCGGTGATTTCGCTATAGGTGCCATTGCTTTGATAAAAGGTGTAGTTACTTACATCGGCAACAGCCCAGCCCGAAGTGGCCAGGCACAGCAAAATGCAAAAAAATTTTTTCATGAGGATAGGACTATTTTGGAAACAAACAGAAAATTACATGTTTTGAGTGGTTCTGCACGCCTTCGGCAGACCCAGCGAAAGTACTACGCCGAAAAAATTTGCTGCCTGCCTTCGTTGAGGCAGCATGGAGCAATCATGCAGGCAAAGGCGGAGGGTTACATGTTGCGTCGGTATTGGCCACCGACTTCAAACAAAGCTTTGGTAATCTGACCTAAAGAACAGTATTTGGTTACTTCCATCAAGGCGGCAAACAAATTCTGATTGGTCGTTGCGGTTTTTTGTAATTCAGCCAGCAGCTTGGGTGCTTTATCGGCATAGCGGCGATGCAGCTCATTTACCCGAGCTATCTGTAATTCTTTTTCTTCGGGGGTGCTGCGAATTACTTCTGCAGGAATGACGGTAGGTGACCCCTTTGAAGACAGAAAGGTGTTGACCCCGATGATCGGATATGCTCCCGAATGCTTTAACGTTTCGTAATACAAACTTTCTTCTTGGATCTTGCTGCGCTGGTACATCGATTCCATAGCGCCCAACACACCCCCTCGGTCGTTCAACCGCTCGAATTCAGCCATCACCGCTTCTTCCACCAAATCGGTTAATTCTTCGATGATGAAACTGCCTTGCAGTGGGTTTTCATTCTTTGCCAGGCCAAGCTCTTTGTTGATGATCAACTGAATGGCCATAGCCCGCCGCACACTTTCTTCCGTAGGAGTGGTGATCGCTTCATCATAAGCATTGGTATGAAGGCTGTTGCAGTTATCGTAAATGGCGTATAAAGCCTGTAAAGTGGTGCGGATGTCGTTAAAGTCTATTTCCTGGGCATGGAGGCTGCGCCCCGAAGTTTGAATGTGGTATTTCAACATTTGGCTGCGTTCGTTGGCGCCATATTTGAATTTCATCGCTTTAGCCCAGATCCGACGGGCCACTCGACCGATAACGGCATATTCTGGGTCCAGGCCGTTAGAAAAGAAAAATGAGAAATTGGGGGCAAAGTCATCGATGTGCATGCCCCGGCTTAAGTAGTATTCCACATATGTAAACCCGTTGGCCAGCGTAAAGGCCAGCTGCGTGATGGGATTGGCGCCGGCTTCGGCAATGTGATAGCCCGAGATAGAGACGCTATAAAAATTACGAATTTTATTATCAATAAAATATTGTTGCATATCGCCCATCAGGCGCAATGAAAATTCTGTGGAGAAAATGCAGGTGTTCTGTGCCTGATCTTCTTTGAGGATGTCGGCCTGCACGGTCCCCCGCACTTGGCGAAGGGTATCGGCCTTGATTTTTTCATATACCTCTCGGGGCAAAACCTGATCGCCGGTGGTGCCCAGCAGCAGCAGGCCTAGCCGGTCGTTGCCTTCCGGAATAGGGCCGTGGTAACAGACTTCAGGGGGTGGGGGCGGAATGTGCAGGTCAGGACAATGCTGCTTTATGTATAGTTCACATTGCTGGTCGATGGCTGTGTTGAAGAAAAATCCCGTAATGATGGATGCCGGCCCGTTGATGGTCATGCTGACCGATGTTTTCGGGTCGCATAAGTTGAAGCCGCTGTACAATTTTTTGGCATCGTCGAGGCAGCAGATGCTGACACCCGAATTACCGATTTTGCCATAAATGTCAGGGCGACGGTCAGGGTCACGGCCATAGAGCGTAACCGAATCGAAGGCCGTGCTCAGCCGTTTGGCCGGCATATGCAATGACAAATAATGGAATCGGCGGTTGGTACGTTCAGGTCCACCTTCACCGGCAAACATACGGGTGGGATCTTCTTCTTCCCGCTTGAAGGGATAGATGCCGGCGGTGTAGGGGAAAGAGCCGGGAAAATTTTCCTGACAATACCAGGCAACGATCTGATCCCATGCTGTGAAACGGGGCGTGGCGACACGCGGGATTGAAAGATGCGCTAATGACTCACGGTGCGTTGTTACCCGGATTTCTTTATTTCTGACTCGATATGTATAAACTTCCTTGCGGTATTGTTGACGCATTTCATCCCAGTTCCTGATGGCCGATAGCAATCTTGAGTCTAGCTGAGTCGAAAGTTCCTGCCATCGTTGCATGAGTTCAGCAAGGGCCTTCTGCTCTTGCGGAACGTCTTGTACCCCGGTAATTAGGACATCAGGGCCGCCCAGCAGTAAGATGCTGCGGTGAATAGCTTGCAAATCAGCTGCCATTTTGGCTTGCTGTTCGACCCAGCTGTTGTACGAGCGTATTGTATCGACAATTTCACCCAGATAGCGGGTGCGTGCCGGAGGAATGATGTATTGTTTTTCGGTTCCTTGTAGCGTTATTTTCAATTGGGTCTGAAAAATGGGAGCGGAGGTACGGGTACGCAACAGTTCTACCAATGCCGCATACAACTGATTGACGCCCGGGTCATTGAATTGAGAGGCAATGGTACCAAACACCGGTAATTCTTCCGGCTTACGGTCGAACAGCATACGGTTGCGCTGGTATTGTTTTCGTACATCGCGCAGCGCATCAGCAGCACCTCGTTTGTCGAATTTGTTGATGGCCACCACGTCAGCAAAATCAAGCATATCGATTTTTTCCAACTGACTGGGTGCTCCATACTCTGGAGTCATCACATAAAGAGAAAGGTCAGCAAAGTCATGTACTTCCGTGTCGCTTTGACCAATGCCTGCTGTTTCCAGAATAATCAAGTCGAAAGCAGCAGCTTTAAGGACAACGAGAACATCTTGCACTGAACGCGATAAAGCCATGTGTGCCTGGCGCGTGGCCATGGAGCGCATGTACACCCGGTCGTCATTGATGGCATTCATCCGGATACGATCGCCCAGTAAGGCGCCTCCGGTTTTACGCTTAGTAGGATCAATAGACAAAATAGCCAGGTTGATGTGGGGGTGATCCAGCAGAAATCTGCGTACCAGCTCGTCCACTAAGGAAGATTTACCGGCTCCTCCTGTGCCTGTAATGCCTAACACGGGGGTTTTTGATCGGCTTGCTTCGCTGCGCAGGATTTGCAAAGCGCCTTCGGCTACGTTGGGGAAATTTTCTATAGCTGAGATGGTTCGGGCAATAGCCAGGTGGTTGCGTTGGCGAATCAAATTCCATTCCCCATTAAGGTTGTTGCCCAACGGAAAATCGCATCGGCGTAACACATCATTGATCATACCCTGCAATCCCATGGCACGCCCGTCGTCGGGCGAATAGATGCGTGTGATGCCGTAGTTATGCAGCTCTTCTATTTCGTGCGGTAGGATCACCCCACCCCCTCCGCCAAAAATTTTAATGTGTCCGCACCCTTTTTCGCGCAGCAAGTCGTATGTGTATTTGAAATATTCGATATGACCGCCTTGATAAGACGTAAGAGCTACGGCCTGTACGTCTTCCTGAATGGCGCAACGGACCACCTCATCGACGCTACGGTCGTGGCCCAGATGAATGACCTCAGCCCCGCTGGATTGCATGATGCGCCTCATGATGTTGATGGCAGCATCGTGGCCGTCGAACAGTGCGGCGGCGGTAACTATACGGATTTTGTTAACAGGTGTATAAACCTCTGCTGGCGTCATGCAGACGGTTTTGTTTTTGTAAAGATAACAACACCCTTGGCTGGCTTAGGACAGCCGGTAGCGATCAGTACGAATTCTTTAGAAAACGAGGGTTTGCTCGAAATCACCTTGCGGCAACCGAATGCGCAAGATGTAGGTGCCGCGTCCCGGGGCAGGGAGATGATGCAGCATGCCTCGAGCTATCCAAATTGAGCGTTCTTCCAAAACACGACCGAGCATGTCCACCAGTTGCAGGTGGGCTTCTCCTTCCTCTGCTGTGGAAAAGGTCAATTGCCAACCATCGTGGGTGTAGGTGACGTGGAAGGGGTTGGCCTGGGGTAGGGCTTCATCAGTTTCTTCGCGAGTCAAGCAGTTTTTTATTTCTACCTCAAGGCGGTTGCCGCTTTTTTTGATTTTTACCCCTCCGATTGTGATGTTGGCTCCGGCTGAATAAGTGAACGAACCACTTTGAATTTTCACATTATCCTTATCGTAATTAGCCCATTTAATGGTGGCACCTCCCGTAGGTTTGAAATGTTGGGTTCTCCTCAGGGTAATGTCCGCATAACAAGCGGTGTAGTTGCCCTGAGCAACACCACCAACCGTGTAGTTCACCAAATTAAATTTACATGTCCACTTGCAGGGATTGTCGGTAACGGAATCGAAGGTGACGTACGCGCTGAAAGCACCGTAGGGGTCGCCATTGGCTGGATTGCCATCGCCGGGGTTTTGATTGATATCGCAGTTGCTGACAGCCGGATAGGAAATATTGGCGCGAAACTTACTGAAGGGCGGCGTGATTTCGCTATCGAAAAAGTTGGCTTGAGAGCCATCGTGTTTGCGCTGATCCCAAAAATGAACGCCGCCATGCCAGTACTGTTCGTTTTGGTTGAGGTAATCGGGCTTATCGCTCCATCCGACCGTTGCGTCGTTTTTGCCATGGATCGTGTAAATGACCGGCAGGCCTAGAGAAGTGTATTTCTGCATCATGGTTTTGATGTCCATCAAATCAAAAGCAACTAAGGCAGTTCCGGTGATTTGATCAAGAATGTCGCACGGCAGGCGTGAATTGCTCTTGCCCCATAATTGCTCATCGCTGGTGTCCGAATCAAAGTTGTAGCTTTTGATCTTGATAGGGGCCACAATGGAATAGACGGTATTGATTTTTTTCGGAATGATCATGGCCGTTACCAACGCGCCAAAACCACCGGCTGATTTTCCGACTAGATTGACCTGATGGGAGTCAATAGGCAGGTATTTACATGCCCAGCGAATGGTATGAATATAGCGGTGCTGGTGGTACATGCGAATTGTACCGGTGGTGGGGATCGGATTGGTCAGAATGTATGGATTAAAATTTTCATGATACCCTGTCCAAAAGGTGTTACTTCCAGCTGTGCTGCCATAACCGTTGGGCAATGGAATCCAATCATCCATACTGATCATAATGCAATTATTGATAGCAAACGAGGAAAACTGTTCCAAACCTGATCCGATGAAAGCACTGCCTTCAATACCTTCATAAAAAACATATAATGGGCCTCCCACATAGTTGCCCCGGTAAATCATGATAAAATTGAAACCATAAGATCCCTGATTGAACATGTAGGGATAATGTGGCAGATTTCGGTGGTCACCGAATTGGACATAGCGATAGCAGGTTTCTCCTGTAGAGCCGGTTACGAAAGATCCCTGCAACACCGGTTGCGGATCGGCAACATATTCCTGAACCGGCGTGGCCAGTGTGTTAGAGCCTACTGTCATCTTGGAATATTCTTTTCCATTAGACAGACGAGTTACGGTTACCGCATAATAGTAAGCCCCAGGTGCATCGCAAGTAACCACATAAAGACCTGTGTTGGCACTCAGCGGCTGGCCACCGTCTTCGATTGTGTAAAAAGTTTTAACGCCCAGCTTTCGGGTGAGCCGTACGTTTAGGGATGAGGAATCAAGTACATAGCCGCCTAAGTACGTTGAGGAATTGATCTTGCTTTTTTTATCCAGAGGGGAAGTGCTGCGGTAAATCTTGTACTTATATCCTGTACCGGCAGGGCAGGTCCATGTCAAAAAAACTTGGCCGTGCCGGTAGGTGGCTTTTAGATTGGAAACATACACCGCCTGCCCTCGAGCCAAGAATGCTGGCAAACCGAAAAATGCGCAAATACCGATCATGCGAAGAATGAACGGCTTTCGTGTGAGTCGTTTAGTTTTCATCGTGACGCATTTTGTGTTTGTATGCATTTCTTGCAAAACAAGGTAGCAGAAAACTTTGAATGAAAAGATTTTGCTTATGAAGTGGGCATTTGGATAGCCCCTTGCATGTCCGCTTTTTACGAGCACGCTGCACCAATGTTTCAACCTAAATTGTTGCCTGTAGGGGTGGAGGTAAGGCGAGTTCCGGCGCAAATATGTTAGAATTTTTCTGCAAAATCACTTGCTGGAGCCTTGAGGTGTGCTTGCTTTAAAACGGAAATGTCCTTTGTTGGCTTCAGCGCTCAGGAGGTCTTTTTCCAACCTGCTTTCTCTATACGCAAGCCTATGGCCATGATTCCGGGTAAGGGATCTTGGCGCATGTTGTGGATAACTTGAAAGCGATAGAGGCCCGGAGCCGGAAAATACGCATGCTGTTGGATGAGGGTTTGGTAGTCCCAGATGTCGCCCAGGCCATCGCCAAACCATTTACCGTGCTCATCACCCAATTGTACCTCGATGCGACGGCTGTGTTGTTGGCCATCGGGACTTATCATGGATACAATCAACCAAATGTTGCGGTAAGGGTAATGAGTAGCATGACGAATATTTAAGTAGAGGTTGTATAAGTGCGAGGTATCGCTGATTTCAACGACAAATTCGGGCACAAATGCAGAGTCCCAAACGTATTTTTTGATAACGATGTTTTTTTCGTAATGTCGGTTTGGTTCGCACGAAACCTGCGGCAACAAAGCAATGAGAAACCACAGCAGCCGTTTCTTGAGGTAAGTGGGGTGCAGTGTGGTAAGGAGCCGTGCGGTTCTTTTTCTCTTATTTACCATCACAGTTTTTTCTGCGAAGGCCCTGATTTTTTCTGTTTCTTCTTTTTACGTCTTTTGCTGCTTTGCTCCAACGTTTGCAACGACACCTGACCTACGGCACTGGAAAATTCGGCAGGTGCATCTGGCTGCAAGCTTTTCACAAAGCTGCTTAGGTTATCCGGCTGTTCACCGGCTTGATTCATGGCCTGGATGGCCAGGACCTGTTCGGGAGAGAGGGCGTAAGTGTCGGTACTGTTGGCGTAACTGTAATACATCAGATTTTTAAAAATATCAGCTTTTTGTAATGTGGCTGTTCCTGCCTTCGTTTCCAGCTTTTCTACCGACATGGGGAGGTTTTGGAGCGCCTCCACATAAACATCGAGTTCGTAATTAAGGCAACATTTCAAGCGGCCACACTGGCCAGCCAGTTTTGCGTGATTGATGGCCAACTGTTGATAACGAGCTGCGGCTGTCGTTACGTTTTTGAATTGGGTAAGCCAGGTACTGCAGCACAGTTCACGGCCGCAGGGGCCAAGCCCTCCGATACGGCCTGCCTCCTGTCGGCTACCCATTTGATGCATTTCCACCTTGATGTGGAATTCACGAGCTAATACCTTAATCAACTCCCGGAAATCGACGCGTTGGTCGGCTATGTAATAGAAAGTTGCTTTGCGACCATCGGCTTGATATTCTACGTCAGAAACCTTCATGTCCAGTTTCATTTGGGCTACAATAGCCCGGGTACGGATCAAGGTGGGTTTTTCTTTGCTTCTTACCTGATGCCAACGTTGCAGGTCGGCTTCGGTGGCCAGCCGCAGCACCGAGCGCAGCTCGCCTTTTTGCGCATCAACGCTCTTTTTTTTCATCTGAAGCCAAGCGGTGGCTCCGACGAGCGTCACTACACCCATATCGTAACCCATGGGGGCTTCTACCACAACCACATCACGTGCACGAAGAGGAATGCGCAGCTTATTGACAAAAAATGCCTTTCGGCTTCCGTTTTTGAAACTGACTTCTATATACGGATAGGAATCACTTGAAGGCAGCGGCAGATCGGCCAGCCAGTCGAACGTATTCAACCGGTTGCAACTGCCGTTGGTGCAATTACCTAGGCTCAGGCAGCCGGGGGGCTTGCCACCCGGACCTACCGTACATCCGTTACAGCTCACGGGGTGAAATTACTTGCAAAAGGTCTTTGCGCTGTTGCTGCGCTATGAGCGGGCTCCAATTAAGGACCGAGTATTCAAGGTAAGGTTCCAAAACACCAGCCGAGCATGAACGTTGCGTTCAATGAAGTAATGGCTTCGTTCCAATACGATGAATAGTTCTAAGAGTTGCCGTGGTTCCAGCCGACTCAGTAGTTGGTTCGCTAATTGGCTTTCTTCTAAATCTAGTTTTCGGTTAGGATAGATGCCACAATGTTCCAATAAGGACTGGCGCACGAAGGCCACGGCATAGCGCAAAAAAGCCTTTTGCTCTTCGCGGCTGAGGTTGCCGCTTTGCTCGACCCAGGTCCAAACCGGTAATAGGTCAGTGGACTGAAGCAAGCGGAGCCATTCCAATAACAGGGGAGCAAATGCGGCTACGTGTTGTTGGGCAAGGCGTGTGGCCTCACTCCAGTTTCCGTCGCTGATGCGCGCTATGTTTTGCGCTCGCCCGATGGGTAGATGGAAACGAGCAATCAGCGCATCCGCCAGGTCTTCTTCGGCAATAGGTCCTACGCTAACCTGCTGGCACCGAGAAACAATCGTGGGCAGCAGCTCGTCTGCAGTGCGGGCTATCAGCAACCATAACGTACCTACCGGCGGCTCTTCCAACAGCTTCAAAAGGATATTTCCTTCTTTGCCTAAAAAGCCCGCATGCCAGATCAAAGCTATTTTGAAGCGGCCTTCGAAATGCCGCAACGTCAGGCGCTGCAACAGGCTACGGCAATCTTCGGCTGAAATGTTGAGTTGTTTGTTTTCAGCTCCGAGATGGTTGAGCCATGTTTCGTAATCCATGTAAGGGTCGGCCAAAAGTGCAGAGCGGAAATGTTGCATCATGGCCGAAGCAGGTGAGGCAGCCTTATCCCCACTTTTCTGTTTATAGGCAGGAAAGAGCACATGAAGGTCGGGATGCATTAGTTTTTTCAATTTCCGGCAACTCGAACATTCGCCGCAAGCATCCTCCGCAACGGGTTGAGGGCAGTTGAGGTAAGTAGCCAATGCCAGGGCCATCGGTAAGGTTCCGTAGCCTTCTTCGCCGGTAAACAAATATGCATGAGAAATTTTTCCGGAAGCAACGGCAGCACGTAGCTGCCTTTTGACTTTTTCCTGCCCTATGACATCTTGAAAACGCACCGTTTACAGCAATGCAGCACAAAAGTAACGGCGCAAACGAACTGGATGAGGAGATGACCTAAGGGCAAAACCGTTAATTTGGCAGCGTTAAAAGAGGTGCCTATCGTACTACTGTTACGCGCACAAAAAGACGTTTAAACACGCCAGAAACAATTCGTGCAGGAAAGGCAGAAGCATGAGGGAGCCTTGAGGGCTATTATTGTTTCTGTCGGGCTGCGAATTTTGCCGACTTACGATGGGCATCAAAATCAATAAAAAGGAAGCGCTGCTGTATCACAGCTCGGGAAGGCCGGGCAAGATTGAGGTAGTGCCTACCAAGCAAACTAAAACGCAGCGCGACTTAGCCCTGGCCTATTCTCCGGGCGTGGCAGAACCTTGCCTGGAAATAGCCGCCGATCCGAAGCAGGTCTATACCTATACCGCCAAGGGCAATCTGGTTGCGGTAATTACCAACGGTACTGCTGTCTTGGGCCTCGGAGATATCGGACCTGAAGCTGCCAAACCAGTTATGGAAGGAAAAGGCATCTTGTTTAAGCTGTTTGCAGATATAGATGTTTTTGATATAGAAATCAGAGCAAAAACGGTGGATGAATTCGTCCAGGTTGTCAAAGCGCTGGAACCCACATTTGGTGGCATCAATTTAGAGGACATCAAGGCCCCCGAATGTTTTGAAATAGAGCAGCGGCTCAAGAAAGAGCTCAGCATACCGGTAATGCATGACGATCAGCACGGCACGGCCATCATTTCGGGGGCTGCATTGATCAATGCTCTGGAGCTGCAAGGAAAAAAAGCCGAGGAGGTTAAAGTGGTTATTTCGGGAGCCGGGGCCTCAGCTCTGTCGTGTGCTCGGTTGTATTTGGCATTAGGGATAAAAAAAGAAAACCTCATTTTGACCGATTCCAAGGGCGTGGTTCATGTAGAGCGCAACGATTTAGATGGCTACAAGGCGGAGTTTGCCACCAGGCTGCCGGTGCGCACGTTGGAAGAAGCTCTCGTTGGTGCTGATGTCTTCTTGGGTCTTTCGAAAGGGAACATCGTCACCCGAGCCATGGTCAAGACCATGGCGCCCAACCCCATCATTTTTGCTTTGGCAAACCCCGATCCAGAAATTCCGTATCACGAGGCGGCGGAAGCCCGGCCCGATGCCATCATCGCTACGGGCCGGTCTGACTATCCCAATCAGGTGAACAATGCATTAGGATTTCCTTTCATTTTTCGAGGGGCTTTGGATGTGCGGGCTACCGAAATCAATGAAGCCATGAAGCTGGCTGCCGTTCATGCGCTGGCGGAATTAGCCCGCCGGCCGGTCCCCGACCTCGTCAACCTCGCCTATGGAGAGAAAAATCTGACATTTGGAAAAGATTATATTATACCAAAACTTATCGATCCTCGGTTGTTAACCACTGTGGCTCCGGCAGTAGCACGGGCAGCCATGGAATCGGGGGTGGCGCGCCAGCCAATTACCGACTGGGACGTTTACATCAATCAACTGTCGCAGCGTTTGGGCCGCGACGATGCCATGTTACGGGCGCTCGTCAACCGGGCGCGCCAAGATCCGCAACGGGTGGTGTTTGCCGAGGCAGATAATTTCAAAGTGCTTAAGGCAGCCCAGTCGGTCTATGAAGAAGGGCTGGCCCGCCCCATCCTGCTTGGGCCCAAAAAGAAAATCAAAGCCATCATCAAACAGCACCATTTGGATCTTGAAGATGTGCCCATCATTGATCCCAGTGAACCTGAGATGGATGGTCTGCGTGATGAGTACGGTCGTTGGCTGTTCGATAAACGGAAACGCAAAGGACTGACGTTGTACGAAGCCAAGAAGTTGATGCGTGAGCGCAACTATTTTGGCGCAATGATGCTGGTCAGTGGGGAAGCCGACGCCCTCATTTCCGGCCTCACGCGCAACTATGCGCAAACCATACGACCGGCCCTGCAGGTGATTGGCACTCAAGAAGGGGTGCGCCGGGTAGCGGGCATGTACATTTTGTTTACCAAGCGCGGCCCCCTGTTTTTTGCCGATTGCACGGTGAACTTCAACCCCACGGTGGAAGAGCTGGTAGAAATCACCATGCTCACTGCCCGTGCGGTGCAGCATTTCAACATTCAGCCGCGGGTAGCCATGTTGTCGTATTCCAACTTTGGTTCCAGCCGTGGTGGCGAAGCGCAAATCGTTGCCGAAGCGGTGGCTGTTCTCAAAGAGCGGTACCCCGGCCTCGTCGTGGATGGAGAAATGCAGGCCAACTTTGCTTTTGATACAGAACTGCTGCGCGAAAACTACCCGTTTTGTGAATTAGTGGACGGAGGCGCCAACACGCTCATCTTTCCCAATCTGTCGGCGGGGAACATCGCGTACAAGCTCATGCAATCGCTAGGCTATGCAGAGGCCATAGGGCCGGTGCTGCTCGGTTTGCGCAAGTCGGTACACATCCTGCAATTGGGCAGCAGCGTGCGCGAAATCATCAACATGGTGACCATTGCCGTAGTGGATGCTCAGGCCAAAAAGAAATAATACCCATGTTTAATTATATGAGGTCAAAATCTTATTAACCTAATTGCTATGCTTGCCTACATTCAGGGTAAAATCGTTTCGCTGACGCCCACACAGGTCGTACTGGAAACCGGCGGTATGGGCTACCTCTTGCACATCACCCTTAATACCTTCACGCGCCTCAACCGGTTAACGCAATGCCGATTGTTTACCTATGTGCACTTATCGGCGCCTGTTTCCGGCAGCATTCAGGCTCAACTCTACGGTTTTTATGATGAAGAAGAGCGGCAATTGTTTACGACCATGCTGGAAGTATCGGGGATAGGAGCAGCTACAGTGCGCCTGCTGCTTTCCTCATTGACGGCAGAAGAAATCCGACACGCCATTTTGACAGAAAATGCTGCATTGCTGGAGCGGGTAAAAGGGATAGGCCCCAAGACAGCCCGTCGGCTTATCCTGGAATTAAAAGACAAGATAGGAAAGGCTGTTTCTGAAGTGGTGGCCGCCACACCGGCCCAGTTATCGGCGCGGCAAGAGGCTGTGGCGGCATTGCTGGCATTGGGATATGGGCGTGCACAGGCCGAGCAGGCAGTATCTTTTGCCTGCAGGCAGCAACCTGACGCCAATACCGAAACGTTGGTGCGACTTGCACTAAAGCAATCAGGATGAAATCGGAACCTAGTGTGGAAACAATAAGGCATCGCCTTGAGACGTTGCCCTCGATAGCGGAAGCAAGTGTTGTGTTTATATCAATTTTTTAAATAGGTGGTGAGCCAAAGCAACCATGGAGTTATAGCGGGCCTGCTGACAGCCCTCGTCGGCTTGACAGTCTTGTCTGTAGCCGGAAACCGCACCGATGCCGACGTGCGGCCCCCCTTTCCGTCAGACTCGCCACCCGGCACTCAGCTTCGTTACCCCATTCACGACCGATACACCGACTACTACACCACTAATTCCTACAATGGTTTTGATTTGGATGATCCTTCCGCTATCGAACAGAAAATTGAATATGATCCTGAATCGGGCAACTATCTGCTTACCGAAACCATAGGCCGAGATTTTTTTCGTAACCCCACCTACCTCACTTTCGAGGAATTCTTAGAGCTGGAATTCAAAAAGCAGGAAGCTGAGTATTGGCGCAAGCGCAGCAATGCCAGCGCCTTGCTCAGTGAACAAGGCATACTGCCTGAGGTAAACGTAAACAACCGGCTTGTCGACCGAATTTTTGGAGGAACGCGGGTTGATATACGTCCGCAGGGAAATATTGACCTTACGTTTGGAGGTAATTATCAGAATATTTTAAATCCGACACTCACCAAGCGCCAGCGGCGGCAGGGGGGATTTGATTTCGACATGCAGATTCAGATGAACGTGCTGGCCAAAATCGGCGATAAGCTGCGCATGAACGTCAACTACAACACGGGAGCCAACTTCAGTTTTGAAAATCAGGTCAAGCTGGAATATACCGGCTATCAAGATGAAATCATCCGAAAGATTGAGGCCGGTAATGTGGCTTTGCCGTTAAAGGGATCGTTGATCACCGGCAGCCAGAATTTGTTCGGATTAAAAACCCAACTGCAGTTCGGGCGGTTAACCATTACCTCGGTCATTTCTCAGCAACAATCCAAGTCGCAAAGCATCACTCTGGAAGGCGGCGCCCAAATGCAGACGTTTCGCATCAGCTGCGACCGCTACGACGAAAACCGCAACTTCTTTCTCGGCCAGTATTTCTACGAGACCTTCAACGAGGCCATGGCCCAACTTCCGTTAATCAACTCGCAGGTAAACATCACGCGTATCGAAGTTTGGGTCACCAACAAAACAGGAGTAACCACCGATGTGCGCAATATTGTTGCCTTTGCTGATTTGGGCGAATATCGACCCTATAATCAATTGGTGACTACCGGAAACCCCGCCAATCCCTTGCCTTACGGATATCATCCGCCTACCGATGGTCCTGATTTAAACTCCAACAACTTATACCTGCGCCTTACCCAAGACCCTGCCTTAAGCCAGGCGCGCCGATTGGATTTTGCCCTGCAAACCCTGACTGAAAATCAGTTTGTGCCTTTTCAGGATTTTGAAAAAACATATGCAAGAAAATTAGCACCCAATGAGTACACACTGGAACCGCGCCTCGGCTACATCTTGCTCAATCAGCAACTGCAGCCTGATGAGGTTTTGGCGGTGGCCTATCAATACACGGTGAACGGAAAAGTATATCAGGTAGGTGAGTTCAGCACCGACATCACGCCTGACCCTGACTCCGCCAAGGTGTTGTTCGTGAAAATGCTTAAGGGCACCAGCACGCGGCCCAAGCTGCCGATCTGGAATTTGATGATGAAAAATGTGTACTCGCTTGGGGCTTTTCAAATTAATCAAGAAGATTTTTATCTGGACATCTACTATTTAGATCCGGGCGGTGGAGAAAAAAGATATCTGCCTGCTGCGGAGCTGAGCGGTACGCCACTCATCAGTGTGTTGGGCTTGGATCGCCTCAACAACAATCAGGATCCACAGCCCGATGGCGTGTTTGACTTTGTTCCGAACCTGACCATCATCCCTGCCAACGGCAAAGTCATTTTCCCAGTAGTTCAACCTTTCGGTAAAGACCTGCGCAACAAATTTTCCAACCCTCTGGAAGCAGATCCTTATGTATATCAGCAATTGTACGATTCCACAAAGACCGTGGCAGAACAGTTTCCGCAGTATAACCGCTATGTGCTCAAAGGCACCTATAAGTCGCGCAGCAGCAATGAGATTTTTTTGGGCGCCTTCAATGTGCCTCAAGGCTCGGTAGTGGTGACTGCCGGCGGGCAAAAGCTGACCGAAAATGTGGACTATACCGTTGACTACAACTTGGGTCGCGTACGCATCCTCAATCAGAGTTTGTTGAATTCAGGCATCCCCATCAATGTTTCTTTTGAAAATACCGACTTGTTCAGCTTCCAAACACAAACCCTGTTTGGCACGCGCCTGGATTATTACATCAATCGCAACCTCATGTTGGGAGGTACCTTCTTGAAATTATGGGAGCGCCCTTATACCAACAAGCTCAATGCCGGTTACGATCCTATCAGCAATGCGATCTATGGATTGGACGGGACGTATCAGCGCGAACTTCCTATTCTCACACGCTGGATCAATGCCTTGCCGTTAATCGAAACCACTGGCAGTTCATCCATAAATATCACGGCTGAAACGGCGCGATTGGATCCCGGCCATTCACGGGTGATCGGAGAGGAAGGTACGATTTACATCGATGATTTTGAAGGCACACAGACCTCCTACGACCTGCGTTTTCCATTTATCAGTTGGAAGCTGGCCAGTACACCACAGGTATCCCGATTTCCCGAGGCCTCACGTGTCAACGATTGGTCGTACGGGTTCAACCGTGCTAAACTCAGCTGGTACCAGATTGATCCCTTCTTTTGGAGCAACCAGGCCCCTGATGGCATTCGCAACAATTCGGCACAGCAAAGCAACTTTTACTCGCGTGAAGTGCTGCAGACGGAGATTTTCCCTGAAAAAGACCTTACAAATACCCCCTTTGATCAGCGCGAAAACACTTTTGATCTGCGTTATGAACCCCGTAAGCGCGGCCCCTACAATTTCGACACCGCGGGCCTGATTGTGTTAGCCGACGGATCCATCGGTTTCGATACCAGCGCGTCAGCCAACTTGCGCAAGCGGTGGGCCGGTATTCAGCGCAGCCTTGACCAGACGGATTTCGAACAAGCCAACATCGAATACATTCAACTGTGGTTGTTAGATCCCTTCCTGTACGATCAAAACAGCAGCGGGGGAAGCTTATACATAGACCTCGGAAATGTTTCGGAGGATGTTTTGAAAGATTCAAAATTTTTCTATGAAAACGGACTTTCGCCCAGTGGCGATACGACGATTTTGAATCGTACAGCATGGGGCTTTTCTCCTAAAATTCCCCCCGTCACCAATGCTTTCGATACAGATCCCAATGCCCGTCAGTGGCAAGATGTGGGTTATGATGGTGTGCGCAGCCAGACGGCTGCACCCGGTACCTCCAGTGAACAAGTCGTTTACGGCTCCTATCTCAACGCCTTGGCTAAAATCTATGGGGTCAACTCTCCGGTCTATCAAGCTGCATTCGCCGACCCTGCTGCTGACGATTACCGTTATTACGACGACGGCAGCTTTGGACCTAACGTAGGCATTCTGGACCGTTACAGCCGCTACAACAATCCCGAAGGCAATTCGCCGATTTCAGCGGCTACGGCTGTCATCTCGCAGGCAGCTACTAATGCTCCGGAATCCGAAGATTTAAACCGCGACAACACCATTACCGAGAATGAAGAGTTTTTCCAATATCACGTGCGCTTGCGTCCCAACATGGTGGTTGGTGACCGTTTTGTAACCGATGTGCGGGAATATCAAGTGCCCCCCGACCGCAATGGCTTCAGCCCAGGCATCGCCCGATGGATACAGCTCAAAATTCCTGTCAGCGAATTTTCCACCAAGGTGGGCAGTATTCAGGACTTCAAGTCCATCCGGTTTGTGCGCATGTATCTAACGGATTTTGATACGACAGTCATTCTGCGTTTTGCCCGAATGGAGCTGGTGCGCAATCAATGGCGTAAATATTTGTATTCATTGGAATCGCCAGGTGAGTACCTGCCTACCGATAACAGCAATGTAACCACCTTTAACGTTACCAGCGTAAGCTTGGAAGAAAATTCGACGCGCGAACCCATCAACTACGTCATGCCGCCTGGCATATTGCGCGAGCAGATTGTCGGCCAGCTGGGCACACAGTTTCAAAACGAGCAATCGCTGGCTCTGCAGGTCTGTAACCTTCGCGATGGGGATGCCCGAGCCGTGTACAAGAACATCAATTTGGACCTTAGGCAATATCACAACGCAAAGGTTTTTGTGCATGCCGAAGCGGTGGAAGGGCAGGGCACGCTCAATTACGGCGACATCTGGGCTTTTGTACGCCTGGGTTCTGACTTTACAAATAATTATTATGAATATGCCATTCCGCTGGTGATCACGCCGCCTGGCTATTACAATCCCAACAGTCCGACCGAACAACGCAAGGTTTGGCCGGACGAAAACCAAATACACATCGTTCTGCGCGAGTTGGTTGCCATCAAGAGCACGCGCAATCAGCAGGCATGGCCGGTCAATCAGCCTTTTACTGTGGATCTGGCCAACGGGGGCCGCGTTACCGTGATGGGCAATCCCGATCTGGGAAATGTGGTTACAGCCATGCTGGGGGTGCGTAATCCCAAAGGAGGTTCCGTTGACGATGACGGGCAGCCCAAATGCGCTGAGGTGTGGTTCGATGAATTTCGCCTTACCGGCTTCAACGAGCAAGGTGGCAATGCTGCATTGGCCCGAGCTGAAATTCAACTGGCCGACCTCGGAAACATCGCTTTGGCCACTTCCTATCATTCCATCGGCTTTGGACAACTGCAGCAAAAACTTAACGAACGATACCGCGACAACTTCGTGGCCTATGATTTGGGCACAACTATTGAGCTGGGCAAACTTGCCCCTGAAAAAATAGGACTGAAATTGCCCTTCTATGCGGGCATCTCTAAGTCCATCAGCACACCTCAGTACGATCCCTACGATCAAGACATTTTACTGGCAGATAAGCTGCGCCTCATCAGTGATGGCCAGCAGCGCAGTGAAGCCCGCAAGGCAGCACAGACATACTCTTCCATCGGCAGCATCAACTTTACCAATGTTCGGCTTCAGCCGCAGACCAAGGGCGCTAAGCAAAAGGTCTATTCACCGCAAAACTGGAATTTCACTTATGCCTATACGCGAAACTTCAGCCGAACACCCATCATCGCTTCGAATTTATTGCGCAATCACAGGGCCGAGCTGGGGTATCAGTTTCCGGGTAAGGCCCGTTTTCTTTCCCCATTGCAAAAGGCCATTCCGGCCAAAGCGAAATATCTTAAAATCATCCGCGACTTTAACATCAACTTTCTTCCTACCAATCTGAATTTCCGTACCACTATGGACCGCCAGTTCGGAGAATTGAAGCTGCGGCCCTTGGATGAAACAGAAACCATAATTCCCACCTACAATAAGTTTTGGACCTGGGATCGTTTTGGGGGCTTTAAGTACGAATTCAGCAAGGGGCTGAATTTGGATTTCAATGCCACCACACGCACCCGCATCGACGAGCCACCGGGCCGATTGGATACGCCGGAAAAAAAAGATTCCGTCTGGCATAACATCAGGCGTTTCGGCCGTACGACCAACTACACGCATGCCGCCAATGCTGCCTACACGCTGCCGTTGAATAAAATCCCCTTGTTGGATTGGACTCAGACTACAGCGCGCTATGGCAGTACGTTTGGTTGGCTTACCGGCCCTATGGTCATTGACCCGGTTACTCAAAAAATGACGATTACCACCTTAGGCCATACGATCAATAACAGTCAGAACATTTCGGTCAACGGTGATTTTAACTTCCGGAACCTTTACGCCAAATCCAAGTTCCTAAAACGATACGACACACAGGCAACGCAGCAGAAACCACGTGCCGAAACCGGTAAAGGCGAGCGAGGCAAGGAAGCCGCCGGTCAGGAAGAGAAGAAAGGTCAGGGGGCGGGTTCGGCCAAAAAGCCGTCCGAAAAACCGGTAGGAAATGAAAAAGTGGTGTTTCGGCTGGTCATGATGGTGAAAAAATTTAATATAAGCTTTAGCGATAACCGAACGACGGTGTTGCCGGGCTTTTTGCCGCAACCTCGGTTTGTGGGGCAAGATCTGACTTTGAGTGCCCCGGGCTGGCCCTTCGCTTTCGGCTATCAACCCGACAGCAACTGGTTGAACCGTGCAGCCCAACGCGGATGGATTTCCACCGATACCGCCCTGAATTATCAATTTCTGCAAACCCGTCAACGCCAGCTGACCATGAAAGTGACGGCAGAGCCGTTCAAAGATGTGCTGGTTGATATCAACTTCAACAAGACGCGCGGCAACAACCTGTCGGAGTATTTCAAGGTACCCAATGCAGGTGGAGGTTTTGCTCACCTCAGCCGTTTGGAGTCAGGCACCTTTACTATGTCGTATTTGCCGATAAAAACCACCTTTGTTCGGGTTAGGCCTAATAAGTTTTCACAAACATTCTTAGATTTTCAGAATTATCGCCAAATCATCTCCGAGCGGCTTACAGCCATCAACCCCTATTCCAATTTTGAGCCTTTTGGTACGGACACCGTGCAGGGAATCTACTATAAAGGCTATGGTCCCTATGCTCCGGATGTATTGTTGCCTGCATTTCTGGCAGCCTATTCGGGCAAAGATCCCCGACGCATCGGGCTGGGCCTGCCGTTTGATGAATTGCCCAGACCCAACTGGCGCATTACTTACAATGGCTTAACCAAGTTGCCATGGGCAAAGAAAATTTGGAATAACGTGAACATCTCGCATGGCTACACCAGTACGCTGGCCATATCGTCTTTTGCCCAGTCGTTGTTGTTTGAAGGAGATCCAGCCGCCGACCTCATGTTGCCTTCTTATATTGATCCCAACTCGTTGAACTTCGTTCCGTTTTACAACATTCCTGCCGTTACCATCTCCGAACAATTCAGCCCGCTTATCGGCATAGACATGACGTGGAAAAATTCATTAAGCACAAAAATTGAATACAAAAAATCTCGCAATCTTACTTTCAGCTTTCTCGACTTTCAATTGGCCGAAAGCCGCAATGAAGAAATCAGTCTGAGTGTGGGTTATAAGTTCCGCAACGTTCCGTTACCCTGGAAGGTAGACGGCAAGCGTAAGTTCCTGAAAAACGATGTGAATTTTCAGTTCAACACATCGGTAACCGACAACGTCACCTATAGCCAGCGGCTTGATGAGCCCGTGGCTTCACAGCCTACCGCAGGCGTGCAGACCATCACCATATCTCCTTCTGCCGATTACACCGTAAACAACCGTCTCAACGTGCGCGTCTTTTTTGACAAACGCATCACCAATCCACGTATTTCTGCATCTTATCCCATCCGCTACACGGCGGGGGGCGTCACCCTACGGTTTTCATTAGGCCAGTAAGCGGGGATCAGGCCGGATATTCCACAAGATTATTTTCCGTTTCCATCAGCCGGATGCGCAGGTCCAGATGGTGAGGTAATACCTTACGAATTTTTTCATAAATAACACGAGCAATGTTTTCGGCCGTGGGGTTCAGGTCACGGAATTCCTCGGTATCTAAATTGAGGTTACGGTGGTCAAAAGGCCGGATAACCTGCTCTTCAATTATCTGCTTGAGGTCGCGCAGGTCCATGACGTAGCCGGTAGTGGGGTCTACCAGGCCGGTAACTTGCACTTCAAGGCTATAATTGTGGCCGTGGTAGCGTGGATTGCTGCAAGGACCGAACACTTCACGGTTTTTTTCATCGGACCAGTCTTTGCGATAAACGCGATGAGCTGCATTGAAATGTGCACGTCGGATGATGGTGGTGCGCATGGGCAGTGTACCTTGCCGCAAATATCGCTTGCCTGAAGGCCCGCTCCGTACCTTTGGCGCATGAGTAAGGTTTGGTTGCATCCGTTGGTACTTTTTTGCGCCGGTGGCTTGGTAGGTATCGTGTTCGGGTTGCTGACCCAAAGCTTTTATCCCTACCTGCTTATCGGGATAGGCACGGGCTTAGTGGCGGCAGCCCTTCGCCGGCTGTTCTCGAAACCTAACTCGCAAAAGCCGCTGGTGCCTGAGGCTCGCGCGGCGGGTAAAAGCGAATGGCAATAAAAATTCTTTTAGGTTTGGCCCAAATCTGTGCGCATGACATTTCCGGAAGATATTCGCTACACCAAAGACCATGAGTGGATTCGTTTTGAAGGTCAGGAGGCCTATGTGGGTATTACCGATTTTGCTCAACGCGAACTGGGTGATATTGTTTATGTGGATATTCCTACCGTAGGGCAAACCCTTGAAAAAGAGCAGGTATTTGGTACGGTAGAGGCAGTCAAAACCGTGTCTGATTTGTTTTTGCCTGTAGCCGGCACCATCGTAGCAGTTAATCCGGACCTGGCCGAACATCCGGAGTGGGTTAATCAAGATCCTTATGGAAGAGGATGGATGATAAAAATTAAAATACTTGATCCGATGCAGAAGGATGGTTTATTGTCGGCTGCTGAATATCGTGCCTTAATCGGTGCCTGATGCGGTGGACTGGTTTTAGGTATTACCTGCCGTTTACGGTGTGGGTAGCATGGGTGGTCTATTTGAGTTTTTCGCCGCTTAAAGGCTGGCCCAAACCGGGCTTGTTTGAGCAACTTTTTTTAGACAAGTTGATTCATCTGTTCATGTATGGCACCATGTCGTTTTTATTGCTGTGGGGTTACCGCAAATGCCGGAGAGCACACATAGAGGCAAACCAAGCATGGCTGCGTGTGGCCTTCTGTGCCTTTATTGGGCTGGTGATCGAAATCTTGCAACCTGTCCTCACCCTGTACCGTACGCATGAATTGCTTGACATGTTGGCCAATGTGGTGGGAGCAGCTTTGGGTTATGGGCTGTTTTGGAAAACTTCTGAATCAGTCAGAGCGGAACTCAGGCACCCCCCAGGCACCTAATGTAATTTTGCTCATCGTCAGGCGTTTAGATGGTATGAGGAGAATATGGTTTTCATTATTGCTGCTGCTGTCGACAGTTGTAGCAGCGCAAACCGAGTTTCAACTGGCAGAGCAATATTTCCGTAATGGTGAATTCGATAAAGCGGTGATTCTATATGAGAAATTATGGAGCAAGCAGCCCTCCAATCAGGTCTATTATCAAAACTATGTTAAATGTTTGCAAGAACTGAAGCAGTATAACGAAGCCGAGCGGGTCATCAAAAAGCAATTGAAAAGCTATCCTCAAGAGCTCTCCTATCATGTGGATCTTGGCTTGCTTTATCGGCTGCGCGAGCAGGAAAAGAATGCAGTGGAACAGTTTGAAGAAGCCATTCAGCGCATCTCTCCCAACATGCAACAGATCAACCGGTTGGCTACCCGTTTTCAAAGCGCAGGCCTGAACGATTATGCCCTGCGCACCTATGAACAAGGGCGTAAAGTGTTTCACGCCGATCATTCTGATTTGTTTCTACCTGAACTGGCCACTTTGTACCGCAAGCAAGGGAATGTAGCGGCTGCCGTCGCCGCTTACCTGGATATTTTAGCTTTCAATCCCTCGCGTCTGGAGTACGTGCAAGGTCAGCTTCAGCCTTTGCTGGAAAGCGAATCTTTTTCTCGCACTTTTCAGGCTGAATTGTATCGACGCATTCAGAAATATCCCGGCAACGAGTTGTTGAGCAGTTTATTAATCTGGTATTTTGTCCAGCTCCGACAATTCGATGCTGCCTTCGAGCAGGTGAAAGCGTTGGATCGCCGCAACCGCGAGGATGGCAACCGCATCATGCAGTTTGCCCGCTCAGCAACTGAAGAAGGTGCGTACTCCATAGCCATTCAGGCCTATCGGTACCTGATTATGGAAAAAGGAAAGTCAAGTCCTTATTATGCAGAGGCGCATGCCGCCGAATTGGAAACCGAACGCATGCGCTTGACGGTGGCTGCAGCGCCAACGCGGGAAGAGCTATTGCGTTTGGCCAATCGCTACAGGCAGTATCTTGAGGAATTCGGAAAAAACAACCGCACCTTAAATGTGCTACGCGACTATGCCTTGTTTCAATTGAAATTCCTGCATCAAACCGATACAGCAATAGCGCTGCTGGAGGAAGCTCTGCGCATTCCCACCTCGGATCGAAAACTCATCGGCGCCATAAAATTGGATCTGGGGGATTGTTGGCTCATTCAAAATGAGCCTTGGGAAGCTATGATTCTTTATGGCCAGGTTGATAAAGAATTTAAAGATGAACCGCTGGGGGAAGAGGCAAGGTACAAAAATGCTCGCCTGAGCTTTTATATGGGCGATTTCGAATGGGCCCAGGCACAGCTCAATGTGCTCAAAAGTTCTACCAGTGAGCTGGTGGCTAACGATGCTTTGGCCTTGTCTATTCTGATCACGGACAATCTCGGTTTAGATACCACTACTCAACCGATGAAACTTTTTGCCCGAGCTGATTTGCTTGCTTTTCAGCGCCGCTATAATGAAGCCTTGCAGGTATTGGACAGCCTGTTGTTCCTATATCCTCAGCACAGTCTGGTGGACGATGTGTGGATGGAAAAAGGAAAAATCTATCTGGCTCAACGGGCTTATCCGCAAGCAGCCGAAGCTTTTCAGCGTATCGATGAATACTATTCTTATGATTTATTAGCTGATGATGCCTTATTCCGCTTGGCCGAGGTTTATGAGCTGTACCTCCAGAAACCTCAGAAGGCCATGGAATTATACAAGCAATTACTTATACGTTATAAAGGCAGCATTTATACCGTAGAAGCGCGGAAGCGGTATCGGTTGCTTCGCGGTGATCAAATAAACTAAAACTTGTTTAATCATGAAGTTATCGCATTCCCTCGCCTGGTGTTTTTATCTGGCGACGTTGTTCATAGGGTCGAGGATGCCTGCCCTCGGTCAAACGGTTTCAAACCTGACGGCAACCTATCGGAATGGTCAGGTGTTTTTGCGCTGGACCTGCCCAAAAGGGACTAATCGCCAATACAACGTCTATCGGAGCACGACCAAGTTTACCGATGTCTCGCAGTTAAACAGCAGCACATTTGTTGGGTTTGTGCGGGACTCTTCGTGCAAAAACATACGGCTGAGCGAAATTCTTGGGGGATCTCGCTATTACAAGATCGACGACAATGGAACGACCTTGCAGAAGAATCAGGGTTTGTTTGTTACCACCTGTACCGACAATCAGGCCTACTATTATGCCGTGATGGTGGTGAAATTGTCCAGCAACACAGAAAACAAGAAGATTCGCTCAGGCAAGAACACATTAAGTACTCCCGTACAGGAGGCAATAGCTCAGCCCGCACCGGTTTTTCAAGACTCAGTGACATGGGGCCATGGGGATGTGGTGAAGTATTATACGTGGTTTGGCAACAATATGGAAACAGCCCATTTTCCTGCATTAAGTTCTGTGGGATCTTATGGGTTTAATTTTTATGTGATTCGTAGGGGCCAAGCGACGCAATATCCGTTGTTTGCTTTTTATGAAGGTTTGCGTGAAAACTCGCTGAAAGGAAACGGCCTGGATTCCTTCAAAAACATCACCGATTGTTACATCTTGGGTTTTGACGATTGGCTGCCAACACCAAACGGAAACAATACAGGGGAAAATACGTTTTGGAGTGGTTATCATGAGCATTACAATTTCTACGAGGAGAACAATCCCATACCGACCAGTGGCACGGTCAAGATGTACTCGCAGAGGCGATACATTCAATCCATTTTATGGGCGCAACGGACTTTCCCGCTAGATACCCAGCGTACCTATGTGGTAGGAGTAAGCAATGGAGGTATCGGTGCTTATCTGACTGCCAACTTGATCCCGCACAAGATCACCGCAGCTTATTGCGTGGTTCCGGCTTTCAAGCTCGTTACCATTGATAACAGCGATGATCAACCCGAACAAATGTGGGGTGATACTGCATCAAATCTTCACACCGATATTCTTCATCCTGAAACCGGGCAGCCTATTCGGGTCTTTGATTTGTTTGATATACGCCATATGGTCAGGGTTAACCGGAATCAAAAGATGCCGCTCATGTACAGTGTTTTTGGCAAACAAGATCAGACTATTGTTTGGAGTCCAATCGTCACAAGTTTTTTTGACTCTTTGCAGCGAAACGCTGTGGGAGGCATCTCCTTTTGGGATCAGAGAAAACATAATGGAAACGGAAAAAATTTTTTGGACAGCGAAACGATGCCCCCGTGGTATTCCCTTGTCAACAACAGACCTCATCCTGCTTTTTCAAACTGTAGCATCAATCAAAATCCCGGCAATGGGAACCCAGCCAATGGTGATCCTTACGGAGCCATTAATGGTTACTTAGATTGGACGCGCGACAGTGTGTTCGACGGACTGTGTGAGTTAAGATTCCAGCTTTTCATCCGCGACTTTTACGTAGGCGGCGTCTTGGCACCCAATCAATACCACACCTGTACAGCCGACGTTACAGTTCGACGGGCACAAAATTTCAAGCCGCAGCCCGGTCAGCTTATCAAATGGAAGACTTTTGATGCCAACAACACTCAAATTCAGTCGGGTTCTTTTGTGTACCTAGGAGGACCTTTGACCATCCCGGGCGTAATGATCCATAAGTCTAAAAGCCGGCTGACCATCAGTATTGATGGATGTCTGCGCCAGGCGGAGCAGCATCCTGCATCGGAAGAAGCACAGCGTTTGCGCCTGGAGGTAAGATATCACCTGGGGGAATTATATGCTTGTCTGAGCACTCCTTCCGCCGAATCAGGGGTACTCACAGTAGTTGACATGAAGGGAGTTCGCCGTTGGCAATATGTTGTTTCGTCGGCTTCGGAGCAACATTGCATACGTTTGCCCCTGTTGCCACCGGGGAATTATGTGCTTTTATATACGTCTAACACTGGTCGTGTGAGTAAGTCTGTGAGTTTTATCTATTAAATAATTAGTTCATCATGTTTCTTCGTTTCAGCCATGATGTGGCTGACGCGAAGTCAGGCCTGCAGCAGCCGCGTTAGACATCCGGCTGTGGCTTCGAGGATGCTGGTGAGCAGCAGGGGCTCTGCCTGGCTTGCTTTCATAAACTTTTCATCCATGCAAACTGTTCATGTGATCTTAAATCGTCTTTCTGCGTTCTTGGTTTTTGCTTTTTGTAGCCATGGGATACATGCAGCTACTGTAACCAAATTGCAGGCCCACTACCGCGACGGACAAGTTTTTCTTGCGTGGCAAAACGTGACTGCTACGGGCCAGGCCTATAAGGTTTATCGAAGTTCAACGCCGTTCACCTCTGCTGATCAACTCAATTCAACCACCTACATAGGTCAGGTAAGGGACAGCTCCAGCAAAAACCTCAGACGCAGCAGGCTGGAACAAATGCCGATATACTTTCGCTGGCAGCCCAATGGAGAGCCTTTGGGTTCCAACATTGGTCTTTATGTGGTCACGTGCACAGAAACGGGCCTTTTTTATTATGCGGTGACCGTGATGGATCTTGCTAGCGGCGTAGAGGACAAGACCTTGCTTTCGGGAAAGAATACTTTAATTAATCCCGTTTCGGAAACGGTGGCATTTCCTTTGCCTGTGTGGCAAGATTCAGTGGTATGGAGCAATGGTGATGTGGTCCACTACTATGCCCAGTTTGGAGACAACCGGCAAAATGTGTATCGCAAGCCGTTCAACAATGTAGGATCGTTTGGATATAATTTTTTCCAAATTCGTCGTGGGCAGGCTGAACGCTATCCTCTCTTTGTTTTTCTGGAGGGTCTTCAAAAAAATGCCATTAAGGGAAACGGCCTTGATCCTTTTGATACGCTGTCGAACTGTATCATCTTGAGTTTGGATGACTGGATTCCCTATCCCGATGGCTATCACGAAGAAGCCGGCAAATCCACCGGTTGGGTGGGATATCATACAGGCTATGACATATATGTCAGTGATAATCCCATTCCCACTTCGGGAGTAGTGATGGCTTATACCCAGCATCGGATCATTCACACCATTGAATGGGCACGTAACTATTTGCCCGTGGATACGACAAAAGTTTTTCTCGTCGGGGTAAGTACCGGTGGCTTGGGCGCCTTGATTACTGCAGCCCTGGTGCCCGAAAAAATTACAGGCGTGTATGCCATTGCTCATCCCACTGCCTTGAAAAGTGGCGATGGCTGGCATCAACAACTATGGGGTACGGCAAGCACTAACCTCAAAACCAACGTGCCTGACATGAGCAATCTGAATGACTCATTACGCATTTTTGATTTAATGAATATAAAGAAGCTTTTTATGAAGAACTATCACCGCAGCCTTCCGCACATATGGTGCGTTCATGGTAAGCAAGATGCTACAGTGGGATGGAGTGATAAGCCCTCTTTTTACGACACGGCCCAGCTTTACAAGATGCCGGCAGTCTTTTTTTGGGATCGGCGCAAACACAATGGCGATGAAGCCAAATGGTTAGATACGGAGACCTTAATTCCCTATCAGCAGCTGGCCCTCAATGTAGCGTATCCGGCATTTAGTAACTGTTCGGTGAACGGCAATCCAGGTAACGGAAAGAAAAACGATGGGGATGCTTTCGGCACCATCAATGGTCTTCTGGCCTGGAGTGAGGTGAGCGAAACCAAATGCAGCTTTTCGGTTAAGCTTTATCTAAAAGACTACGTCGTCGGTGGACAGCTGCAGGCAAACCAACCTACCTCTTGCAGCGCCGATGTCACCTTACGGCGGCTTCAGGCTTTCAAAGCGCAACCCGGCCGCACTATATATTGGTATAATTATGATGCATCAGGAAATCTGGTCCAATCCGGAACCATCACTTCACAGCAGGGAGTACCGCATACCGTGCCGGGGGTTCAGATTTCCAAAGCAGGCAACCGGCTGGAGCTGAAATTCGGGACATGCCTCTCTCGGGAAGCAGAGCCCGAAGGGTTGGAGGCGACGTTGCGACGTTATGGCGGTGGATGGCAGCTTGTTGTGTCAACAGCGCAACCTCAGGACGCATTGATCCGGTTTACCGATCCGTGGGGGCGCCTGCAGCAACACCAAGAGATTTTTTTAGATGCCGGCACACAACACATTGCGCTGGAATTTCCTTTACCCTCGTTGTACGTCGTTGAGCTACAAGTGGGCCAGCAGCGCTGGCACTGGAAGGTTACCGAATAATCAGGAGACCCTTTGGTGCAGGGGGTAAGGTATCTTCGCCGCACTGCATGCGATCGTTCCTTCCAAATTTGTTTACGCTGGGAAACTTGCTGGCGGGTTGTGCCGGAATTGTGTTTTGTTTTTCGGAGCGCGTAGTGCCGGTTCGGCTGCAGGAAGCGGATCCCGTAGCTTCGGAATTGTTGATCACCCTGGGTTATTCGCAGCGGTTGTATCTGGCTTCTTTTATGGTTTTTGTCGCTGCCGCTTTGGACTTTCTCGATGGCTTTCTGGCCCGTTTGCTTCGCATGCACAGTGAACTGGGGAAAGCCTTAGACGCTCTGGCTGATGTTGTTTCATTTGGCGTGCTTCCCGCTTCCATTTTGTATCAGCTTTTGTTGGCTTCCTGGAGTGCCGAACCCGATGCATTGTTGGTGCCTATGATTTATCCCTTCTTTGCTTACATCGTTGTACTGGCAGCTGCCTACCGTCTGGCTCGATTCACCGTTCAAAGCCAGCACACGAGCTTTGCTGGCCTTCCGGCACCGGCAGCAGCCTTGTTGATCGCTGCTTTGCCGCTGATCATCTTTACCAACAACCTTAACCTTGGTGAGGTGGTGGGTAACAAATGGGTGTTGTACTCGCTTGCAATCCTGCTGTCGTGGTTCATGCTTGCACCGCTGCCCATGTTTGGATTAAAATTTACCCATTACCGTTGGCGTGGCAATGAACTTCGCTATCTCTTCCTGGCAACGGCAGCAGTATTTATTGGCGCGTTTGCCTATGCCGGCATAGCGCTGGCGGTATTGGGTTACATTGCTGTCAACGGTGTGATTTTTCTTTTTAATAAAAAAAATTTTAATTCATATTAGCATGGTTTTTTTGGCCGAAATTGATGTAATGCCGCATCCGGAGTTGCTTGACCCGCAAGGCAAAGCGACCCTACAAGGCTTGCGCCAGTTGGGGGTGGCAGCCGCACGCGATGTGCGCATTGGTAAGCACATTCGTCTGGAGCTGGAAGCCGACTCGGCAGAACAGGCCCGAGAACTGGCCGAAGAGGCTTGTCGTAAGTTGCTGGTAAATCCGGTCATGGAGCGCTTCGAAATCCGCATTCATGCGTAGCTGGCTGCTTTGGTTGTGGCCGCTGTGGGCTGCTGGACAAGTGCCCGACATGAACGTGGTGCGGGGGCATATAGATACCTTATGCTCCTTTCAGGGGCGTGGCTATGTTGATTCGGCGGATTGGCGCACTGCTCAATTTCTGGTAAACTACCTTCGGCGTGTTGGTCTTTTACCTCTTGCCAATGACTATCTGCAGCCGTTCACGGTCAGTGTCAACACCTTCCCAGGGCCGGTGCAGCTTTGTCTCAATGGCCAGTCTATGGTGGCCGGTAAAGATTTTTTGGTTGGTCCCTCTTCACCGACACTGGAGGGCAAGTTCCGGCTACAGCGAATCATGCTGAAAAATCCTGACACATCCATACAGGCGTTGGTGCCCATATTGAAAAAACTGCGCAAGGGAAAGCCTCGCTTGCTGCTTCTGGATCGCAGCACTTTTACCGACGAGCAATTCGACCTGCTGCGCGAGGTGTTGCAAACCGGGTTTCTACCTGTTTTAGGAGTCTTAGAGCTGAGAAGCGGAAAGCTCACTTGGCATGTGTCTCAAAGACAGGAAAAGCTTCCGTGGCTTTTGATTGCGGAGCATGCTGTGGCCGAATGGCCACGAAAAGTGGAACTGAACATTCAGGCTGTTTGGAAGGCGAACTATCAAACCCAAAATGTTGTTGCCTATGTACCCGGCACGCAGGTGCCCGACTCCTTCATTGTATTTACTGCCCATTACGACCATCTGGGATGCTTGGGTACCCAGGTTTGTTTTCCGGGGGCCAACGATAATGCCAGCGGAGTAGCCATGTTATTACAATTGGCTTGGTGGTTTCAACAACATCCAGGGCGATATTCGGTGGCGTTCTTGTTCTTTGGAGCCGAAGAACTGGGTCTATTGGGCTCGAATCATTTTGTACAAAATCCACCGATACCTCTGGACCGCATTCGATTTCTCATCAACCTGGATATTGTGGGTACTGGTGACGAAGGAATTAAAGTCGTTAACGCTACAGAGTTCGGCGAAACGTTTCGGCAGTTAGTACTTATTAATGAAAAACTGAATGCTTTGCCTTCGGTACAACCCAGGGGTAGTGCGGAAAATAGCGATCACTATCCTTTTTTTCAACAGGGAGTACATTGTTTTTTCATTTATACTTTAGGTGGCATAACAGCTTATCACGATATTTACGATAAGCCTGAAACATTACCCCTCACCGAATTTGCCGATTTGTTTTGGGTGTTGATCCACTTTACGGCAATGCTCAGCGGTTTCAGTGTGGAAAGCAAAGATTAAGTGGTTTTTTCGCTTAACATACCTTAATCATATGCTTTATGTGGTTCCTACGCCTATTGGCAATCTGGGAGACATGACGCTGCGTGCCCTCCAGGTACTGCAAACGGTTGATGTTGTTCTTGCAGAAAATCCCCGGCACAGCAGCAAGTTGTTGCGGCATTATCAGATCAAAACAAAAGTTTTGGCTTATCACCAACACAACGAACATCGGCTGGCTACCTCATTGGTCCGTCGCATGATCGGAGGGGAACGAATGGCTTTGATCAGCGATGCCGGCACGCCGTGCATCAGTGATGCCGGCTATTTGCTTGTACGTCATTGCATTGAAGCTGGTGTATCGGTGAGCTGCCTGCCGGGAGCTACGGCCTTTGTACCGGCATTGGTGATGTCGGGACTGCCGGCTCATGAGTTTTTGTTTTGTGGCTTCCTGCCGTCAAAGAAGGGGCGGCGACAGCGGTTGCAACAGCTAGCGCAGGAGCCTCGCACGCTCATCCTCTATGAAGCGCCGCATCGATTATTGCACCTTCTGGAAGATTTGGTCTGCTATTTCGGGGCGGAGCGTCAGGTTTGCTTGTGTCGGGAGATTTCTAAAGTTCATGAACAGGCCATACGGATGAAGGCGGCGGAGGCGTATCAGTGGGCGGCTGCCCAGCAGCTGCGGGGCGAATGGGTCATTGTCGTGGCGGGGGCAGAAAAGTCATAGCTACGGCCTGCCAATTCTGCTTTCTTTGCGGCGACTGTTTCTGTGCTGCGCTTTCGTGTACCGTGGCTGGCCATTGCTTCCGGCCTGCTATTGTGGCTGGCATGGCCCCCCTTGCCCCTGATTCCACTCTTGTTTGTAGCTTTTGTCCCGCTGTTATGGCTGGAAGAAGCACGTTTCAGAAAACATATATCATTTAAGTCATATATATTGTGGACCTACATAGGCCTGCTTCTGTGGAATCTGCTCACTACCTGGTGGATTGCGGCCACCTATTTCGGTACGCGCGATCCCGCAACGGCCATTGCCGGCTTGCTGGCAAACGTGGCCAATCCGTTGTTGATGTGCCTGCCGATGGCTGCTTTCCATTTCACCCGCCTGCGCTTCGGCGATCGCTTAGGGTATGCTGCCTTTGTGGCATATTGGCTTGCTTTTGAATTTCTGCATCTGCGTTGGGAGCTGGCTTGGCCCTGGCTTACATTAGGTTATGGACTGGCTAAGGCGCCACAACTGTATCAGTGGTACGAGTACACAGGACCATTGGGGGGCTCTTTATGGATTTTGACGGTTAACGTATTGGTTTTTCGTCTGCAGCAACAATGGCCTACTGCTCAGCGGCCCATGGTATTGGCTCTGCCGGCCATGGCTGTCTTGCTTTTACCTGCTCTGGCCTCGTGGTGGTGTTACGGGCGCTATCAGGCCCGGGGATCCATCAAAAATGTGGTTGTGGTACAGCCTAACGTTGATCCGTATTCCGAAAAGTTTGATCCCGGTACCTTGAAGGTGCAGTTGCTCAATTTGATCCACCTTGCTGCATCAAAAGCAGACAGCTCTACAGACTACATTGTGTTTCCTGAAACGGCCATTCCCTACGGAATTTTTCTGAACGAACTCCATACTGACGCATCCCTTCTGGAGCTTCGGAAGTTTTTGAGAAATTATCCTCAGGCCCGGCTCATCACAGGAATTCACGCATATGCGCGGTACGACCATCGGGCCACCCCCACAGCTCGTCGGTCCCAAGATGGTACTTACTACTGGGATGCTTTCAATACCGCCATTCAACTGGATACTTCGCAGTCGATACCGTACTATCACAAATCCAAACTGGTTCCCGGAGTGGAGCGCATGCCCTATCCGGAATTGCTGCGTTTTCTGGAGCCGTTGGCGCTGAACCTGGGCGGCATCACTGGGAGCCTCGGCAGCCAACCATACCGTACGGTGTTCTTCTCGGCCGATAGCACCGGTGTGGCGCCGCTGATTTGC
>JANWWJ010000005.1 GCA_025056305.1 Chitinophagales bacterium | reverse complement strand
TGGGCGCGTGGCAAAACAATGCCCCGATACGCCGCGGGCTACTGGGCCCCCTCCCATTATTTAAAAATTTTTTTTATTAAAAAATTATGGGGGGGGGCGCCCTCCGGGCGCCGCCCCGCCTTTCCGTTTGGGTATCGGCTTAGTAATCCATACCGCCGCCCGCAGGCATAGCCGGAGTCTTTTCTTCCTTAGGCTTTTCCACCACCACGCATTCCGTGGTCAGCAGCATGCTGGCAATGGATACGGCATTTTCCAAAGCCACTCGAGCCACCTTGGTCGGGTCAATGACGCCGGCAGCCATGAGCTTTTCGTATTCTTCAGTGCGGGCATTGAAGCCATAGTCACCTTTGCCCTCTTTGACTTTCTGCACTACAATGGAGCCCTCATGGCCAGCATTGGCAGCAATCTGACGCAGCGGCTCCTCCAGAGCCCGACGTACGATGTTGATGCCCGTTTCTTCATCCTCATTGGCGGCCTTGACCTTATCCAAGGCTTCGAGGGCCCGGATGTAGGCTACGCCTCCGCCCGGAATAATACCTTCTTCTACAGCAGCGCGGGTGGCATGCAGCGCATCATCAACTCGAGCTTTCTTTTCCTTCATTTCAACTTCCGAAGCAGCACCAACCTTGAGCACTGCTACGCCACCGCTCAGCTTGGCCAAACGCTCCTGCAGTTTTTCACGGTCGTAGTCGCTGGTGGTGGTTTCTATCTGAGCCTTAATCTGATTGATGCGGGCGGTGATGTCTGCTTTCTTTCCGGCTCCATTGACAATTGTGGTATTGTCCTTATCAACGATGACCTTTTCAGCCTTGCCGAGGTAACCCAGTGTGGCATTTTCCAACTTGTAGCCCTGTTCCTCACTGATCACAGTACCTCCCGTCAATACGGCGATGTCTTGCAACATTTCTTTACGACGATCACCAAAACCAGGAGCTTTAACAGCAGCTACCTTCAGCGTGCCACGGATCTTGTTGACGACAAGGGTAGCCAATGCCTCACCTTCCACTTCTTCAGCGATGATGAGCAAGGGAGCTCCCTGTTGCGCAACTTTTTCCAAAATAGGCAACAGGTCTTTCATGACGCTGATCTTCTTGTCGTGGATCAGGATGTAGGGACGATCCAGCTCGGCCTCCATCTTATCGGGGTTGGTCACGAAGTAAGGCGATAGATAACCGCGGTCGAACTGCATCCCTTCTACTACTTCGACAGTGGTTTCGGTGCCCTTGGCTTCTTCCACGGTGATGACCCCTTCTTTTTTCACCTTAGCCATGGCATCAGCAATCATGCGACCGATTTCCGGGTCGTTGTTGGCAGAAATAGTAGCCACAGCTTCAATCTTCTTGATATCGTTGCCGATGTTCGAAGATTGGCTCTTGAGGTGTTCAATCACGGCGGCAGCAGCTTTATCCATACCCCGCTTCAGATCCATGGGATTGGCCCCTGCAGCAACATTCTTCATGCCAGCCGTAATCATGGCCTGAGCCAATACGGTTGCCGTAGTCGTCCCATCGCCTGCTACATCCGAGGTTTTGGAAGCCACTTCCTTGAGCATCTGAGCCCCCATGTTTTCAATTGGGTCCTCTAATTCAATTTCCTTGGCTACCGTTACCCCGTCCTTAGTGACCAACGGTGCTCCGTACTTCTTTTCGATAACGACGTTACGACCTTTGGGTCCCAACGTCACCTTTACGGCATCAGCTAATGCGTCAACACCTCTTTTAAGTCGATCTCGCGCATCGGCGGTGTAGGTGATCAGTTTTGACATAGGTTTTAGCTTTTTTAGTTATTAAGTTTTGTTTAATTTTTTTCTCGACCAAAAAACGGACCGTTCGGAATGCCCCATCTTAAAAAGTTCCAAAGATGTCTGAATTGCGCATGATGAGGTATTCCTCTCCGTCAATCGTGATCTCGGTGCCTGCGTATTTACCGTAGAGCACCCGATCGCCCACTTTTACGGTTACCGGCTTGTCTTTAGAGCCGTCACCCACAGCGACTACTCTACCGCGCTGGGGCTTTTCTTTAGCAGTGTCGGGAATAATGATTCCAGCAGCTGTCTTTTCTTCGGCTGGCTCGGGCTGTACCAGCACACGATCTTCGTTAGGTTTGAAATTGATCTTTGCCATAGTCTTTTTGGATTTTTTGGGTTTACGATTCAAGTGAATCAAATTGACGCCTTGCCTATAGCATTTGCTGTGCCAGTGCCCGGTAATGCAAAAAATTGTCAGAAATGGCTGCAATTATTTCCCGATATGGTTGAAAAGCTGACACATTTTCGCACGGCTCCTATGTTATCTACCGTTTTGTTGGCTCAGTTGGGTGAAGTAATGATAAAAGAAAGGAATCGTCTCTATGCCCTTGAAAAAATTTGCCAGCCCGAAATTCTCGTTGGGCGAATGCAAAGCATCGGTATCTAAACCGAAACCCATCAATGCCGTTTTCAGCCCCAAAATCTTTTCAAAGGAAGCTACAACCGGTATGCTGCCCCCTTCCATGGTGGGTATGGGCTTTTTGCCAAAGGTGCGTTCTATGGCCATTGCCGCCGCCCGATAGGCAAGGCTATCGGTGGGAACGATTACCCCCCTTCCGGCACTGAGCAACCGCACCTGCACCTTTACAGATTTCGGTGCCAACGAAACAAAATGCTTAGCAAACAACTCAGCTATCTTTTCAGGCTGTTGATTGGCCACCAATCGGCATGAAATTTTTGCAAAGGCTCTGGAAGGCAATACCGTTTTGGCACCGGCCCCCGTATATCCGCCCCAGATACCGTTGCACTCTAACGTAGGTCTTATGGTAGTACGCTCAATGGTGCTGAATCCCGCCTCTCCTTCCACCTCCTCTATACCCAGCTCTTTTTTATAAGCTTCCAAATCAAAAGGGCGGCGAGCCATCTCTGCTCTTTGCTCTGCTGTGTATTCAATAACATCATCGTAAAAACCGGGAATGGTGATGTGTTGATTTTCATCTTTTAGTGCCGTAATCATGCGGGCCAGCACCTGTATGGGGTTGGCCACCGCACCGCCATACGTGCCGGAATGCAAGTCCCGGTTGGGGCCGGTAACTTCCACTTCAAAATAGCACAATCCCCGCAAGCCAATGGTGATGGACGGACAGTCCAAACCGATCATGGCTGTATCGCTGACCAAAACCACATCGGCTTGAAGCAGTTGCTTGTTTTCTTGCAGAAACGATTCCAGATGTACTGAACCGATTTCCTCTTCTCCCTCAATCATAAATTTCACATTACAAGGCAACTGACCGGTCTTGGTCATCAACTCAAGCGCCTTTACGTGCATGTAGGTTTGGCCTTTATCGTCGCAGGCTCCGCGTGCATAAATTTTTCCATCCCGAACTTGCGGTTCAAAGGGAGGGGAATGCCACAAGTCATATGGGTCTGCAGGTTGTACATCGTAATGCCCGTAAACGAGCACCGTGGGCAATTCAGGCCCAACTGTTTTCTCTGCATAGACGATTGGAAATCCTTCGGTAGGAATCAGCCGGCACTGTTCTGCTCCGGCTTCTTCCAGCCGCATGCGTACGTATTCGGCTGCCTCAAAGACATCATCTCGAAACTTGGGGTCGGCACTCACTGAAGGAATACGCAGCCAGCCAAACAATTCTTCCACAAAACGTTGTTTATGTTGCTCCAAATAAGGTTGTACGTCCATGGGGCCAATTTAGGGGGCCAAAGATAGCCGCAGCAAGCAGCTTGCTGCGGCGGAAAATATCTTTGCGGGCATGCAGCAGCTGAAATTTTTCATCGAAGGAAAAATCTTCGGCGTATGTGCTTTTTTGGGCGAACGCATGGGCATCCCCGCAACTGTAATCCGCCTGTATTTTATCTACCTGACCTGCCTTACGGTTTTGTCGCCCGTCTTGATATATCTGATGCTGGCCTTTTGGCTGAACATGAAACGTTATCTTCATCGCCGCAATCCGGTGTGGGAGTAACCCACATTGTGCCGATATGAAAACTGCTGCGATGGTGGTTTGCCTAGGCGCCGTGTGCAGTGCCGCGGCGCAGCCCGCTGTGTTGTCGGGCACGGTGCGCGACGCTGCCGACGGCTCCGAACTGATCGGCGTAACCATCGTGGCCAAAGGCACGCGCTACGGCACCGTGAGCGATGAGGTCGGCAGCTATCGGCTGGAACTACCGGCGGGCACTTATCAAGTCGAAGCCAGTTATATCGGATATGAAAAAGTTTTATATACAGGAATTACATTGAAAGCAGGCGAAATACGCAACCTGGACATTCGCCTTAAGGTGACGGCGGTGACGCTGGATCAAGATGTGGTCATTATCGGCGACCGCCCGTTGATCGACGTGGAAGACAGCCGCAGCCGCAGCCAACTGAACCGCGACCTCATTGAAGCCGTTCCGGTACGCAACGTGCAAGGCTTACTCAACACCCAAACCGGCATCGTCCTCAACCCGGAAGGCCTACACATCCGCGGTGGACGTACCTATCAGACCGGTTTTTACATCGATGATGTGTCGGCAAGCGATCCCTTGGCCGGCACCGGATTTGGCATCGAACTGGGCAGCAATGCCATCGACCAGCTTGAAGTCAACACTTCAGCACCCACGGCAGAATACGGCGATGCGGCCTCAGGTATTGTCAACACCCGCACGCGCAGCGGAGGGGACCGCTTTGCGCTCGACGCTTCGGTGAAACAGGACAATCTGGGGTTTAACAGCCACTGGGCTTCGGTCTTCAACCAAACAACGGTGGATGCCTCAGCCGGCGGTCCGCTCCGCAGCCGGGGCACACGGCGCCTGCGCTACTTCACCTCCCTGCGTTTGCATTTTACCGATACTTATATAAAAAATCCTGCTGATCAACTGATCTCTTCCTTATACCCAAAGCCGTTCTGGTCTCCCCGGCAGGATAACCGGTGGACCGGCATGTTCAAACTGAATTACGACCTGACACCGACACAGCGCCTGAGTGCTTCCTACCTGAAGTCGCTTACTGTCAATCAGGATTTCAACATGTTGCGCATCACCGGTGCCGACGTTCCCTACACTCCTGGCTATCAGTGGAGCTTTCACTTACAGCCCGACCACGCCAATACGTACACCCACGACACCAATTTGGAATCGCTGCAATGGAACCATACGCCAAAGCCGTCTTACAATTATCGGATCAATTTGTCGCGTCTGTTTGTGCGGCTGCGCGCCGATGCCAATGGTCGCCCCTGGCGACCGGCTGAAGTCAATACAGAATTTGACCCGGCGTCGATCGTTGAATTTCCAGTTACCTACTTTCCGGCTAACGATTCGGTAGTCTTTGTGCTTTCCCCACCCGGCCTTTACAACAACGATGGCATAGCCACACTGTGGCATGACCATTTTGTGGAAGAATACACTTTCAAAAGCACCGCAACCTTTTACTCGGCCAATACACGAAACCGCCTTATGGTGGGTGCTGAATTCAAGCACCAACACATGCAATGGATTGACATCTATCGCCCTTGGATCGGGGCACCCATCCAGTTGCCCGACTCGCAGTTCACCCAGTCGTTTCGGTTGGGCGATGTAAGCGACATCTGGAACGTAAAACCGATGAAAGGAGCTTTCTTCGTGACCAACAAATACCGGTACCTGGGCTTGGTTGCCGATGTGGGCTTACGCCTCGAATACTGGATGCCTGGCCGATATGTGGACGAAGCCGTGCGAAACCCCAAAGCCCTGATTGCGGAGGAATTCCGTCAAACCTACCTTGACCAATCCTTTAGCCTCTTCGGACGGAGAACCAAGCTGCGCCTGCTGCCAAAACTGGCTGCATCATTTCCCATTCGTGAAAATCAAGTGATGTATTTTAACTATGGCGTAAGCACGGTTTACCCTCACCCCAGCTATGTCTATGCCGGCTTAGATCCCTTCTATGCCGACCGTTCTACGCTGGGTTTTATCGGTAATCCAGCCTTAAATCCCGAAGTGGACATCAGCTATGAGCTGGGCTTGAAGTCACAAATCGGCAACAACGATGCCCTCAATGTTGCGGCCTTTTGGAAAGATCAGTATGACTTTATCACCTCATCGGCAATCCTGCTGCGTGATGTGACGGGGCGGGAAGTGAGCCGAACCATCCGCATCAACAGCGATTACGCACGCATCAGAGGGGTGGAAGCTGCTTATTTTAAACGCGTAGGGCGCTGGCTGGAGGCAAGCCTCTCTTTTTCTTACAGCGTAGCCACCGGACAGAGTTCTTCTGCCTCCCAGACCTTACAAGACATTTTGGCAACTGGAAATCGCGAAACGGTAAAAGAAACACCGCTGGCCTGGGACGCTCCCCTTGATGTCAAAGGCTATTGCCTGTTTACCATCAATCGCGAACAAGGGCTTTGGGGAATGCGTCTTTTAAATAAGGCTACACTGTATGTAGAAGCCATATACCGCAGTGGGCGCCGCTACACCCCTTATCTGTTCAAAGGTTATGAGCCTTATAGTGGACGCCCCATCTATGAAATCAACAGCAATCCAGAAGCCCGCTACAGTGCCCTTGGAGCTCCCGGCTTTTGGCTTAACCTAAACCTGAGGAAATGGTTTGACCTTGGAACGCAACAATTAGCCTTTACGTGTGAGCTGACCAATGCCCTCAACAATAAGAACACCGCCATCGTAAATCCAGTTACCGGGCGGGCCTATGAATACGGTGACGATGTACCTTCCGAATGGCGCGACCCGCGATACAACGATCCGCGCGATCCGCGCTCTTCCAACCTTCCGCCTGACAATCCGGCCCGCTATTACGAAGGCCGACACCTGTTGTTGGGAATTGCCTTACGTATTCAGTGAAAAATCCTTTTTTTTTACCCCACAATTTTTGCGACATGCTATCTAAAACCATCGAACAAGCACTCAATCAGCAGATAGAATACGAGGGCTATGCCTCGAATTATTACCTGGCTGCCGCCAGTTGGGCCGACGCCCGCAATCTGGAAGGCGCAGCCCGCTTTTTGTATCGCCACGCCGAAGAAGAACGGGGCCACATGATGCGGTTGTTTACCTACATCAATGATTCCGGTGGGCATGCCCTGGTGCCAGCATTTCGTCAACCTCCGAACGAGTTCGAATCTTTATTGTCCTTATTCGAATCCTTGCTGCAGCATGAATTGGAAGTAACCGCCCGCATAAACCGCATGGTCACTCTTTGTCTTCAGGAACAAGATTATTCAACTCATCACTTCCTGCAGTGGTACGTTGCCGAACAGCATGAGGAAGAAAAATTATTTCGCTCCATCATCGACAAGATCAAATTGCTGGAATGCGAAGGTCCGCGCGGCTTGTATTGGGTGGACCGCGAGCTGGGCAGTATGAAGGTGGATTAAGGCCGAAGCAGCCAGCCGCTGCGTTTACAAACTTCCCAAAGGACGATGCCGGCTACTACCGCTACATTCAGGGAATGTTTCATACCCCACTGAGGAATTTCTAAGGCTTCATCGGCCAACTGCAGGGCGGGACCTATGCCCTGCACTTCATTTCCAAAGATCAGCACCAGTGGCCTTTGATCGGAAGCAAAAACATCCAAACTGTAACTTTCATCGGTTTGTTCCACAGCTACAATACGAAAGCCTTGCTCTTTTAACATCTGTACTGCATGCACCGTATCGGGAAAATACTGCCATGGCACACTGGCCGTGCTGCCCAGCGCAGTCTTCTGTACTTCTCGATTAGAAGGCTGGGCCGTGATGCCGCACAAAATCACTTGACCCACCCGAAAGGCATCGGCTGTACGGAAAATGCTGCCCACATTGTAAGCGCTGCGCACATTGTCCAAAACCACATGTAGGGGGATGCGCGGTAAATGCTGCAGGGCAGCTAACGTTGGTCGCCCCAATTCCGATGTGCTTAACTTTCTCAACCTTCGGCAGCCCAAAGTACTATTTTTGAAAACGGTCGTCAAGATGGCTAAAGCAGAAAAGACTGCAACAGCTGCAGAAACGCCGCTGATGAGGCAATATGCGGCCCTGAAAGCCCGCTACCCAGATGCCATCCTTTTGTTTCGCGTAGGGGATTTTTATGAAACTTTTGATCAAGACGCCGTCATCACTTCACAGGTGTTGGGCATCGTTCTGACCAAGCGGGCTAACGGCGCAGCCTATGCACAGGACATGGCCGGATTCCCCTATCATGCATTGGATACTTATCTGCCCAAGTTGGTCCGAGCCGGCTACCGGGTAGCTATTTGTGACCAGTTGGAAGACCCCAAGCTGGCCAAAACCATCGTGCGCCGCGATGTCACCGAATTGATCACGCCGGGCATCACCGATCACGAGCGCATTCTGGACCACAAAACCAACAACTTCCTGTGTGCCATTGATGCAGGCACCGAACGCATCGGCCTGGCCTTTGCCGACATTTCTACGGGGGAGTTCTATTATGCCGCTGCCGATGCCTCTTTTGCCGATAAGTTGCTGCAGTCGCTGCAGCCAGCAGAAATCATCTTCAGTAAAACATATAAGAAAAAATTTATTCAAATCTTTGGCGATGGTTTTTATACCTATGCTCTGGACGATTGGATTTTTCAATACGACTATGCCCACGACCTTTTGCTGCAGCACTTTCAATGCCATTCTCTGAAAGGCTTCGGGCTGGAAGCATTTCCGGAAGCCGTCGTGGCCTGCGGCGCCATTGTGCACTACCTAAAAGCGTCGGAACACACAAGGCTGGAACACCTGAACCGTTTAGCCCGGCTCGACCCCGACCAGCACGTGTGGATGGACCGGTTTACCCTGCGCAACCTGGAGGTGCTCCAACCCATGGCTGCCGATGGGCTTTCCCTGCTTCAGGTTATGGACGACACCATCACGCCCATGGGCAGCAGAATGTTGCGCCAATGGTTGGCCCTTCCCCTGACCGACGTGCATGCCCTCAATCAGAGACTGGACCAAGTCGAAGCGCTGATCAAGGACCCTCAACTCAGTGAGCGGTTGGCCGAACAGTTAAGGCACTGTGGCGATTTGGAACGCCTGATTGCACGAGCGGCAACGGGAAAGATCGGGCCCAGAGATCTGCTTCAGGTGCGTCGTGCTCTGGAAGCCTGCGAACGGATTCAACAAGTGTTAAAAGCCGCCCCCGCTTGTCTCTCTGCTCAGGCCGATCAGTTGCATCCTTGTTTGCTGATCCGCGAGCGCCTCCAGCGCGAAATCCGTCCAGATGCCCCAGCCCTTGCTGCCAAAGGCCACATCTTCAATCCCGGCGTTAATGCGCAGCTTGATGAGCTGCGGCGGCTGGCCACAAACGGTAAGGATTACCTGCTGGAAATTCAGAAAAGGGAAGCCCAGCGTACCGGTATTACTTCCCTGAAGGTCAGCTACAATCAGGTATTCGGCTACTATCTGGAGGTCACCCACGCCCACCGCCATAAGGTGCCTTCCGATTGGATCCGCAAGCAGACGCTGACACAAGCCGAGCGATACGTAACGCCTGAGCTCAAGGAGCTGGAGGAAAAAATCCTTTCTGCTGAAAGCCAGATTCAGGCTTTAGAACAGGAATTGTTCCAACAGTTGGTGGAAGCACTGCGGGAATACATTGCCCATATTCAGCAAAATGCACGGGTGCTGGGCCGCCTCGATGTCTTGCTGTGTTTTGCACGGCTGGCCATCAGAGAGCGCTGGTGCCGACCCCGGCTCTTGGAAAAAGGCCCTATAGACATCCGAGAAGGAAGGCACCCCGTCATCGAAAAACAGCTGGGCACCAAACAGCCCTTTGTACCCAATGACTGCTACCTGGACGATGAGCGCCAGCAGATCCTGATCATCACCGGCCCCAATATGGCGGGTAAGTCGGCTTACATCCGTCAAAATGCATTGCTGGTATTGATGGCTCAAGTGGGCAGCTTTATTCCTGCCCGTGAGGCAACCATTGGAGTGGTGGATAAGATTTTTACCCGTGTAGGTGCTTCCGATAACCTGTCGGCCGGGGAATCCACCTTTATGGTGGAAATGTTGGAAACGGCATCAATCCTAAACAATGCTACAGGACGCAGCCTGATCGTGCTGGATGAAATAGGCCGCGGCACTTCTACGTTCGATGGCATCAGTATAGCATGGGCCGTGGCCGAGTACCTTCACGACCATCCGCGGGGCCGCCCTCGCACTCTTTTCGCCACCCATTACCATGAGTTAAATGAATTGGCCGGCCGGCTGCCGCGGGTAGTCAACTACCACATGGCTGTGAAAGAAGTGGGCAACAAGGTTTTGTTTTTGCATCAACTGCGGCCCGGCGGAGCCGAACATAGTTTTGGCATTCATGTAGCGGCCATGGCAGGGCTGCCCAAAGCCGTCATTCACCGGGCTGAAGAGATCCTCACTGCCTTGGAACAGAAACGCAGCAGCCAGCCGCGGGCTGAAAAAATTCCACAGCCCTCGGCACAGCTTACCTTGTTTGCCCAGGATCCAGAGCTGGCACATTTGCGGCAATGGCTGCAGCAATTCGATATCAACACGCTAACGCCGGTCGAAGCCCTGCTAAAATTGGCCGAGCTGAAACAGCGGCTGTTGTAGCGTTATCTTCGCTCCATGACAGCAGAACAACTCAAAGATCTCAAAAGCCGGCTGCAGGCTTTAAGGAGGTTTCTTTGACATTGATGGGCGAAAGGAAAAAATACGCCACGAAGAGGCCTTGGCTACCATGCCCGACTTTTGGAGCGATCCCCAAAAGGCCGAACAAACGCTCAGACAGCTAAAGAACCATCGGTATTGGCTAACGCAATACGAACAAGCACAAAGCGCCGTCGAAGACGCAGAAGTTCTTTTTGCCTTCTTTCAAGAAGGTGAAACAGGACCGGAAGCCGTGGACGAATATTATCAAAAAGCCATTCAGGCTCTTGAAGACCTGGAATTGCGCAGTACCCTGACGGCCCCGGAAGATAAGCTGGGCGCCGTGTTAGAAATCAATGCCGGCGCCGGAGGTACCGAAAGCTGTGACTGGGCTGCCATGCTCATGCGCATGTACACCATGTGGGGCGAGAAAAACGGTTATCGGGTCAGTGAACTTGACGTCAGCTATGGTGAAGTAGCAGGCATTAAATCGGTAGCATTGGAATTCGAGGGAGAATATGCTTTTGGTCATCTGAAATCGGAAAGCGGTGTGCATCGACTGGTACGTATTTCCCCTTTCGACGCCAATGCACGCCGCCATACTTCCTTTGCTTCTGTGTTTGTTTACCCACTCGTTGACGACACCATCCAAATCGACCTCAAGGAATCGGATATAAAAATGGAAACGGCACGCAGCGGAGGAGCAGGAGGTCAAAATGTAAACAAGGTTGAAACCAAGGTGATTCTAACCCACATTCCTACCGGCATAACGGTCATGTGTCAGACCGAACGCACCCAAGGGGGTAATCGCGAGAAGGCCCTCAAAATGTTGCGCTCAAAGCTCTATGAATTGGAACTGGAAAAAAGGCGCGCCGAGCGAGAAAAGTTGGAAGCCAGCAAGCGAAAAATCGAGTGGGGCTCTCAGATCCGCAACTACGTGCTGCATCCCTATAAGCTGGTCAAAGATTTGCGCACCGGCCATGAAAGCACCAACCCACAGGCTGTACTCGATGGTGAATTGAACGACTTCATTAAAGCCTATCTGCTGGCTCAAAAACACAATTGAGCAGATCTGGATGCCAATGCCTATCTTTGCCGCTTCAAATAAAACCCATAAAACTTTTTTTAAAGTAAAATGGCAGTACGATTACGGCTTCAGCGGCATGGCCGCAAGAAGCACCCTTTTTATCATGTGGTAGCGGCCCCACAACAGGCCCCCCGCGACGGACGGTTTATTGAAAAAGTCGGTTACTACGATCCCACCACTCAGCCCGAAACCATAGAAATAGACCGCGACCGCGCCATAAATTGGCTGGACAAAGGCGCTCAACCCACCCCTACGGTACGTCGCTTATTGCGCGCTGCCGGCGTCTTGTACTACCGACACCTACAGCGAGGCATCCGCCTCGGAGTGCTTACGCAGGAAATGGCACAAGACAAATGGAATAAATGGCTGGAAAGCCAGCGCATCAAGAAAAGTACCGCTGCCGCTCAAAGTCCAAAGCGAAAAAAGAAAGTCAAGAAAGCTTCGGCTGCAGAATCCTAAACCCTAAACCCTGACCATGCAGCAGCTGGTTTGCGTTGGCAGGGTTAATCGTGCCTTTGGCCTCAAAGGTCATCTGCGTTTCTTTATTGAACCAGCCTACTTGCATCGCCTCAAAAGGCCTTTGATTTTTTTTATCGCCTACCGCCAAACCGTTCTGCCTTTTGCCGTGCAGGAATTTTCGCTTCAGGCATCAGGCCATGGACTTATGTTGCTTGAAGGCATCAGCAATCGGGCTGAAGCCCAGCAGTTCGTAGGCCGCAAGTTAATGGTAGAAGCTTCAAAGCTGCGCAAGCCGCCAAAGCCTAAGGGCCCGGCATCATGGGTCGGCTTTTCCGTACAAGACCAAAAGCTGGGTGCCTTGGGCGTGCTTGACGATGTGCTCTTGTTTCCCCATCACCCCGTAGGCGTGCTGCATGTTCAGGGAAAAGAAGTGCTTATCCCGCTACATGACGATTTCATCGTTCAAGTCAGTGCCTCAACCAAAAAACTGAAGCTGCGGTTGCCCGAGGGTTTGTTGGACTGTTATCTGACTTAAGGCCGCAGTGGCGGAACTTTGCTCTGGCATGCGCATCGACATCATCACCCTGTTTCCGGAAATGTTTGATGGGCCTTTCAAACATTCCATCTTACGAAGGGCTCAAGAAAAGGGACTGCTGGAAATTCATTTGGTCCAGTTGCGTGACTATGCTACCGACCGTCATCGTACGGTGGATGATTATCCCTACGGCGGAGGGGCAGGCATGGTGTTAATGCCCGAACCCCTGGCCAACTGTCTGGACAGCCTGAAGGCGCAGCGCAGCTACGATGAAATCGTTTACCTCACTCCTGATGGAGAGCGGTTAACGCAGGCGCTATGCAACCGTTTGTCGCTGTGTCAAAACCTGATTCTGCTGTGCGGCCACTATAAGGGCATCGACGAGCGCATCAGAGAACACTACGTAACCAAAGAAATTTCTATAGGTGATTATGTGTTGAGTGGGGGGGAGTTGGCCGCCGCTGTACTGGTGGATTGCGTGGCCCGTCTGATTCCGGGTGTATTGAACGATGAAGAATCTGCATTGTTTGATTCATTTCAAGACAATTTGCTGGCTCCCCCGGTTTATACAAGACCGGAAAACTTCCGAGGTTGGAAAGTTCCTGAAGTCCTTCTATCCGGCAATCACAAAGCCATTGAAGCATGGCGTTTGCAGCAAAGCCATCAGCGGACGCGGCAGCGACGGCCCGATTTATTACCGCCGGAATGAAACGGCCGACCACACGGGTTTTCATACTTTCGCAGGGCTATGAAACGCTGGGTATGGTTGTTGGCAGTAGCATGGGCAAGTTGCCAGCAGGCCACTGACCCCAGGCCGACTCTGGACGGCTCGCTGGTGCGCAACCCCGGCCTGGGAGAGGAAGAACTGTTGCCGGAAATGACCTTTCGAAAGCGCAGCCATGACTTTGGGCGTGTGGTGGAGGGTGAAGAGGTTTCTTACGACTTTTGGTTTGTGAACACAGGGCGTGCCCCGCTGATCATCTCCGAAGTGCAGAGCGGCTGTGGTTGCACCACCCCCTTCTGGCCCAAAGGTGTCGTGAAGGTCGGCGACAGCTCGTACATTCGCGTGCTCTTCAACAGCAAAGGGCAAACCGGCGAATTCAGCAAAAACATCGTCGTGATTGCCAATACGTACCCGAACAAGACTACCTTAAAAGTTACCGGCATTGTGTACCGAAAAACCGATTCATAAAACTCATTCCATGAATGCACTTTCGTTGTTGATGGCTCCGCCCGCATCCGGCCAGAGCGGCGCTGGCTGGGTAAACCTGATTTTTTTATTGGGCATCTTTGCAATTATGTATTTTTTTATGATACGTCCTCAAGCAAAAAAGGCACGCGAACAGCGCAAGTTTCTCGAAAGCCTGCAAAAGGGCGACAAGGTGGTTACGGTTTCCGGCATCCACGGCCGCATCACCAAAATCCATGAAGGTTCCTCCACCATTGAAGTAGAAATCGATACCAACACCCGCGTGGTCATGGAACGCAGCGGCATCTCGATGGAATACACCAAAGCCTTGAACCAGAAGTCGTGACCGTGCCCTTGCACGGAGGGTTGACCGGCAATTTAGGTGCCGGCAAAAGCACCGTCAGCAGGTTGTTTGCCACGTTGGGCATCGCCATATACGACGCTGACCGGAAGGCTAAACAATTGCTTGGCCTGGATCAGGTGAAAGAGGCCCTGCGCCAACGCTTTGGCTTACTCGTTTTCAAAAAACAACAGGTGGACCATGCTGCATTGGCTGCATTAGTGTTTTCCAATCCCGAGCACCAGCACTGGCTGAATGCCTTAATTCATCCGCTTGTAAAATCCGACTATCTGGTATGGCGCTCTAAGCAGCACGGACCGTATACCCTGTTAGAAGCGGCTTTGGTTTTTGAATCTGCTATGGACAAACTGCTGGATTTTGTCGTTGTCGTTACGGCACCCGAACCGCTGCGGCTACGGCGTGTGCAGCAGCAGCATCGGGGCTGGCCAGCTGATCAATTTCAGCTGCGACAGCAGTATCAATGGCCTGAATCAGCACTCGTGCAACGGGCCAAATACCGCATCGTAAACGATGAGTGCCAAGCCCTAATCCCTCAAGTGCTTCAACTACACCACAGCTTATGCACCAGCGGCTACAAAGGGGGCCCGGATTGAAAATGAAAGAAATCCGTTGCGCTAACTTTGCAGCCCACTATGAATACCTTCAAGATCAAGAACAAAGGTCAGGCAACGTTGTTCCAGTCCAGTATGCTGGAACGGTTGACAAAAACCAGTCCGCAGGTTATATACAGCATTTACATCCCCTTGATTTTGGCCATGATGGCCTATGCGGCTTTCGTTTTACACGCTCCCGGGCTGCGACTACTGCTGATCTTCATCGCAGGTATGGCCTTCTGGACCTTATTCGAGTACCTCATGCACCGATTTGTCTTTCACCACCACAGTGAAAATCCACGAATCCAGCGCATCCTCTATACAGCTCACGGCGTGCATCATGAGTTTCCGCGTGATAAGGACCGGTTGTTCATGCCCCCGGTGCCCAGCCTGATCATCGCAACAGTTCTGTTTTCAATATTTTTCGGAATACTCAAACACGATGCATTCATTTTTTGGCCTGGCTTCGTTACCGGCTATTTGATATACGGAACCATGCATTATGCCATCCATGCTATGGCTCCTCCCTTTGCCTTCCTGAAGCCCCTGTGGCGTTATCATCATTTGCATCATTACAGGGAACCCGATAAAGGATTCGGTGTATCCAGTCCGTTTTGGGATCATGTTTTTGGTACCGTCCCCCGGACGAAAGGAAAGTTCGATAATCCGGAAGAAAGAAGCTGACCGTCAGCGCACTAAGGTGACGGTTCCTTGTTGCTGCACTTGGGTGCGGTCTTCCAATGTTGCATTCAACATCCACACATAAACTCCTACCGGCTGCTCGGTGCCTTCGAATTTACCATCCCAGCCTGCATCGGGATTTGTACTGCGAAACACCATTTGGCCCCATCTGTTAAACACCAAGAGTTGGTATTCAATCACGCCTTTGTGTTGGGGGCGGAAGAAATCGTTACGGTTGTCCTGATTAGGCGAAAAAGCTGTGGGCAGCAAGACATAAAAACAGTTTTGATTCACATCAATGGTTACGCTATCTAATCCCACCAGACAACCAAGATCATTATAACCATAAGCCACATAAGTAACATCGGTCAAAGGATTTTGCACCAGTGGCGTAGCACAATCAGAGCACGACAGTCCCTCGGCCGGTCGCCACTCATAATAATCAGCCCCTTGGGCAAAGAGGGTCAGCTCACGACCCACACAGACCGACGTGTCGGGACCGGCCACAATGCCCTGAAGCTGACCTTCCACCTCGATGCGAACACTATCTACATGAACACAACCATGAATGTCGGTACCATAGACATAAAAGGTGGTGGTTTCAGTAACGGTGGCAATTGGGTTGGCGATGGTGGCATCGTTGAGCAAAGCCGCAGGCTCCCATTGGTAGGAAATGGCACCTTGAGCCCATAGTTGTACATCTCCGGGGCATATCGTCGTATCAGGCCTTGCTTGTAAATCTATGGGAGGAAATACGGTAACCACTACCGAGTCAATAGCTTCGCATCCGCCCGGACCACTGACTGTGGCATAGTAGGTAGTTGTAGTGAGTGGCCACACCTTGGGATCTTCGCATGTCGTGCAGTCAATGTTGTAGTTGGGACTCCAGAAATAAGCTATCGAACCACTGCCATCAAGGGTTACGGTGTCCCCGTAACAAATACTGCGGTCCGGACCAGCGCTAATGCTCAAGTCGCATTCACATTTGCGCACCGAAATATCATCCAAACCAAAATCGTTTCCATCAACCTGTGTTTTGGTGTTGATTAAACAGATGGTAAACGAGGTTTGCATACCGGTCTGCATGACTTGCGAAAACTGCTTCCACGTATGGGTAGTGGCAGGAGCAGCAAAAGCAGAAAAGTAGTTTACCCCGTTCACCTGCAATTGGAGAGAAGCTGGCGCCTGCGGTTGAAGTGAGCATAAATAGTAGCTGATCTGGTAATAGCTGTTAGGATCCACGGGCACGGTCTGACACCATACCGCCTGGCCTGCCGAGGTGCTCCCGTTGGCCATAAAAAATTTGCCGCTACCTGTTGTGTGGTCGGCCCCTACCCACACGTTGTTGTAAAATGCAGGATCGCTGCCCACCGTGTAAGCACCGGTAGCTGTTAGGCATTGACTGGCATTGCAATAGGTGTATGCCGAGGAAAATCCTGTGTTTCCGTTTTCGAAATCTCCGTTGACCACAAGATTAGGGCCGACGGGCGCTAAACCTGCGGGACATTGGCCCCATGACCGTTCTGAAAGTGCTGTCAAGAACAAAAAAACTAAAAACCGCTTCATCACCACAAAGATAGGCTGCACCCCCCCAGCTTGCTTTAGGACTCGGATGGCGCATAAAAATTGATTTTTCAATTTGATCTTCCTTGATTGCGCCAGGATCAAAATCTTAGGAGGCTTTGGAAACGAAAAAATAAAAAACATATCTTTGCGCCTTGCTTAACCGGTCGGCTCCCTGCTTTGCAGTTCGTGGTCAAATCATTTTACAAATCAAGCCTCCAGCTGAAAGTGTGTTCAACACTCAGGTGGGGATTACTGGGGACCCCAGACGTAGCAAGTAAACAGTAAAAAAATATGCCGTTTAAGAAAGACATCAAAATCAAACCCAACTTTACCAAGGTACGCATCCAGTTAGCATCTCCCGATTCCATCCTTGAACGTTCCTTTGGTGAGGTTTTAAAGCCGGAAACAATCAATTACCGCACCTACAAGCCTGAACGCGACGGCCTGTTTTGCGAGCGCATTTTCGGGCCGGTTAAAGATTATGAATGCTATTGCGGCAAGTACAAGCGAATTCGCTATAAGGGAATTGTCTGTGATCGGTGTGGTGTAGAAGTCACCGAAAAGAAAGTGCGCCGCGAGCGCATGGGGCACATTAAGCTCGTAGTGCCTGTGGTGCATATCTGGTATTTCAAAAGCCTGCCCAATAAGATCGGCTATCTGTTAGGGCTGTCATCCAAAAAGCTGGAAATGATTATTTATTACGAACGGTATGTGGTCATTCAGCCAGGTATTCGGGAAGACAAACAGTATTTGGACTTGCTCACCGAAGAAGAGTATTTGGAAATCTTGGAACAGTTGCCGCGTGATAACCAGCATCTGGATGATAAAGACCCGCGAAAGTTCATAGCCAAGATGGGTGGCGAGGCCATACGCGATTTATTGGCCCGTATCGATCTCAATCAACTGAGCTATCAGCTGCGGGCGCAGGCCGCCAATGAAAGCTCCCAGCAACGAAAACAGGAAGCCCTTAAGCGCCTCAGCGTAGTGGAAGCCTTCCGCGAAGCCAACCAGCATGCTGTAAATAAGCCGGAGTGGATGGTCATTGAATATCTGCCGGTAGTACCGCCTGAACTGCGTCCGCTGGTGCCGCTCGATGGGGGCCGCTTCGCTTCCTCCGACCTGAACGACCTGTACCGCCGAGTCATCATTCGAAACAACCGCTTGAAGCGATTGCTGGAAATCAAGGCTCCTGAGGTCATCCTGCGCAATGAAAAGCGCATGTTGCAGGAAGCCGTTGACAGCCTTTTCGACAATTCCAGAAAATCCAATGCGGTCAAAGCCGAAGGAGGTCGTGCCCTAAAATCGCTCAGCGACATCCTCAAAGGCAAACAAGGGCGCTTCCGCCAAAACCTCTTGGGCAAACGTGTGGACTATTCAGGCCGCTCCGTCATCGTCGTTGGCCCCGAACTGAAACTGTACGAATGTGGCCTGCCCAAGGACATGGCTGCCGAACTATTCAAGCCCTTCATCATCCGTAAGCTTCTCGAACGCGGTATTGTCAAAACCGTTAAAAGCGCCAAAAAGCTGGTGGACCGAAAAGAGCCGGTCATCTGGGACATATTAGAAAATATCCTCAAGGGCCATCCCGTTTTACTCAACCGCGCTCCTACCCTTCATCGCCTGTCGATTCAGGCCTTCCAACCTAAGTTGATCGAAGGTAAGGCCATCCAGCTTCATCCATTGGTTTGCACCGCCTTCAATGCCGACTTCGACGGCGACCAAATGGCCGTACATGTGCCTTTGAGCAATGCGGCTATACTGGAAGCTCAGCTATTGATGCTGTCGGCTCACAACATCCTCAACCCGCAAAACGGCACACCCATTACTCTGCCCTCACAGGATATGGTGCTGGGCCTGTATTACATCACGAAAGGGAAAAAGAGTCAGGGCAACGATACCGTCAAAGGAGAAGGCAAGATCTTTTATTCGCCCGAAGAAGTCATCATTGCCCACAACGAAGGCCGTGCCGACCTGCATGCATGGATCAAAGTAAAGGTGCCGGTACGTGAAAACGGCCAGCTGGTGCCCAAGATCATCGAAACTACCGTTGGTCGGGTCATCTTCAACACGGTGGTTCCACCGCAGGTTGGCTTTATCAATCAGTTGCTCACCAAAAAGGTGTTGCGCGACGTCATCGGTGAAATCATCGAGCTCACAGATGTGCCAACAACGGTAAAGTTCTTGGATGACATCAAAAACTTGGGCTTTACCATGGCCTTCAAGGCCGGCCTGTCGTTCAATCTTACGGACCTGTTGATTCCAGAAAACAAACAAGAGTTGTTGCGCCAGGCTCAGCGCGAGGTGGATGAAGTAATCCAGAACTACAACATGGGTTTCATCACCAACAACGAGCGATACAACCAGGTGATCGACATCTGGACGCGCGTCAACAACCGCATTGCCGAAAGCTTGTATAAGATGTTGGAAAACGACAAGCAAGGCTTTAACAGCGTGTTCATGATGTTGCATTCGGGAGCCCGCGGTTCTAAAGAACAGGTTCGTCAGCTCAGCGGTTTGCGCGGCCTCATGCAAAAACCGCGTAAGAGTGGCAGCAGCGGAGGCGAGCTCATCGAAAATCCCATCCTGGCAAACCTCAAAGAAGGGCTCAGCGTTTTGGAATACTTCATATCCACACACGGTGCGCGCAAGGGGTTGGCCGACACTGCACTAAAAACAGCCGATGCCGGCTACCTGACGCGTCGTCTCGTCGATGTAGCGCAAGATGTAGTCATCACCGAAGAAGACTGTGGCACCCTGCGCGGCATCCCCATATCCGCCTTGCGCGATAACGATGAAATTGTAGAACCCCTCAGTGACCGCATCGTGGGGCGCATCAGCCTCAACGACGTGTACGACCCCATCACGCATGAGTTGCTGGTGCAGGCAGGTGAAGAAATCACCCAGGAAATGGCCGACAAAATCGAGGCTACGGCCATCGAAACGGTAGAGATCCGTTCTGTTTTGACTTGTGAATCACGTCGGGGGGTCTGTGTAAAGTGCTACGGCCGCAACTTAGCTACAAACCGGTTAGCCGAAATCGGGGACGCCGTAGGCATCATTGCCGCACAGAGCATAGGTGAGCCCGGCACGCAGCTTACGCTGCGTACCTTCCACACGGGTGGGGCTGTCACCGGCTTTGCATCCGAGTCGGAACTTAAGTCCAAGTTCGACGGGGTCGTCCGTTTTGAAGACACACGGACCTCATCGTTCACTACGCCGTCGGGAAGCAAGGTAGTGGTCGTCATCGGCCGCAATGGAGAAGTGTGCATTGATGATCCCAAAACAGGACAGACCTTAATTTCACACCATCTGCCCTACGGTGCTTATCTGCAAGTCAAAGAAGGGGATCGAATCAGTCGCGGGCAGGTTATTTGCACCTGGGATCCTTACAATGCAGTCATTCTCTCTGAGATCAAGGGCCGTATAGAATTCATAGACGTCATCGAAGGCCTCACCTACCGTGAGGAAATGGATGAACAGACCGGTCATAAGGAAAAAGTCATCATCGACAGCCGCGATAAAAGCAAGATTCCGACCATAAAGGTTAAAGGCAAGCATGAAGAAAAAACCTATAACCTACCGGTCGGGGCGCACATCAACGTAGAAGAAGGTGAGGATGTAGAGGCCGGCATGATCCTCGTCAAGATCCCGCGAACACTGGCCAAACTGCGGGGCGACATCACTGGAGGGTTGCCCCGTGTTACCGAACTTTTCGAGGCACGAAATCCTTCCAATCCGGCTATCGTGACTGAAATCGATGGGGTGGTCAGTTTTGGCAGCATCAAACGCGGCAATCGCGAAATCATCGTCACCTCAAAAGACGGTGAGCAGCGCAAATACCATGTGCCGCTGTCGAAGTTATTCTTGGTTGCTGAAGGCGACTTTGTCAAAGCCGGTCAGCCTTTGTCGGATGGGGCTATTTCACCTACGGACATTCTCAACATCAAGGGCGTAAATGCCGCACAGGAATATCTGGTTAACGAAATCCAGGAAGTATATCGCTTGCAGGGAGTAAAGATTAATGACAAACATATCGAAGTAATCGTGCGGCAGATGATGCGTAAGGTCAATATCATCGATCCGGGAGACACGCGATTCCTGGAGGGAGAAGCCGTAGACCGACATGAGTTTTTGATGGAAAATGAAGAGATCTTCGATAAGAAGGTGATCACCGATGCCGGTGATTCCACCAACCTCAGTGTGGGCCAGATCGTGTCGCTGCGCACCATCCGAGAGGAAAACTCTTTGTTGAAGCGAGCTGATAAGCGTACCGTTCAATACCGCGATGCTCGGCCTGCAACAGCCAGTCCCCTGTTGCAGGGCATCACCAAGGCCTCTTTGGGTACCCAAAGCTGGATCTCGGCCGCATCGTTTCAGGAAACCACCAAGGTGCTCAGCAGTAGCTCTATCAGTGCCCGTACCGATGAGCTCGTGGGCCTGAAAGAAAACGTGATTGTGGGCCACCTCATTCCAGCAGGTACCGGTCAGCGCGCCTTTGAAAACATCATTGTAGGTTCCATGGAGGAATATCAACAGCTCATGCAGTCCAAGAAAGAGCTGCTGACCGAAATACCCAGTCTGGACGAATAAAGCCAGCCGAATTAGAACCGACGGGCAGCGGCTAAAGTTTTCGTCACAATCGCAGCATCATGCAACGGCTTGACGGCCGCAGCCTGGCAGCACAGCTGCAGCGTCAGTTGGCGCAGCGCGTGCACGAACTGAAACAACAGCAAAAGCCGGTCCCTCATTTGGCGGCCATCCTTGTCGGTGACGATGCAGCCAGCCGCACCTATGTCAAAGCAAAAATTAAGGCCTGTGCCGAAATCGGGATCAACAGTTCGTTGATTCATTTTGATCAGGACGTTTCGGAGCAAACATTAATAAAAAAGATATGTGACCTGAATAATGATCCGACGGTTCACGGCATTCTGCTTCAGCTTCCCCTTCCCGGCCATTTGAATGCTGCGGCCGTTATGGCAACCATTGCTCCAGAAAAAGATGTGGATGGCTTCCACGTGGTCAATGCCGGCAAACTGCTGAAAGGAATGCCTGCTCCCCTGCCCGCAACGCCATACGGCATTTTGTTGTTGCTGCAGCACTATAGGGTACCTACCGAAGGGAAACATTGCGTGATCGTTGGCCGCAGCGACATCGTAGGTCGCCCCTTGAGTATCTTGTTGAGCCGCAATGCATACCCCGGAAACTGTACGGTCACGCTCTGCCACAGTAAAACACAGGATCTGGCTGCCCATTGTCGTTGCGCCGACCTGCTGGTTGCCGCGATAGGAAAGCCTAATTTTATTACTGCAGACATGGTCAAACCTGGGGCTGTAGTGATAGATGTGGGCATCAACCGCATTGCCGATAGCCCAAACCCCTTAGGATACCGCCTGGTGGGTGATGTAGATTTCGAGCGCGTGGCGCCCCTGTGCAGCTACATTACGCCGGTACCGGGAGGAGTAGGCCCCATGACCATTGCCGCCCTCTTATTAAATACGTTTCACCTTGCAGGATATCCGCTCTGAACGGGCTTCCCTGGCTCATCGCCATGTGCCGAAACAGCTGCCAGTGATGGAGCTGTTTTATTCGATCCAAGGCGAAGGCTTTTATCAAGGACATGCAGCTATTTTTATCCGTCTGGCCGGTTGCGACGTAGGCTGCGTATGGTGCGATGTCAAAGAAAGCTGGGATGCCTCTCGCTACCCTCTGCTGAGCTATGAGGAAATAGCAGCACGCTTGCAACAATATCCTGCCTCCATTTGCGTAGTAACCGGCGGCGAGCCAACCTTATACCCCCTTGATCAACTTACGGAAATCATTCACGCCGTAAACAAAAGAGCACATCTGGAAACAGCGGCAACCGAACCCATCTCTGGCAAGTGGGATTGGATTTGTATTTCCCCTAAAAAGTTCAAAAAACCGCTGGAACAGAATTTGCCGCTGGCTAACGAGCTCAAGGTCGTCATCTACCATTCCAGCGACCTGCAATGGGCCGAGCAGTATGCCGAAAAGGTTTCTGCGCATTGTCAGCTGTTTTTGCAGCCCGAATGGTCGCGTCGCGAGCGCATCATGCCGCTACTTACCGATTACGTGCGCGCCCATCCGAAATGGCAGATTTCATTGCAAATTCACAAATACCTCAATGTTCCCTAACCGGCCGTTTGTTGTAGCCCTGGCACTTTCGACTTTTGCCGTCAGCCTGCCGACAAACACTTACGGTCAGCAATACTTTACAGCCCGAACGGCGGGTAAGAGTGTGCTGCGCGAGTGGCAGAGAGCCAACGACCTGATTGCCCGAAAGCAGTACGCCGAGGCAGCCAATCAGCTCCAGGTTTTGATGCAAAAGGAACCCCGATTTATTGATGCACCGTTGCTGTTGGGAGAATTGCTTTTGCTGGCTGAGCATTACCAGCAAAGCGCACAAGCGCTCGAACGCGTCGTAGCCTTAGACAGCCGCTATGCGCCTAAAGCCTGGCTTTTCCTGGCCCAGAGTTATTGGCAAATGGATTCTTTAGCCCAATGCATTACTGCCTGCGATTCGTTTTTGCAGATGAGCAACACCTCTGCAGAACGCAGGCAGGCTATGGAACGCCTGCGTCGCAATGCCCTTTTTGCTCAGGAAGCACGTCGTCACCCCGTACCTTTCTCACCGAAGCCTCTGCCGTCCACCATTAATTCCGACCTGCCAGAATACCTTCCATGCCTTACTGGTGACGAACAGACCATCGTATTCACCCGACGCCTCGGTCAAGGGTTGGCCGCACAAGAAGATTTTTACTTCTCGCGCCGCATGGATGGACGGTGGCAGCCGGCAGCTCCGATCAGTTCATTAAACAGCGTGCGAAATGAAGGAGCTCAAACCCTCACTGCCGACGGTAATGCCATGTATTTTGTGATGTGCGACAAACCCGGTGGTTGGGGCAGCTGCGACATTTACTACGCCGAACGGGCCGGACAGAGATGGAGCGAGCCGGTAAACTTGGGCCCGCCTGTCTGCACGGCGGCTTGGGAAACACAACCTTCAGTGGCTGCCGATGGCCGAACCTTGTATTTCGTCAGTACCCGGCCCGGAGGCAAAGGAGGCAGCGATATCTGGATCTCGGTACGCAACGAAAGCGGCCAGTGGTCTGAGCCGGTAAATGCCGGTGATTCCATCAATACGATATATGATGAAAAATCTCCATATATACACCCCGATGGCGTGACTCTCTATTTTGCTTCGAATGGTCATCCCGGCATGGGCGGCGACGATATTTTTGTGGCCCGTCGTCGTCCCGACGGCTCCTGGAGCCGCCCCTCTAACTTGGGTTATCCCATTAACACTAAAGACGACGAAAACAGCCTGTTCGTTGCCCTCAGCGGTCAAACGGCCTACTTCGCCTCTGACCGCTTTAGTGGCAGCAACGACTTCGACCTGTATGCCTTTGAGCTGTACACACAAGCCCGTCCATCCCCCGTCGCTTACATCACCGGTACCGTCACCGACGCCGTCACCGAACAACCGCTTGCAGCTGAGCTGCAACTTTTCGATGTCCGCACCGGTACCTTGGTGGCTGCTTCCAAGTCAGACGTCAGCGACGGCCGCTATCTGATTGCCCTACGTCCGGGCACCGATTATGCCCTACACGCTATTGCCAGGGGCTATTTGTTTTTCTCCAAGCATTTCTCTTTGAGCCAGTGGGCTACCATACGTCCCGATACGTTACCGGTACAGCTCAAAGCCCTGGCAATCGGTCAAAGCATGCCTTTGTATAATATTTTTTTTGATCACGATTCTTACGCATTAAAACCAGAATCGGAAGTGGAGCTTCAACGGCTGGTTGTTTTTCTTCGACAAAACCCAACGGTACGCATCCGCATCGACGGCCATACCGATGATGTGGGCAGTCACGAACACAATCAGCGGCTTTCAGAAAACCGAGCTAGGGCCGTCTTAGAATATCTGGCAGCAAACGGAATCGAGCCCACCCGGTTATCTTATAAGGGCTTTGGTGAAACTCAACCGGTGGCTACAAACCTCACCGACGAAGGCCGTGCTCGCAATCGCCGCACAGAAATTACGATCATAGCAAAATGAGGCTATGGGTGCTCCAGCTCACTTACGGCCCGGTACAAGAGCTGAAGCCGTTCTAAAAGAAATCGCACTTTTCCCGTTGGCAACATTGTAGCAGCATCGGATAAGGCGCGAGAAGGCTCCGGATGTGTCTCTAAAAAAATACCGTCACAACCTACGGCTATTGCGGCGCGGGCTATGGGTTCGATCATTTCAGGTTGACCTCCGCTGACACCCTGCCGCTGATTGGGTTGCTGCACGGCATGCGTACAATCCACCACTACGGCATAACCTGTCTTTTTCATTACGGGAATCGAGCGGAAGTCGACTACCAGATCATGATAGCCAAACAATGTGCCGCGTTCGGTAAGCATGATATGCTGATTCCCTGTTGCGGCCACTTTCTCAGCGGCATATGTCATTTGATCGGCAGCTATGAACTGCCCTTTTTTGATATTGATCCATTTTCCGGTGCGCCCAGCGGCAATCAACAGGTCGGTCTGTCGGCACAGAAAGGCTGGTATTTGTAACACATCGACATAAGCGGCAGCTCTGTCCGCCTCCCAGGGATTGTGCACGTCTGTCAATACCGGAACCCCGTGCTTTTTCCCTACCTCTGCGAGGATCTCCAGGGCTTCGGTATCACCAATGCCGGTAAACGAGTCCAGACGGCTCCGATTAGCCTTTCGGTATGATGCTTTTAAGATCCATGGAATCTGAAGTTCGTCACAAACGTTGTTGAGCGTGGCTGCTATGGAATCAAGTACCTCTCGATTCTCTACTACGCATGGACCTGCTATCAGAAAAAAAGATGGTTTATCATAGATACGTAAACCTGGAATAGCCGGGACCATGGTTCCCTGCTTAAATCGTAATACGCTCGCCCACCTTCAACAACAGCAGCTTTATTTGTTGCTCGGCAAAAACTTTGAGGGCCGCTTCATGGTCAATGGTGATCGGTGGAAAAGAATCATAATGCATGCCGATGACGGTGTCGCATTGCAAAAACTCAGCGGCAATAGCAGCGTCATGATAATCCATAGTAAAGTAGCCTCCAATAGGCAGGAAAGCCAACTTAAGAGTAGCATAGCGGGGAATGAGCTGTAAGTCCAACGTTAATGCGGTGTCGCCAGCAAAGTAGAAGTTTCCATCGCCACTTTCTACCACAAACCCTCCGGGATTTCCTCCATAGGTACCGTCAGGAAACTGGCTGGAGTGCATTGCATGGACCATTCGGACATGACCGAAAGAAGTAGCCACTCGTCCGCCAAAGTTGAGCTTTTCGGTCCGCTTTACACCTTTTGCTTCGTAATAAGAAGCAATTTCAAAATTGGAAATCAGACAGGCCTGCGTGTTCTTCAATATGGTCAAGGCATCAGCTAGATGATCGCCATGGGCATGCGAAATGAGCACGTAGTCGGCCTGAAGTTGTTTTATGTCAATGTGGGCAGCCTTGGGATTTCCCGTAATAAATGGATCAAACAATAAATGCTTTCCTGCTGCTTTAACGCCAAAGCACGAATGTCCGTAGTAAGTAATTTCCAAAGCCATAGTTGCAAATTTAACTTGCCGGCGAAAGGTTAGTAGCCGTATTTATCGTTCCATCGCTGGCGTAAAAAGCGACGCAGCTCTTCTTCCTTATCATTAAGGGAGGGATCATAAAATCGGGTTCCTTGCAAAGGCTCTGGAAGAAACTCTTGACCAGAAAAATGTTGCGGATGGTTATGATCGTACTTGTAGCCTTGGCCGTAACCCCATTGACGCATCAGAGACGTAGGCGCGTTACGCAAATGCATCGGTACGGCTAATTCACCATGTCGTTGCACGCTTTGCAACGCATGTTCAATCGCTAAATAACTGGAATTGCTTTTTGCACAGCAGGCCAGATATATTGCCGTTTGCGCCATAACGATGCGTCCTTCCGGCATGCCAATGCGTTCCAAGGCCTGATAGCAGGCCACCGCCAACGGAAGCGCCAAGGGATCGGCATTGCCGATATCTTCTGAGGCCAGGATAATCATGCGCCGGCAAAGGAACAGCGGATCTTCTCCGCCAGCTACCAAACGCGCAAGCCAGTACACGGCAGCATTAGGGTCACTACCCCTAATGGATTTGATAAAGGCAGAAATAAGATTGTAATGTTGCTCGCCGTCTTTGTCATGCAAAACGGTGCGTTGCTGGGCCACCTGCATAATCAGGTCGTCGGCAATGCATATCGGATCTTTGGGAGAGACCTTGACGACTTGCTCCACCAGATTCAAGAGCTTTCGGGCATCCCCACCACTCAGCCGCATCAAGGCTTGCGTTTCTTGCAATACTATTTTTCGACTTTTCAGTTCCTCATCCTCATGAAGCGCCCGATGCAATAACGCAAGCAAATCATCACGAGTTAAAGGATGCAACTGATAAACTTGACATCGGGACAACAGCGGAGCGATAACTTCCAGTGAGGGGTTTTCTGTAGTAGCACCAATCAGGATAACGTGCCCCCTTTCTACGGGCCCTAGCAAGGCATCTTGCTGCCCTTTGTTAAATCTGTGGATTTCATCTATAAAAAGAATTGCCTGGCCCAGGCGGCGGGCCTGCTCCAAAGCCATCCGCACTTCCCGCACGCCGGCATCTACGGCACTTAAAGGCAGCAGGGTCAAATTCAGCTCGCGGGCCAGAATACGGGCCAAGGAAGTCTTTCCGCTTCCTGGCGGCCCCCAAAAGATCATGGAATAAGCTTGCCCACTTTCTACCACGCGTCGCAGCACCTGACCCGGGCCAACCAAATGCTGCTGCCCGATGAGCTCATCCAGCCGATTCGGACGCATGCGCTCAGCCAAAGGAATGTTTTTCCGCTTCTGCATAGCGTCACTCAACTTAATACATTTTTTGCTGCCCGCTACATTTGCGCGTAATCATGTGTTACAGGCTGATACGTCCTCTGTTGTTTCTCTTGCCTGCCGAATGGGCCCACAGCCTAACGTTAAAACTTTGGAAACTGTTGCTGCGCGTCCCTGGGCTGTTTTTTCTGATCATGCGTCTTCAGAAGCCGAGTTCACCAAAGTTGCAGGTTCAAACACCCCATCTCTTGTTCCCTAATCCCATCGGACTTGCGGCGGGCCTGGATAAAGATGCCAACTACCTGAAACCCCTTGCAGCTTTGGGCTTTGGATTTTTGGAAGTAGGCACGGTGACCCCTTTACCACAGCCCGGCAACGATCCTCCACGCCTATTTCGCTTGCCTGCCGATCTGGCATTGCTCAACCGCATGGGTTTTAACAACCAAGGCGCCGATGTGGTCGCCCAACGGCTCCAGGAATTTTATCAATGGAAAACAGATAAAAAATTTCCTGTTTTAATAGGGATCAACATTGGCAAAAACAGCTCCACCCCACTCGATCAGGCCGTCAATGACTATGTGTATTGCTTTCAGCGTTTACACAAGTGGGCCGATTATGTGGTGATCAACATAAGCTCACCCAACACAGAAGGGTTGCGCGAATTGCAACACCGCCAAAGACTGGATCGGATTCTGGAAGCGGTGCAGCAACACAACTCAGCCTCATCAGTGCCACGACCTCTTTTTGTCAAAATTGCTCCCGACCTAACTTTTGCCGAAGTGGATGAAGTGGTGGACTGCACTCTAAAGCACAAACTTGCCGGCATTATTGCCACCAATACGACGATGAGCCGTCACAACTTGAAGACCTCAGCCGTAATGCTGGAGCAACTCGGTACCGGCGGCATCAGTGGCCGACCTCTAGCCGCCCGTTCAACAGAAATCGTGCGCTTCATCCGGCAGCGTTGCGGAAATCACCTGACCTTGATCGCTTGCGGGGGCGTGTTTTCTACCGAAGACGTAAAAGAAAAAATCCGTGCAGGAGCCCAGGCCGTTCAGCTCTATACTGCTTTGATATATGCAGGGCCAGCATTGATTCGCCGCATGCTGCGCCAACTGCAACAGGGGCAACTCTCATAGGTTGCTGCCACAGAACACATACTTAATAATGTTGGCGCCCATCTGCAAGGCCTTAAGCCGCACTTCAGGCGGATCATTGTGCACATCGTCCCAGCCATCTCCTAAATCCGTTTCGTGATTGTAAAAACACACCATTCGTCCTTCATAAAACAGACCATAACCCCGCGGACTTTGTTGATCGTGCTCATGAATCTTGGGCAAGCCGTTTGGGAATGGATAGGGATCGCGATAAATCGGATGACTAAAAGGGACTTCTACCAATTCCAGTTCCGGAAATATCATTTTTAATGCCGGCCTGACGTATGGGTCTAATCCGTAATCATCGTTGATAAACAAGAAACCGCCACCGATCAAATAGTTACGCAGATTGGCTGCCTCCTCCGGCGAAAGGGTGAAGTTGCCATGACCCGTCATATAGACAAAAGGATAATTAAATATTTCCGGCGCATCGGGTTCCACAATAGCATGCTCGGGATGCAGGTTGGTGCCCAATTCCCGATTGCAAAACAGGGCTAAGTTTTTCAAAGAATTTACATCGTTGTACCAATCGCCCCCTCCCCTGTATTTCAAGAGGGCCAACCGTATCGAAGGCGGCCTTGCTGTCGTGCTTGCAACGGCAAACACGCATACGAAAAGAGCCGCAATAATTTTAGCCGCTCTGCCTCCACGCATAGGCAATCAGTACGGTCAGCGAAGCTACAAGCCCTGCTGTTTCGGTACGAAGACGCTTGCTCCCCAGCGATACACTTTTTATACCGTGTTGCTCTGCAAAAGCGATCTCTTCACTGCTAAAATCCCCTTCAGGGCCGATGAGCAAGCTACATTCAGCCTCACCTTTATACGACGACAGCAGATCGGGCAAATTATTGTTTTGACAATGGGCCAGGAAACAGGGAAATGGCTTAGCTGCCTCTTGCAAAACAAATGCCCGAAACGAGGTCGGCCCATGCAAGGAAGGTAGCCAAAGGCGCCCCGATTGTTTCATGGCCGAAATGATGATTTTTCGAAGTCGTTGTTCCGGGACCGTCTCGCGTTGGCTCCGTTCGCACAGCAGTGGCGTGATGGCCGTGACGCCAACTTCTGTTGCTTTTTCCAACAAATACGCAAAACGATCCAGATTTTTGGTGGGAGCGACAGCCAAATGTACCGACGGTTTAGGTGGGGCCTCTTGTTGCAGCTTTTCTGCAAGCTCCACTTCGCAATGTCGGGGGTTGTCGGCACGTATTACGGCTGAAAACAGAGCGCCTTTGCCGTCGGTTAGATATATTCGATGACCCCGGCGATGCCGAAGCACCCGCAGGCAATGATGAGCTTCATCGGCATCAAGCAACAAGTGCGTGTCAGAGGTGTTGGCAATATAAAAGAGCTCACCGGGGCCCATGAATAAACCGGAGATCGCTCGGCACATTAGGTGGCTGCGCTCATGAGCTGAGGGGCAGCGGCGAGTGCTTCCTTGCTTGCTGTGGCTTCAAACTTGGTGAAATTGCGACGAAACTGGATGGCAAGCTTGTCCGCTTGAACATCATAAGCTAAGGGGTCAGCCCACGTGTTGCGCGGATCCATGACCTCATCGGGCACTCCGGCACACCGAACGGGATAATGAAGTCTAAATACCGGATGAATCTTGTAGGGGACTTCATGAAGGCGGCCCGCTAAAGCTTCGGCTATCATCTGGCGCGTGTAACTCAGTTTCATACGGCTACCTACCCCATAAGGGCCCCCTGTCCAACCTGTGTTGACCAGCCAAACGGTAGCTTGATGTTTGCGAAGTTTGTCGGCTAACATAGTAGCGTACCGGTTGGGGTCGAGCGGCAGGAAGGGTGCACCAAAACAGGTAGAGAAGGTGACTTTGGGTTCGGTAATGCCAGCTTCGGTACCCGCAACCTTGGCGGTATAGCCGGATAAAAACCAATACATGGCCTGACCTGTAGAAAGCCGCGCAATAGGAGGCAGCACTCCGAAAGCATCGCAGGTAAGAAAAAAGATATTTCGCGGATGGCCCCCCACAGAAGGTATTAATGCATTTTCGATATAATGCAACGGATAACTGACCCGTGTATTTTCGGTAACGGAAATATCATCGTAATTCACTTGATTCGTGCCTGCAAAAAAGCGCACGTTTTCCAACAAAGCACCGCGTCGGACAGCGCGAAAGATCTGAGGCTCTTTCTCCTCTGACAGATTGACGCACTTGGCATAGCAGCCCCCTTCAAAGTTGAAAATGCCGTGGTCGCTCCAACCGTGTTCATCATCGCCGATCAGGCATCGATTGGGGTCGGCACTCAGCGTTGTTTTGCCCGTACCGCTCAGTCCAAAGAAAATGGCCGTGTCACCCTGGGAGCCTTGATTGGCTGAGCAATGCATGCTTAAGATGTTTCGTTGCTGGGGCAACACATAATTCAGAACCGTAAAAATGCCTTTCTTGATCTCTCCCGTATAGGCAGTACCTCCAATCAAAATGGTGCGTCGGCTAAAGTTGAGAATGGCAAAGTTGCCCGCTCGCAACCCATAGCGTTCAGGACGAGCCTTAAAACCCGGTGCATGAAAAATCACCCAGTGTGGAGTTGCCGACAGCAGCTCATCTTCAGCAAAACGCAAAAAAAGATTGCTCACAAACAAAGCTGCCCAGGGCAATTCCGTAATCACCCGTACGTTCAGACGATAAGCCGGATCTGCACAGGCATAGGCGTCTTTGATGTAAACGTCCCTGTTGGAAAGGTACTCCAACAATTCCGCCAGCAAAGGCTCGAAATACTTTTCCTCAAAAGGTTGGTTTACTTCTCCCCAATAGACCGTGGAATCGGTTACGGCATCACGGACGATGTACTTGTCTTTCGGCGCGCGACCGGTGAATTCACCGGTATCTACGGCCAATGCGCCAGTGGAGGTAAGGGTACCCAAACCCAGTTCGACAGTGCGATCGATGAGCTGGTCGGGACTTAGATTCCAGAATGCCGTGTGTTTTCCCCGGATGCCGTATTGAGCAATGCTGTGAGCGGGATTGCGGGTACCCAGTTCATGCATAAAAAAAAGTTTTAGGGAAACCGTTATGCCGGGCTACCCGACACTGATGCTGGGGCTTGCCGGCATCAAAAAGAAAGGAGGCTTTTCCGGAACACCGTTCCGGCCAACCATCTTGATCACTAATCATGATTTCCAGGGTTCCTTACCTTCTACAACCACCCCCATAGACCGGGCTGTGCCTGCAACCATTTTCATGGCACTTTCGAGTGTGAAGCAGTTCAGATCAGGCATTTTTTCCTCCGCAATCTTACGGATCTGTTCCCACGTAATTGTGCCAATCTTATTTCGGTTAGGTACGGCGCTTCCTTTTTCTTTCTTGATCGCCTCCAGAATGCTTACGGATACCGGTGGCTGCTTGATGACAAAATCAAACGATTTGTCTTTGTAAACGGTAATGATGACAGGTAAGGTTTTGCCCAGTTTATCCTGCGTTTGGGCGTTGAAGCGTTTACAAAACTCCATGATGTTAACCCCCTTGGAACCAAGAGCCGGTCCTATAGGCGGGGCCGGATTAGCCTGGCCTCCTTTAACCTGCAGCTTAACGTATGCCTCAATTTCTTTAGCCATTGTGTGAAAAATTAAAATTTCTGTGCATTAAAAAACTTTTTGGCTATGCCTTTTCAACCTGCCCAAACGAAAGTTCTACCGGCGTTTTACGTCCAAAAATGCGAACGTTTACTTTAAGCTTCTTCTTTTGTTCATTTACTTCTTCAATCACGCCAATAAAAGTATTGAAGGGACCATCAATGATTTTAACATTCTCGCCCACCAAAAAGGGCTCGGTAAGTGTTTCTCCGGCCTCAGCCATTTCATCTACCTTTCCAAGGATGCGGTTAACTTCTGATTTCCTCAAGGCCTGAGGGTTGTTTCCCCCTAAAAAGCCCAACACACCACTTACCTGACGTATGGCATTTAAAATGTCGGTGGTCATTAAGGCCGGGTCGGCTTCGATCAAAACGTAACCGGGAAAGAAGACGCGCTCTTTGATGACCTTCTTGCCCTCTTTGACTTTATATACTTTTTCCATAGGTACCAGTACCTGCGTTATGATATGTTGCCAACCGCTGCGCCGGATCTCTCCTTCTACGTAATCGCGGACCTTGCGCTCCTTGCCGCTGAGCACCTTCATCACATACCATTTCTTCTCTTGTGTCATGCAGCACAATCTTATCTGAACAGTTGGTAAAAAGTGGTCATGGTCAGGTTGGAAATTTCATTCATGATCCATACCACAAAGGTGAGCAGCAAAATGGCTACCGACACAACCACCAAACTCTCTTGGAGCTCTTCCCAAGTGGGCCATGACACCTTTTGCGTCATTTCGACGTACATGTCGGAAAAATACTCCCGAACACGCTTCATGCACTAATGAATTTGCACGGGCAGAGAGATTCGAACTCCCATCAACGGTTTTGGAGACCGCTATTCTACCATTGAACTATGCCCGTGTTCGTTCCGCTCATGTGGTCAATGGCAAAAGGTTACAGGGATCAAAACCTGTAACCTTCTGCTTGGTTATGGCAAAATTACTTGATGATCTCCGTAACCTGACCGGCCCCTACTGTGCGGCCACCTTCCCGGATGGCAAACCGCAGCCCCTTTTCCATAGCCACCGGCGTAATCAGCTTGACAAATAAGCTCACGTTATCACCCGGCATGACCATTTCCACTCCTTCAGGCAGTCTTATTTCGCCGGTCACATCGGTGGTTCGCATGTAAAATTGAGGACGGTAGTTGCTGAAGAAGGGGGTATGACGGCCACCTTCTTCCTTGCTGAGCACGTACACTTCGCATTTGAATTCGGTGTGGGGAGTCACCGTACCCGGAGCACAGACCACCATACCGCGGCGAATGTCGTCTTTTTCTATGCCCCGCAACAACAGCCCGACGTTATCTCCTGCCTCGCCTTCATCTAAAATCTTGCGGAACATTTCTACGCCAGTAACCGTTGATTTTAGCGACTGCTCCTGCAGACCCACGATTTCTACCGGGTCGCCAGTTCGGATAACGCCACGCTCGATTCGGCCAGTGGCTACCGTACCGCGTCCGGTGATGGAGAATACGTCTTCAATTGGCATCAGGAAGGGCTTGTCTTTGGCACGAGGCGGTACTGGGATTTCGCGATCAATGGCATCCAAAAGGTCTTGTATGGATTTAATGCCAGCGGGATCATCATTTAGTGCAGCGAGGGCTGAACCGCGGATTACGGCTGCATTCGTGCCATCAAAGCCATAGAAGTTGAGCAGTTCGCGCACCTCCATTTCAACAAGGTCGAGGAGTTCGGGGTCGTCCACCAAATCCACCTTATTTAAATACACAACAATTTTAGGCACACCAACCTGGCGGGCCAGCAGGATGTGCTCACGGGTCTGGGGCATGGGCCCATCGGTAGCAGCGACCACCAGAATGGCCCCGTCCATCTGAGCGGCACCGGTGACCATGTTTTTAATGTAGTCGGCATGGCCAGGGCAATCTACGTGGGCATAATGCCGATTGGCCGTCTGGTATTCCACGTGAGCTGTGTTGATGGTGATGCCTCGCTCTTTTTCTTCCGGAGCATTGTCGATGGCATCGTACGTCTTCATCTCAGCCAGCCCCTGCTTGGACAATACGTACGTAATGGCCGATGTAAGCGTGGTTTTGCCGTGGTCAACGTGGCCGATGGTTCCTACGTTCACATGAGGTTTTGTGCGTTCAAATTTTTCCTTTGCCATTTTTTAAATTAATTGTTTTTATAATTTTTCTTTCAAGGATCTTAGATCCTGAGCCTTGGTTCCGACACGATCAGAACACCTGCTGCCCGATGCGCAGCCGCTCTTTCCTTTAAGCTACAAGGCTTGCTGATGGCGAGCGCCGAGCCAATGGCCGGAATCGAACCGGCGACCACATCCTTACCATGGATGTGCTCTACCAACTGAGCTACATTGGCCTGTGGGCGTCCTGCGATTAGAACCTTGGAGCGGGAGACGAGACTCGAACCCGCGACCCTCAGCTTGGAAGGCTGATGCTCTACCACCTGAGCTACTCCCGCATGCCATCAGCCAACCCCGGCTGCTTATTTCCCTCACCTGCTTAAGGGGTGGCTTTCGTGGGGAGAGCAGGATTCGAACCTACGAAGGCGTAAAGCCACCTGATTTACAGTCAGGCCCAGTTGGCCACTTTGGTATCTCCCCGATGCAGTGCAACCGCTCCGTTTGTTTCCGAAGCTGCTTGCGAGCCGATGGAGGGACTCGAACCCCCGACCCACTGATTACAAATCAGTAGCTCTAACCAACTGAGCTACATCGGCCTGTTGGCCACTCCGGTTGGCAAGCCACCGCAGAACGCGCCTGCTATCTCTTCTTTTCAATGCATGGCCTTGAAATGGCCATACCACTATGCTGCCTTTTTCAAAAAGGTGTGCAAATATACTTACAGAATTGACTTTACCGTGCCGGCCCCCTCACTCACGGATCTTTTCCATGTGCTTTTTTACCTGACGCACGATTGCATCAACAGCGAAATCAACTGCTTCTTCGAAGAGTTTACTGCTCTCTTCCGCATATAAAGTTTTCCCCGGTACATGCACCCTTATTTCGGCGATCTTGTCCTTAACCACCCCTTTATTGTGATCCAGTTTTAGGATCACCTGAATCCCGTCAATACGCGAACAGAAGCGATTTAACTTGTTAAGCTTTTCTTGAATGCGTTGCTCCAGCTTCCGGTCGGTGTCAAAATGAATAGAGTGAATTTGAATCGGCAAATTCCGGTTTTGTGTTCCTTTCATAATCTTATGCTTTAGGATGTGCTTTCCGGTAGATGGCTTTAAGTTGCTCCACGGTATTATGGGTGTACACCTGCGTAGCGGCCAACGAAGCATGCCCCAACAGCTCCTTGATCGCCTGTAGTTCTGCTCCGTTGCTAAGCAAGTGCGTAGCAAACGTATGGCGCAATACATGCGGACTGCACCGTGATACATGAGACATCTGCTTTAACAAACGCCGCACAATTTCATAAACGCTGCGTGGATTCATTTCTTTTCCACGATCCGAAACAACCAAACGTGCAAAACTGCTTCGCCCGAAATGTTGGTTTCTTACTTCAAGATACTTTTTTATTGATTCTTGAAGACTTACTCCAATTGGAATCAAGCGCTGCTTGTTGCCTTTACCCAACACCCGCACGTAATTGCGGTTCCAATCAATGGCGTCATCGCTAAGCGCAATGAGTTCGGCCCGACGCATGCCGGTAGCATACAGCAATTCCAGGATCAGGCGGTTGCGCAAGCCGGGAAAGTCGTTGCCATGCTCGATGCTGTTGAACAAATGCTGCAGATGACTACTCGGAATAAAGTCCGGAAGCCGTTTCGGGGCCTTAGGTGCCGTTATGCCGCGCATCGGATTGGCTTGTAACTTGCCACTCCGTTTCAGGAAACGAAAGAAACTCTGTAAAGCCGAAATTTTTCGATTGATGCTGCGGGCACCCACCTGGTGTTCTACCATGTATACAATCCATGAACGGATGTGCTGCGCCGCTATTTCTCTGGCCTCCCGGATCTGGTAGGTCGAGGATAAAAAGGAACAAAATTGCTGCAGATCGTTGCGGTAAGCCGCAAGCGTATGTGGGCTATAACGTTTTTCGTATTGAAGATAATTGAAGAAAGTCGCCAGCTCCATCGAGGCCTGCCCTCAGGCAAATGTAAAAAAGCACTGTAGAGCAGCCAACCGCAACACCCCTAAGTAGCGAAAGATGGGGTCGTCAATTTTGATGATTCATCTTTTCACGGAAAATCGCACGGAGAATGGTATTCCGACGCTCAACGGAGGGTTTAATATACGCCTGACGGCGGCGCAGCTCCTTCAAAATGCCTGCCTTTTCAAATTTTTTCTTGTATTTCTTGAGCGCTTTATCTAACGACTCGGCTTCCCGTGCGTCAATGATGAGCATTCGCAATTTGATTTTGGCGGCGCAAAGATATGATTTTTACATTTTCATTTTGCCTAAACAACCCTCCACCACTGAGGCAGCAAATCGATCCCACAACTGCTCGACAGGGCTGCTGGTACCTTGGCTTAGCCGAAAGAGCAATTCCCTGTCGGCCAGCTTATATAAGGCCTCGGCCAGAGCTGTTGGATGGGGATCGGCAAGCAATCCGTTCCGATACGGAATGATTACTTCAGGTAAACCTCCCACTGCAGTAGCCAGCACTGGCTTACCGTAGTGAAAGGCCAAATGCGCGATGCCACTTTGCGTTGCCTCCCGGTAGGGAAGTACCACCAGATCACAGGCGCTTAAATATAGAGGTACGTGTTCGTCTTCAATAAACCAATCATGAAAGATCACGTTGCCGACAAGGTTTAGCTCCTCCACCATGTGGCGGTATGAAGCAACAGGCTCGTAAAATTCACCAGCCACCAGGAGTTTGATGTTGAGCGAACGCAAACGGGCGTCAGCCAGCGCCTCTAACAAAAGGTCAAGGCCTTTGTATCGGCGAACGAAGCCGAAGAACAAGGCGTACAGGCCATCATCAGGCAGATTTAATAGTTTTCGTGCCGTTTTTTGATCGGGTGCGGGACCGTAATCGTAAGGCGGATGAAACAACCGCAGGATGGGCTGAAAGAATCCGAGATTGCTTAAGTCACGCTCCACCTGTGCCGACATGACCACGAAGCAATCGCATGCTTTTAAAAAATAGCGGGTAAAAAGTTTGTCTCCAACACGATGCTCGTGTGGGATCACGTTGTCCAATATAGCCGTTACGCGGGTCGCATGGTTCCCACGCACCAGCCGCGCCAACGTGCCAAAGCAGGGCCCCATGTAGGGCAACCAAAATTTGAATACCAGCAGGTCTGGCTTTAGCCGACGGATATGCAAACCATGTCTGAACCAGTTAATCGGGTTTAGCGAATGAATGGCCTGGCGAATGGGTAATTCCGGCCTGGGCCGGTTGCTGTACTGCGACTTGCCGGGAAAAAGCCACTCCGGATATTGAACCGTAAAAGTGTAGATGCAAGCCTGGTGGCCTTGATTCAGCCATGCCGACAACAGGCGCTCGTTGAAGGCTGCCAACCCACCGCGGAAAGGATGAGCCGAGCCTATCAGAATAATTTTTGCCACCGGACTCGGATGCTCTGCCTCCAAGATTGTTTCAAGGTGTCTGTACAACTAAGTGGATGCGCTTGTGTGTATTTCCATTTGTGCAATGCAGCACATAAATACCCGAGCTCATTCCATCAAGAGGTACCGCAAACTGTTGACCATCTTGAAAATTAAAACTTTTCTGCAAGCGTCCTAACAAATCTATGATTTCGACATGCACCGGACCTTTTATACCTGACTGTACCACCACGCTGTGTTGGGCAGGATTGGGATGTACCAGGCCCGGTTGTTGTGCGAGCTCCAAGCGGCTTACATTCTCCAGATAGCAATTGCTTAGTGGCGGCTCTGTGTCGTTGAAAAGCTGACGCAAGCTGTCTAACAACAATCTTCGTTGATGGATGATACTCTGATAGGCAGGATTGAAAATTTGATTGTTATTCTCCTTGGGATCAGCAATTAAATCGTAGAACTCTTCGGTTTGACTGGTGCAGTAGCTGCGGATGTATTTATCGGTTAAAGTTCGCACAGCACGAATGGCAGGAATCTTGGAATCGCCGCCAAATTCATAAAGCAGGGCCTGGCGGGTTATCTCCCCATGAGCTAAAGCCCGCAGCGAAACCCCCTGGAATCCATAGGTATTTGGAATACCTGCAAACTCGAGCAGGGTGGCCGGTATGTCAATATTGGCTGCTATTTGATTGTCCACGACAGTGCCAGCTGGAAACCACGGCGGATACCGCACGAAAAGCGGCACACGTATCGATTCTTCCAGTGCCACCACCTTACCTAGCATGGAGTGTTCCCCCATCAAATAGCCATTGTCGCTGCTGAAGATGATGAGTGTACTGTCCAAAACACCACGTTGCTCCAACAAGCGAAAGATGGTGTCGGTATTGACCTCAGCCCCATTTAAACATTGAAAAGTTTTTAATATTTCCTGTTGCACTTCCGCTGAATCAGCCGACCAACGGCGCAATTTGTAATAACTGGGATAAAGATTAGTGTAAAAGCCAAAGTTGGTAGGAAACGGCATCGTGTCGTTTAAATAGAGCCCTTCGTCCTCGGGCCTTGGAGTGGTGGGAGAATGCGGGATGCGCGTAAAGAAGAACAGCGCAAAAGGGGTATTGGGGGGCACGGTCGCTAAAAATTCCTTTATTAAGGTATTATCAACATCACTAATATGACCTGGCTTGGTCTGTTTTATTCCATTTATGGTGTAGGTATCGTTCATAAAGGTAGTCCCCGAGCTTTCTGCCCACCAATGAAAGCCGCGGGGATTGCCCAGCTTTTGTCCGAATTTTCCAATAAAGCCGGTATAGTATCCGCGTTGTTGCAGGATGCTTTGAATCAACGGCAACGATTTGTTGAGCGTATCGCCATTCCGCAACACCCCATGGCTATGCGCATATAAGCCGGTATATACACTAGCCCGGCTCGGGGCACATTGCGAAGTAGTAGGGATGGCGATCTTGAAATTGGCCCCTTCCAAAGCGATCCGGTTGATGGCCGGCGTATGAACCCATGCTGGAGCACCCGTAGGCACATAAGAGTCGTAACGTCCATCGTCTAAAAAAATAATTACTATGTTTTTACTTGGATGCGGGGGATGCATGGGTGTGGAGAAGGTGACTATTGAGGTGTAGCCTGAATTGGCATCGGGACATTCGCTTCGGACCCTGCATTCATAAGTGGTCGTGGCTTCAAGTTCGTTAAGGGTATATTCAAGTCCTGAAATTGCATTGATGGTGGTCCATGTACTCACCCCCATCTTGCGGTATTGAACGGTAAACTGTGTGATAGGACATGCCACGGTCCATGACAGTTTTGCCGAAGTAGCCGACAGTACCATAACGGATAGCGACGACGGTTTTGTGCATGCTGCTGTGGTAGCCGTAAGGGCATTGGAATAACCGGCCGTAGTCCCATTGCTGCAAAAGCTGGCCACGGCAAAATGGTATGAGGAAGAAGCAAGCAATCCGGTAAGCGTCAGCTTGGTGGTGGTAATGGATTCGGAATAATGCCACAGCGATTCGGAAGCGAGCTTGTAGCGCACCTGATAATAACTGGCCCCGTTGACCTTTTTCCACGTTAATTCAACCGAGCAACTGGTGATGTTCTTTGCTTTTAGCCCTTGCGGAACAGATAATGAGCATTGTGCATTTACGAAATGCAATGCCGCTATCGTGATGATGATTACTGAAACTATACTTACCCTCATAAATGTGGCAAATTTCAGTTCTTAACAAATGTCCGGTAAACAACGGGCTGTCCCGCAATTGTTGCCGAGGCCACATAAACCCCTGCAGGCCAGGATGCCGTGTAAATCCTTGCTAGCGGCTCCCCTGCACAAATTGTTCCCTGCCACAGCAAACGACCTTGCAGGTCGGTGATTGCCAGAGCTACTTCTGTAAAATCAATTTCATCTACAGTAATGGTAATTTGTTCGTCAGCCGGTTGGGGGAAAACCAGAAGACGAATGTCCGGTGATGCTGCGTTTAGCATGCCGGCACGCGAACCTGTAGTAACCAATGAACAGGTTTTCTTGGTTGGCGTGTAATCTCCATAAACGGTACGCAGACTATCGAGTGTAACCTTTCGCATGGCAATGACCGATGCATAGGATGGATTGAAAATCTGATTGCTGTTTTGTTTCGGATCGGCAACCAGGTCATAAAACTCTTCACAAGTGGACTTGCAATACGAACGAATAAAGATATCTGTAAGGGTTCGCACTGCACGGAGTTTGGCGTAATAAGGATCCCAACCCGTTTGGTAAAACAAGGCTGTTCTGGACACCGAGCCTGCAGCTTGGCTGCGCAAGCTTATCCCTTGCATTCCGTAAATATTTGGAATTCCGGCCAATTCCAGTAAAGTCACTGCAATATCAAGGTTTGCGGAGATCGACTGAGTGACTACCGTTCCCGGAGCAAACCACTTGGGATATCGGACAAACAACGGCACCCGTATGGATTCCTCGAGGGCAAGAACTTTTTCTTTGAGTTTATGTTCACCCATGAGGTAGCCATTGTCGCTAGTCAATACAAACAGGGTGCTGTCTTTTAAGCCCTTGCTGTCTAACCAAGAAAGCAAAGCGGCAACGTTGGCTTCTGCACCTGCTAGCGATTGAAACGTCTTCAAGATCTTTTCTCGTACTGCGGCGGAATCGGCAGTCCAGATTCCCGATGTATAAAAGGAAGGATAGTTGTTGGTATAGAAAGAAAAATTTGACGGAAAGGGTAACGGTTCATTCACATATAAAGAAGCATCGGAAGCTCGAGGTTGAGTGGGTTCATGCGGAACCCGTGTAAAAAAGAACAGGGCGAATCGTTTTCCGGCAGGCACGCTGTTGAGAAAATCCATTGCCAGCTGTTGATAGACATCTGTAATATGCCCGACAATCAAGGTGTCCACCCCGTTTATCCGATAGGTGGCATTTTCATAAACATTGCCGTCGGAGGTAGCCCACCAATGAAATCCTTGAGGATCACCTAAATATTGACCATACTTACCAACAAAGCCGGTGTGGTAGCCGTGATCCTTGAGTATTTGCTGTATCAGCGGCACACCCGAATTCATGGCGTCGCCGTTTTTCTCAACCCCATGCACGTGTGCATAAACACCGGTGTAGATGCTTGCTCTGCTTGGGGCGCATTGAGAAGTGGTGGGTATGGATAGCTTAAAGTTTGCCCCCTCATTGGCCAAACTGTTGATAGCAGGCGTTACGAACCATGACGGCCCGCCGTTCACACTGAAAGCATCGTATCGGGCATCGTCAAGGACATAGAGAATGATATTTCGCCCGGGTAGCGTATTGGAAGCCGTCGTGAAGGCTATGATGGAAGTCCAGCCGCTATTTCCACTGCCACAATTGGTTTGTAGGCGAACCTCATAGGTGCTGCTCATGGTTAAACCTGTGAGCGTGTAAGAATAGCTGTTAATGTTTTTTATTTTATTCCACGACGAAGAACCCTGTGTTCGGTATTGCAGGGTAAACGTCGTGCTCCCACATAAGCCTGTCCAGTTTATGGTAGCTGATGAAACAGTAACGGCAGATACCGTCACGTTCGCAGGCGCAGTGCATTTTTTTGTTTCTTTCGAAACAGGTGCGGAATATCCTTGTGTTGATCCATCGCTGCAAAAACTGGCAACGGCAAATTCATATAGCGTACTTGCAGCTAAGTTGTTTACCGTATAAGAAGTGGCATAAAGCTCCGCACTGTACTCCCATGTCAATGTACCATGAATGCGGTAACGCACCTTATAATAACTGCTACCCGAAACGGCTTTCCAGCTGATATCCACCGAACAGCTTGTCTGATTTTTAGCTTTTACATTTCCGGGTAATGCAAGGGAACACTGAGCTGTTGCCTCAAACATGCTCAATGCAAGCACAAGCAGCGCATTACAGAAAAAGAAGGCAAAACGCATTGGCTCAAAAATTTAAGTAATCCATATTTCTGGTACGGACATAGATCTCAAAAGTTGCCTTAAAGCTAAATAAAGATAAGTTGAGCCTTTTAACCTTTGCGGACGTGCGCGTTTTGCTCATCCGCTACAGCAGCATCGGCGACCTGGTCCTCATTAGCCCGGTAATCCGCTGCTTACGTAAATCGTTCCCGCAGGCCACTATAGATCTATTAACCAGCGAGCGCTACCGACACATTCATGAGGCTAATCCATATTTGAACAACATTTTTTATCAGCACAACCGGGAGTCGCTGCCCTCTTTGGTGCGCCGATTGCGCTCCAACAACTACGATTTCGTTGCCGACCTCCATAACAACCGCAAATCGCTTTTGGTCCGCTGGTTATTAAACAAGCCCTCTGCCGCACTGCATAAGTTCAACCTGGAAAAGTGGTTGCTGGTGCATTTTAAAATCAACTGGCTACCTCCGGTACATGTCGTTGACCGTTACCTCGATGTGGTACGCAGCCTTGGTGTGCGAAACGATGGTCGCGGTTTAGACTATTTCATCCCGGCACAGGAGGAAATCAACCTTGATCAATTGCCTTTATCCCACGTGCACGGTTATGCAGCTATTGCCATCGGTGCCGCTCATGCCACCAAACGCCTTCCTTTGGCACAGTTACAACAGTTGACGGCACGCTTACCTCTGCCCATCGTCCTACTAGGAGGCCCAGAGGAAAAAGCCACCGGTGACCTCCTACACCAGGCCTTTCCCTACAAAGTGGTGAATGGTTGTGGTATGTTTTCCCTGCATCAGTCTGCATCCTTGATAAGGCAAGCTAAAGTGGTGATCACACACGACACCGGATTAATGCATATCGCTGCTGCCTTTCGCAAGCGCATGGTCTCTGTTTGGGGCAATACGGTACCTGCCTTTGGAATGACCCCCTACTTTGGCTCGGAGCCTGCAGAAAGTTTCATCGTTGAGCGCAAAGGCCTTTGGTGTCGTCCCTGCTCTAAGTTAGGCTTTCACCGCTGCCCCCTGGGTCACTTTCGCTGTATGAATGAATTGCGGGTTGAAACTATTGTTCAGCTAGCTATGTACGGTCAGTAGGCTTCTTCCAGCGAACGAACAATCAGCTCTATATCACGGTGTTCCTGGGGGTCATATTGTTGTTTTAAGGAATAGCCGAAGAAGGTGGTGGCCTTATCCCAATAAAAAGCGGAAAGTGGATTTTTTAACTCCTCAATTAAGGTAAAAACGCTCATCCCCGTTTCCCGCGCAATGAGTTTTACCAGCAAATCGCCTTGAGTTACGGTCATGTTTCGCAACGTATAACTATACATGGCATCCAGCTCGCGCTCCTTTTGCTTGAGGTATTTTCTGCGATCTTTCTTCTTATCCATGCGCGCTAGATCGCTGTTGATCTCACGGAACAATGCCGCGGCTTCTTTGGCATATGGATAAACGACAAGAATGTTGCGTCTTAACTGATTAAAGCGGTGTTGATCAGCCTGCGAGGCAAACGTCCGCTTGCTAACGACCACCACCTCGTGCAATGTACATACCGGAAAGGTGTCACTCCCTACAACCATCAACGGCAACATCCGCCCCTCGCTCTGTGCCTGGCATACCGTTGCCATCAAAAGCAGACCCTTTACCCAAAATGCTCTCATCTTAACAGCTTAGGACAATTTCCGTTCCAACTATTCTCAACGGGAAAAATAACGAATTCCCGGCACCTCTATTTTTTCCAATACGATTGATCACAAATGTTTTCCCAACCCTGGCTTGAAGAAATTCGATATGACATACTGATGCTATCCTGGTTGTAAAAAGTGCCTGAGCCGCTCACGACGCGGTGATCGTTGTCCGGACTTTGTAAGGGAATGGTAATCGTGTTACCTGAAATTTTAGCTTGCACGTCGCCCGCAAAAGAATTGGCAAAGTTGGCAATCAAAACATTGAACAAACCTGTTGAGTCTTGCTTGATGTTCACCGTGTACATGGAAATGCCCGTCATGCTACATACGTCATAAACATTGTAGGTTCCGAAAAACAGGCTTTTCCACTCTACAGAACAACTGTCGCCGATGTAGCCGGACTTACACTGGCATCGCCCATCGACACACGCACCATGGACACAATAAACACCTTTGCAGGGATCTTTACACGACCAAAAGACAAAGACTACCACTCCCATAAATAGTGAAAACACTTGCGGCAGCCCCTGCATGTCTGAAAGCAACTCAAGCAAACATACAAAATGAGCTTCCCTGATTTGCATGCATCATCAGGCGTCATGCCAATAATTATGTTGCAGCAGAAAGGGCAAAAGCCGTACCTTTGGCGCAATAAAATTTGACCAGAACCGATGAAAACCTTTCGTTTAGTGCTGCTGGCATGCCTTCCTATATGGATCGGCTCAAGCGGATGCCAGCGCGGAAAGCCGATGGATGAGGCTGCGATCATGCAACGTGCCGATTCAGTATTCAACGCTGGAAAAGAGGCTGCTTTACAGCAAGCTGTCCAAAACTGCGAAACCAATAAGGCGACGTGGATCCAGCAAAAAACGGACTCCATCTACAAAGCGATGGCTGCTGCCCATGGGGGCATGTAATGGTTAAACCAAAAAGCACTGAAAAAAATGAAAGCAATTGCAATTCCAATCTTCGCATTATCCGTTGCACTTACCGCCCTTTCCTGCCAACCCGTTGACAACAGTAAGGCTATTGCCAAAGCAGATTCCATTGCTCAAGCGCGGTTGCAGGCACTTACCGACTCAGTGATGAAAGCCTGCATGGATGAGGTCATGACCACGGCAAAACATCGGGCCGACTCCATGATGGCGGCGGCCATGAAAAAGCCTACCGGAAGCAAGAAGCAATCTTCGGCCCATCCAAAGAAAGAAGAACCTACGGGAGGAACAGTTCAAGACCGTCCAGGAACCACTCAGCAGGGTCCACAAAGTGTGACCGATCGTCCGGGTACCCAGCAACAGGGACCCACGTCTGTAAAAGATCGTAAAGGAGCCACGCAGCAGCAACCGCCTAAGTGATTTGCCATTTTCTTAATACTTAAAGCCGCCGATAGGCGGCTTTTTTCTTTTTGGATGTGAAGCATACCGCCCGCCGGTCCTGACGCTAAGTAAAATGCAACTGGTTTCCGAAACCTAAGCAAGTGCATACGCCGTATATCGATACCATCACAAGTTATCTTACCTTCCCGCTGCTGCTTGCTCAATTACCTTGTGAAGTGTTCTATGAATGTAATCAGGTTACTCATCCCTGCACCAGAAAACCGGCTATCCTTTTTCTGCCTGATCGGCTGTTACTTGCTAATGTGTTATGTGGCTTTTTGCTTTTATCCGCGTTGGAACAAAACACAATCTGAGGCCACTTTCGGTTGGGATGTAAGCGGCTATTACCAATACCTGCCAGCGCTGTTCATCTATCAAGACCTCAAACATTGCGCCTACCTGGACTCTGTGATAATTCAGTATCGCTTTGCTCCCAAAATGCAACAAGCCCATACACATCCCCTCACGGGCAATTGCGTCTTCAAATATCCTTCCGGCCTGGCTTTGACCATGTTGCCTTTTTTTCTTGCAGGCCATGCTTATGCTCTAATAAGTCGCTCCGCACCGGCCGACGGATTTTCCTTCCCCTACCAGTTTGCCATCGGCGCCGGCATGTTTCTTTACAGCCTGCTAGGTGTCTTTCTGTTGCGCCTTCTGTTGCTGCGCTATTTTTCCGACCGGGTTGTAGCCTTGATCCTGCTGGCCTACGTTGCCGGCACCAATTACCTCAATTACGCCGCAGTGGATCAGGCCATGACGCACAGCGTCTTGTTTACCATT